>DASWHF010000001.1:0-14342 GCA_036393295.1 Acidiferrobacterales bacterium
CGAGTGACCCCGTTTCCGACTCGAACACGTTAACGACCTGGGTCTTTATTATAATGATGCGTTTTGGCAGTCGCCGTGCTCCCCCTGCCCCCCGTGGCAAACCAATCGTCGTTTCCGCACTAATGACCTTGTTTACCGCCACCTTGTTAGCCGGCTGTACCCTCAGCACCAAGCCGGAGCGCCGCGCCGACGTGCGGCCGCCGCTCGAAGTGCCGCCCGACCTGGTCGCGCCGGAGACGAACTCCGCCCTGGTCGTGCCCGAGGCGGTGGTCGCCGAACCCGGCGCCGCCGCCCCGCCGGCGACGGCCGCGCTGCGGCCCGACGTCGTGGTCGGACAGCCGGTGCTGCCCAATTACGACGGCATCCGCCTGGAGCGCGCCGGCGGCCAGCGCTGGCTGACGCTCGACGCGCCGCCGGCGCGCGTCTGGGACCTGGCGCACCAGTTCCTGCAGCGCAAGGGCCTGACCATCGAGCGCGAGTCGCGCCAGTCGGGCGTCATGGAGACCGACTGGGTCGATTACCGTCCGGTGCCCGGCAGCGCGCTCGAGCGTGGCAAGTCGAGCGTGCTCGGCATGCTGCATTCCACCGGCCTGCGCGACAAGTACCGCGTCCGCCTCGAGATCGGCAAGGAGCCCAACACCACCGAGGTCTATCTCAGCCACCGCGGCATGGAGGAGGTGGTCGCCTCGAACAACCCGACCGGCGTGATCCAGACGATGTGGCAGCCGCGCGCCAGCGACCCCGAGCTGGAAGTCGAGCTGCTGCGCCAGTTCCTGGTGTTCGTCGGCATGAACGAGCAGCGCGCCACCGATGTCGTGACCGCCAAGCCGGAAGGCGCGCGCGCCGGCATGGCGCTCGACCCCGTCATCGGTCCGGTGCTGCGCGTCGAGGACGGCATCGACAACAGCTGGCGGCGCGTCGGGCTGTCGCTCGACCGGCTCGGCTGGCTGGTCGAGGATCGCGATCGCTCGCAGTGGACCTATCGGGTGCGCCACGTGACCGCCGGCGAGAAGAAAAAGCGCGGCGGCCTGTTCGGCTGGCTGGTCGGCGACGACGAGGCGAAGGAGACCGTGTACCTGGTCAAGCTCAAGGACGCGACGGCCTGGACCGAGGTGTCGATCCGCGACGCCAAGGGCCTGCCGGTGACCCAGGAGCTGGCCGAAGGCGTGCTCCAGCAGCTCGAGCGCCAGCTGCGTTGACGATGATCGATCATGTCGCAGCGGGGAGGTCCGGCTGACGCCCGCGTCCCAGCCCCTGCGGTTCGCGTCCCTCGGCAGCGGCAGCCGCGGCAACGCGACGCTCATCGAATGCGGTGCCACGCGCGTGCTCCTGGATTGCGGCTTCTCGCTGCGCGAGTTCGAGCGGCGCCTGGCGCGTCTCGGGCTCGACGGCGGGGCGCTGACCGCGGTGGTCGTGACCCACGAGCACGGCGACCATCTGCGCGGCGTCGCGGCCGTGGCGCGCCGCTACCGATTGCCGGTGTGGATGACCGCCGGGACCCGGCGGGCGGCCGAGCGCCAGGGCATGAACGGCGTCGCCGACCTGCGCCTGTTCAGCTGCCACGAGCGCTTCGCCATCGACGCCCTCGAGGTCACGCCCTTCCCGGTGCCGCACGACGCCGCCGAGCCCAGCCAGTTCGTGTTCTCCGACGGCCGCCACCGCGTCGGCGTGCTGACCGACGTCGGCTCGTCCACCCGCCATATCGAGACCTGCCTCGACGGCTGCGACGCGCTGCTGCTCGAGTGCAACCACGACCGCGAGCTGCTCTGGGACGGCGGTTATCCACCGAGTCTCAAGCAGCGGGTCGGCGGCCCGCTCGGCCATCTGGACAATGACGCCGCGGCGACGCTGCTGGCGCGTCTCGATTGCTCGCGGCTTCAGCATCTGGTGGCGATGCACCTGAGCGAGCAGAACAACACGCCCTACCTGGCCGCAAGCGCGCTGAGCGGCGCCCTGGGCTGCGAGGCGTCGTGGATACAGGTCGCCGGCCAGGACGAGGGCCTGGCGTGGCGCGAGCTTATTTGACGTCTTATTTCATGTAGGGTGGGGCCCTGCCCCACCAAATAGAGATGGTGGGGCAGGGCCCCACCCTACAGTAAAATCCCGGGCAGACGATAGGCCGGCACGACTGAGCATGGCAAAAGGCACCTCCAAACCCGATCCGCGCGTCGCCGGTGTCCCGGCGGGCGCCGATCTGCTGCTCCGGCTGCGCGGCGCGCCGGCACTGGCGCCGTTTCGCCGCGAGCGGCTGCTGGCGCGTCTCAAGGAGCGCGAGCCCGCCGTGACCGGCGTGCGTGCCGAGTACTGGCACTTCGCGGCGCTCGCCGAGCCGCTCGACGCCGCCCAGACGACGGTGCTGGAACGCATACTGACCTACGGCCCGAGCCAGGCCGCGGCCGCGGCCGGCGGCGCGCTGCTGCTGGCCGTGCCGCGGCGCGGCACGATCTCGCCGTGGTCGACCAAGGCCACCGACATCGCCCGGCACTGCGGGCTGGCCGCCGTCAAACGCCTGGAGCGCGGCGTGGCCTGGTACCTGGAGCTGGCCGGCGGCGCCGAGCTCGGCGCGACGCAGCGCGCTGCGCTCGCGCCCCTGCTGCACGACCGCATGACCGAGAGCCTGCTCGCCGGGTTCGACGAGGTCGGCACATTGTTCGAGGAACAGGCGCCGGCGCCGCTCAGCGTCGTCGATCTGCTGGGCGGCGGGCACGCGGCGCTCGAGCGCGCCAACGCCGAGCTCGGCCTGGCGCTGTCACCCGACGAGATCGACTATCTGCTCGACAATTTCACGCGGCTCAAGCGCAACCCCACCGATGTCGAGCTCATGATGTTCGCCCAGGCCAATTCCGAGCACTGCCGGCACAAGATCTTCAACGCCGACTGGGTGATCAACGGCCGGCGCCAGGAGCAGTCGCTGTTCCAGATGATCCGCCACACCCATGAGCGGAATCCGCGCGGCACGCTGGTCGCTTACAAGGACAATGCCTCGATCATCCAAGGCTTCCACGGCGACGGCTTCTTCCCCGATCCCGCGACCGGCGCCTACGGTTATCACGAGGACGACATCCACATCCTCATGAAGGTCGAGACCCACAACCACCCGACCGCGATCTCGCCGTTCCCGGGCGCGGCGACCGGTTCCGGCGGCGAGATCCGCGACGAGGGCGCGACCGGGCGCGGCGCCAAGCCGAAGGCCGGCATCACCGGCTTCTCGGTCTCGGCGTTGCGCATCCCCGGCGCGGTCGAGCCCTGGGAGCGGGATTACGGCAAGCCGGGGCGCATCGCCTCGGCGCTCGAGATCATGATCGACGGGCCGCTCGGCGGCGCGGCCTTCAACAACGAGTTCGGCCGGCCGAATCTGGCCGGCTACTTCCGCGCCTTCGAGCAGGAGGTCGGCGGCGAGCTGCGCGGCTATCACAAGCCGATCATGCTGGCCGGCGGCGTCGGCAACATCCGCGGCCGGCAAATCGCCAAGCAGGCGCTGCCGCCGGGCGCCCGGGTCATCGTGCTCGGCGGGCCGGCCATGCTCATCGGGCTGGGCGGCGGCGCCGCCTCCAGCATGGCGACCGGCGCGAGCCACGAGGAGCTCGACTTCGCCTCGGTGCAGCGCGGCAACCCGGAGATGCAGCGCCGCTGCCAGGAGGTCATCGACCGCTGTTGGGCGCTCGGCGAGGCCAATCCGATCCTGTGGATCCACGACGTCGGCGCCGGCGGCCTGTCGAATGCCGTGCCGGAGCTGGTCAACGACTCCGGCCGCGGCGGGCGCTTCGAGCTGCGCGCCGTGCCCAACGACCAGCCGGGCATGAGCCCCATGCAGATCTGGTGCAACGAGGCGCAGGAGCGCTACGTGCTGGGCGTGGCGCCGGACCGGCTCGACGCCTTCCGCGCGCTGTGCGAGCGCGAGCGCTGCCCGTTCGCCGTGATCGGCGACGCCACCGCCGAGCCGCAGCTGGTGGTGACCGACGCGCAGTTCGCCGAAACGAGCGGCGCCGACGCCGCGCGCCGCGCCTGTCCCATCGACCTCGAGCTCGGCATGCTGCTCGGCAAGCCGCCCAAGATGCTGCGCGACGTCAAGCGCATCAGGCGCAAGCTGCCGAAGTTCAAGACCAAGGGCCTCGACGCGCGCGACGCCGCCTACCGGGTGCTGCGGCATCCGACGGTGGCGAGCAAGAGCTTTCTCATCACCATCGGCGACCGCAGCGTCACCGGTCTCGTGTGCCGCGACCAGATGGTCGGCCCCTGGCAGGTGCCGGTGGCCGACGTGGCGGTGACCGCCTTGAGCTACAAGGCCTACAGCGGCGAGGCCATGGCGCTCGGCGAGCGCACGCCGCTGGCGCTGATCGACGCGCCGGCCAGCGGCCGCATGGCGATCGGCGAGGCGCTGACCAATCTCGCGGCGGCGCGCATCGAGAAGCTGCCGGACGTGAAACTGTCCGCCAACTGGATGGCGCCGGCCGGCCACCCCGGCGAGGACGCGGCGCTGTACGACACGGTGCGCGCCGTCGGCCTGGAGCTGTGCCCGGCGCTCGGCATCTCCATCCCGGTCGGCAAGGACTCGATGTCGATGAAGACCGTGTGGCGCGACGACGCCGGCGTCGAGCGCGCCGTCACGGCACCCGTGTCGCTGATCGTCTCGGCGTTCGCGCCGGTCATGGACGTGCGCAAGACGCTGACGCCGCAGTTGCGCGGCGACTGCGGTGCGACCGACCTGCTGCTCATCGATCTCGGCAAGGGCAGGAATCGCCTCGGCGGCTCGATCCTGGCCCAGGTCCACGGTCAGCTCGGCCACGAGGCGCCGGACGTCGACGATCCGCGCGTGCTCAAGCTGTTCTTCGCGGTGATCCAGGCGCTGAACGAGCTCGGCTTCCTCATCGCCTACCACGACCGCTCCGACGGCGGCCTGTGGGCGACGCTGTGCGAAATGGCCTTCGCCGGCCGCGTCGGCCTGACGGTCGACATCGGCACGCTCGGGCGCGATCCGCTCGCCGCGCTGTTCAACGAGGAGCTCGGCGCGGTGCTGCAGGTGCCGCGCGAGCGTCGCGGCGGCATTCTCGGGGCCCTGAAGAAGGCCGGGCTCGCGCGCCATACTCATTATCTCGGCACGCTCAGCGACGACGATCACGTGACCGTGCTGCGCGACGGCCGGCCGTGGCTCAGCGAGCCGCGCGTCGAGCTGCAGCGCGCCTGGAGCCGGGCCAGCTTCGAGATCCAGCGCCTGCGCGACAACCCCGCGGCCGCGCAGCAGGAATACGACCGCCTGCTCGATGCCGACGACCCCGGGCTGCGCGCATCCTTAAGCTTCGATCCGGCGGTGGACGTGGCGGCGCCGTATATCGCGCGCGGCGCGCGCCCGCGCGTGGCGATCCTGCGCGAGCAGGGCGTGAACGGCCAGCTCGAGATGGCCGCGGCCTTCGACCGCGCCGGCTTCGACGCGCGCGACGTGACCATGAGCGATATCCTCGACGGGCGCATCGCGCTCGACGATTTCCAGGGGCTGGCCGCCTGCGGCGGTTTCTCGTTCGGCGACGTGCTGGGCGCCGGCGAGGGCTGGGCGAAGTCGATCCTCTACAACACCCGCGCGCGCGACGCGTTCGCCGCGTTCTTCCATCGCCCCGACAGCTTCGCGCTCGGCGTGTGCAACGGCTGCCAGATGATGTCCAACCTGCACGAGCTGATTCCCGGCGCCGGCCGCTGGCCGCACTTTGTGCGCAACCGCAGCGAGCAGTTCGAGGCGCGGGTCTGCCAGGTGCAGATCCCGGAGAACCCGTCGATCTTCCTCACGGGCATGCAGGGCTCGCTGCTGCCGATCGCCGTCGCCCACGGCGAGGGCCGCGCCGAGTTCCGCGACCCGGCGCATATCGAGCAGGTGGTGCTCGACCGGGAGGTCGCGCTGTGCTTCGTCGACGCCCACGGCCGGCTGGCCGATGCCTATCCGCTCAACCCCAACGGCTCGCCGCTCGGCATCACCGGCCTCACCACCCGCGACGGCCGCTTCACCATCCTCATGCCGCATCCCGAGCGGGTGTTCCGCACCGTCGCCAACTCCTGGCACCCCGACGACTGGGGCGAGGACGGGCCGTGGATGCGGATATTCCGGAATGCGCGGGTGTGGGTGGGTTGAAGTCAGATACAAGTTGCAAGGTGCAAGGAAAGCCTGGAAAACTGGGATCCTGGCAAAGTTGTTGCTAATATATGTAACATACTTTGCTCTGCCCCCCAACAAACTCTTCCAATGGGGAATCCATTGAGCAAGACATTTGAAAGCATTCGGAGATTGGTCGGACAAGGTGAAGTGCGTATTTCGGAGCACGGATACGATGAGCTTTCAGACGACGGTCTGTTGGTTCGGGAAGTAGTGGAAGGAGTTATCGAAGCCACCGTTGTGGAGGATTACCCGGACTACCCGAAAGGTCCTTGTGTGCTCGTGCTCCAGAAGGACAGTCGGAATCAACCAATACATGTCGTCTGGGGAATCCCGAAGGGCCACACCACTCCAGCGGTTCTGGTGACGGCCTACAGGCCAGCCCCGGAGCTTTGGGGGGACGATTTTCTTAGGAGGCGTCGATGAGAAAGCGAAGCCGTACGAAGTTGGTTCATGAAGGCCGGTATGTTGCCGAGGTCGACGTGGAGTTGCTTGAAACCGATGATGACTGGTCGCCGTACCTTTCCCTGGAAGATGCATACAGGCTCGATGAGGTAAGGGAAGCGCTCCGTCGAGGAAATGTCAGAGCTGCAGCGCAGCACGGCAGGGTATATACGTTGACCCCGGTGGCCATGTAGCCACTTGGCGCGCGGGACTCCGAGAAGCTGCTGCTCGATCGATACAAGCATACGCCTGGTAATGTCCGCGCCTACCGGAATTTTGTGAGTCGAAAGCGCTATGCCCACTGCCAAGCAAAGGATGGCCGAAGTGATCGCATCTCAGCCCGATGACGCGACCTATGAGGACATCATGCGCGAATTGCGATTCGATCGACCGCATGGTCGCGCGCGGACGTGAGGATTCTCGGTTAGGTCGGGTTGTGTCGAATGAGGAAATGGAACGGCGCATTCGCACAGGCTGGAAGTAAGCTGGAAGCATAAGGCCCGGCGCGATGTTCCTAGCCCACTTCGCGGTCGGCTTCGGGGCCAAGGCGCTGGCGCCGCGGGTGTCGCTCGGAACCTTGTTCCTGGCGGCGCAGTTTCTGGATCTGCTGTGGCCGACGCTGCTGCTCGGTGTGGAGCGCGTCGAGATCCGCCCCGGCGTCACGGCGTTCACGCCGCTCGATTTCGTCCACTATCCGATATCGCACAGCCTGGTGCTGGTACTGGCCTGGGGCTTGGCCTTCGGGCTGGTCTATGGGGTGCTGCGCCGGCAACCGCGCGAGGCGCTGGTACTGGGGGTATGCGTGGTGAGCCACTGGCTGCTCGACCGGTCGCGCACCGTCCGGACCTGCCGCTGCTGCCCGGGGACGGGCCGCGGGTCGGGCTCGGCCTGTGGAATTCGGTGGCCGGCACGCTGGCGGTGGAGGGGCTGATCTTTGCGGCCGGTCTGGCCGGGTACCTGCGCGCCACCCGTGCCCGCTATCGCGCCGGGTCCTGGGGTTTGTGGGCGCTCGCGACCCTGCTGGCGCTGATCCACCTCGGCAATGCCTTCGGGCCGCCGCCGCCCGGCGTAACGGCGATCGCCTGGGTGGGTCAGATGCAGTGGCTGATCGTGGCCTGGGCCTACTGGCTCGACCGGCACCGCGGTCCGCGCTGAGCCGCTCCACGGGGCGGCCGATGGCCCGCCCGGGCATCCGCCGCGCTTCAGGCCTGCTGGCCGCCGGCCTGTTGCTGAGCGGCGATCTCCTTGCGCACGTCCTCCATGTCGAGCTCTTTGGCCTTGGCCAGCACTTCCTCGAGCGCGCTTTTCGGCAGGGCACCGGGCTGGGCGAAGATGATGATCTTCTCGCGGAAGATCATGGTGGTCGGGATCGAGCGGATCTGGAAGGCGGCGGCCAGCTCCTGCTGTTCCTCGGTGTTGACCTTGGCGAAGACGATATCCGGGTTCTCCTCGGACATGGCCTCGAACACCGGGCCGAAGGACTTGCAGGGGCCGCACCAGGGGGCCCAGAAGTCGAAGATCACGAGGTCGTTCTTTTCCACGATTTCGGCGAAGTTCTCTTTGGTTGCTGCAACACTGGCCACGAGTCGGTCTCCAGTTCGGGCACACGGGGTGCGGGGATTCAAAGGCAGGACAGCGCGGGCGGGCGCATCCCATCCGGGGCCGGTCGCCCGTGGTGTTGCGCTGGGCGCCGAAAAGAGCGGGGCCCGCGGTGGGGCTCCATAAGCAATAGCTAAAGTGTAATTCATTTCTGCGGCGATTGCAGGTCACGGGCTGGGCGCTGGGTGCCCCATACGGTCTTTTTGCGGCATAACGTTCCGCGCCTGACGTATTTCGCCCACCGGCTGCCGGTCGGCGGCAGGCGCCGCCGCGCCTTTGCGCGCCAGACTGGCAGAGAAATGTCATTTTAAACAAATTGTTATATGAGATCCGGCGTGGAGGGTGCCAATCCCGGCCGTGGCACGGTAAATGCTAATTATCGAGTGGGTGTATGGACCCCTTCAGGGGGCACAAGGCTTATAAAAATGACATTAATGCAGGGTCGCTCGAAAATTTGGCAGGTGCTGCTGGGGGTTTCGGTGCTGTGCTGGACGCACGGCGACGCCCTGGCGGCGTTTTATGTCTATCAGCTGCCGGGCGGCACGCGCATCATTACCGACCACCCGATCGCCAACAAGGACTACAAGCTGGTGCGCAAGAGCGAAAGCGCACGCGGCGTCGGCGCCATGGTGTCGGAGAAGCGCGTGCAATCGGCGGCCATCGACGTCAACGCCTACGACCGCCTGATCCGCCGCGCGGCCACACGCCACCGGGTCGACATAGCGCTGGTCAAGGCCGTGATGCACGCCGAATCGGCGTTCAACCCCAATGCCATTTCCGACAAGGGTGCCTCGGGACTCATGCAGCTGATGCCTGCGACCGCGGCGCGTTACGGGGTCGAGGACATCTTCGATCCGGTCCAGAACGTCCACGGCGGCGTGCGCTATCTGCGCGACCTGCTGGTGATGTTCGATCACAATCCCCGTCTGGCGGTGGCCGCCTATAACGCCGGTGAGAACGCGGTGAAGCGCCACAGGGGTATCCCGCCGTACGCCGAGACCCGAGGCTATGTACGCAAGGTCCTGGCGCTGAAGCAGACTTATACGCCCAAGACCGCCGCCAGGGCGGCCGCGCCCAAGGCGGTGGCCAGAAACAGCGCGACAGTCGTGCCGGTCGCCGATGTGCAGAAGGCCGCTCCTGCGGCCCCCAGCAATCTCTAGCACGGTCTGACGTTCCCCACGCCGATACTCAGGCCAGCAGCACTGCCACCAGCCCGGTGATGAAAATTCCGTCGAAGGTCCCGGCGCCGCCGATCGACGCCACCGGCGCACCCATGGCGCGGATATCCCCGAAGCGCAACAGGTCGGCGCCGATCAGCACCCCGAGGGTGCCGCCGACATAGGCCAGTGTCGGGGCCTGGTCGGCGCTCAGGATCAGCGCCACCAGCGCCGCGGCCACCGGCGCCACCAGCACCGGCATGCCGATGCCGAGGCCCGGGACCGGCCGGCTGATGGCCCGGCAGATCGCGGTCACCGCGGCCACCGCCAATAACACCTGCCAGAGCGACACCGGATTGTGCGTCACCAGGTACAGACTGAAGGCGACCGGTACCGCGCCGCCGCCGACGTTGACGGCAATCAGCGTCTTACCCGTGAACGGCACCGGTTCCAGGTTCAGCAGCCGGAACGGGCGCGGCAGCGGGCGCGGTCCGGCCGGGGCATCGGCGTCGATGGTGAACAGCGGCAGATTGAACAGGCTGCCGGCCAGCGACAACACGAACAGCAGCGCCGCCGACTCGGGCGCCAGCCCGAGCTTCTCGAAGGCGATGCGCAGCGCGCCGATCTGCACCAGCACCACCAGCAGCGCGAAGACGAAGGCGAGGATCGCGAGTTGGGGCAGAGAGAAGGGTGAGCGCACGGCCGGACTCGCGGGGTTGGCTTGGGGGTTCGCCCGCCCATTGTCCGGCATGGGCGGCGGGATTTCCAGAATGATTAATTTTTAGGCAAGGTGCCCCGCCGCGACCCCCCCGGCGGGCCGCGGGGCCGGGGCGCCGCCCGTCGGGCGGCTTGAAAGCGTGCAAACCAGCACGTACTATAAATAAAGAGGTTCACCGGTATATTAGGGTGGGCTAAAGCGGTGAAGTGGCAGCACGAGAACGGTTTTCGCACCAAGCGTTTTGCTGGTTGTGGTACCTCTTAGGCGCTCCTTTCGCCTGTCATTGTGTGCGGGGTCACCCCGCGCTTTTATTGCTCGTCAGGAGCATAAGAGGAAGCTATGCAGAGCGGTACGGTAAAGTGGTTCAACGATGCTAAGGGCTTTGGTTTCATCACCCCTTCCGACGGTTCGGCCGATGTGTTCGTGCACTTTTCGGTGATCCAGGGCGACGGCTTCAAGAGCCTGGCCGAGGGCCAGCAGGTGGAATTCGAGTCCACCAAGGGTCCGAAGGGCATGCAGGCGACCAAGGTGGTGCCGCGCTAGCACACCATCGCGGTATGGCAGACCGGAAAGCCCCGCTTAAGGCGGGGCTTTCTTTTGGGGCCGGCGGTCGATCGGGCGCCGGCCTGCATATCCGGCGGAGCGTTCTGCCCCGCCGGGCGTGTCGATCAGGCGCTTTCGGCCGCGCCCCCGGATGACCGGCGCCGGCGCCACGGGTGCGCGGCGGCGAACGACAGCAGCAGGGCGAGCACGGCGTCGGGCGCGGCGCCGCGGCGCAGTGTGCAACCGGTCGCGCCGACCGGTTGCTCGTTGGTCGCGCTGGCCGTGACGCGCGTCAGCGAACCGGCGCGCTCGGTGTTGAGGTACAGAATGTCCTGGGTGCCGGTATCGTCGAAATAGGCCCGACCGAGAATGTCGCCGCGGTTGGGCAGGCGCCGGAAGAAGGGATCGTAGCTGTTGGTCGCGTCCGCCCGCAGGCTGCCGAGCTGCGCGACCTCGGCATGCGCGGCCGCGTCGTACGACACCAGGCCGTAGGGCGGTGCCGCACCGGTACGCAGCAGCAGGCGCGACATCGGCAGCGACCGGTTGCGCGCCCCGACCCGGGCGCTGGTCGACTCCGTCCAGCCCACCCAGGCGGCATCGGTATGCATCGCGAGGGTGCCGCCGTCGTCGGGGATGGCGACGGCGTCCCAGCGGCTCAGGCCGTTCTGCAGCCGGTTGTAATAGATCCAGCGGCCGGCCGCGCCGACCGTGCTGATGAAGTCGTTGACGGTGCCGATCAGCGCGAGATCGACCGGTGTGCCGCCGGACTTGTCGACGGCGCGCAGGGTGACGTTTCCGCTGTCGTGATTCCAGGCGTACACCACGCGCCGGTCGGTGAGCACCACTCCGCCGATCCAGCCGTCAGGCTCGCTCACGATCGCCGTCGCCGAACCGGTGCCCCTCAGCGATACCTGGACGATCGTAAGCCCGTCCTGGAAGTAGAGGTGGGCGCCGTCGGAGAGCGGGCCGTTGATGCCGCTGACCGCGCTGTAGAGCGGCGCCGACAGGGCCGGCGCCCCGCGCCGTGCGGGTCGTAGGCGCGCAGCGTTCCGTCGATGTTCAGGAATACGATCCCGTTCGGCGCTTCCAGGAGCTTGAGCGCGGTGGTGGCGTAGCTGCCAACGACCTGCGCGCTGCCGGCGCTGAACTCGGCGTCGTAGGCGACGAGATCGCCGTTGTCCTTGGCCAGCCAGCCGGTCAGCGTACCGAACTGCCGGTCGCGGCGTGCGGCGAGCGGCTCGCGCGCATCGCGCGGCGCGTCGCCGGCGCCCATCGACAGTGCCACCATGCGCCAGACGTCGTCGCTGTTGTTGCAGGTGCCGTTCGGGCCGGGCAGCCGGTATAGGTAGCGGGCATTCGCCGGATTGGCGTAGTCCGGTTCGTGACTACTGGCACAAACCGTGGTGGCGCCGGTTTCGTTCGACAGTCGCTGGGGTGTCGGCGATTCGCCGCGCAGTGCCGGAACCTTCCACAGGCTTCCGTCGCCGGTGCGGGCGTAGACCAGGTGGCGGGTGTGGCGATCGGCGAGCAGTCCGGTCAGCGCGCCGAGGTCCATATCGTAGTACGCCAGGTAGGTGGCATGCGCCACGGGCTGGAGGCCGGCGATACCGGTTCCACTGCGATGGGGCTGGTGGGTTGCAGCGGATCGACAGCGCTCAGCGGAGCGTTGAAGAACAGATAGGTCGGCGTCGTCGGGACGGCGGTGGTACGACTCGAATCGGCACAGCCGCCGAGCAGCGCGGCACAGATCGTCGGCACGAGGCCGAAATGGTCAAGGCGCATGATGGGGCTCCCGGGGTGTTCTTGTTGTGCGCACGCCTGGCGTGTGCCGGTGCTCCCTGCCGGCCCGCTGACGCGCCGCAGTCACCCAATGAACGAGCAATTTCCATACCAGCAGGAATAAAAAATACTTTTTATTAACAAAAGGTTAACTAAGTTCAGATTGGGGAAGTGTGCCGGCCGGCGGCCGTGTCCGGTCGTCGTGGCGAAGCGATCCATGGCGCTTTGCTTTCGCAAGGACAGCAGAGGAGCGGTCGCTGCGAGGCCCGCGCAAGCGGGCCGTGGCAATCTCCGATTAGCGCTCAGGCCGTTCAAGGAGGTTGCCGCGGGCGCTGGCGCGCCCTCGCAATGGACGGCAGGTGATCCGGTCTCGAGGGTTTACTTAGCCGTCCGGCACGACGCCGTTGCCGACCGCGCGCAGCGGCCGCTGCCGCTTCTCCTGCTGTTGCAGGGTCCAGAGGTGGGCGTAGGTGCCGTGCCGGGCGAGCAGCTCTGCGTGCGTGCCGCGCTCGACAATGCGGCCGTTGTCCATGACCAGGATCTGATCGGCGTTCATGACCGTCGACAGCCGGTGCGCGATCACCAGCGTCGTGTGGTTGGTGGCGATCTCCTCGAGCTCGGCCTGGATCGCCTTCTCGGTTTTCGAGTCGAGCGCCGAGGTGGCCTCGTCGAACACCAGGATCGGCGGGCTCTTGAGCAGGGTGCGCGCGATCGCGACGCGCTGCTTCTCGCCGCCGGAGAGCTTCAGGCCGCGCTCGCCCACCAGGCTGTCGTACTTGTCCGGCAGCGACTCGATGAACTCGTGGATATGCGCGGCCCGCGCCACCTGGATGACCCGTTCGCGGCTGGCCTCGGGATTGCCGTAGGCGATGTTGTAGTAGATCGTGTCGTTGAACAGCACGGTGTCCTGCGGCACGATGCCGATCGCCTTGCGCAGGCTCGCCTGGGTGACGTCGCGGATGTCCTGGCCGTCGATCAGGATGCGGCCGCTGTTGACGTCGTAGAAGCGGAACAGCAGCCGCGACAGGGTCGATTTGCCCGCGCCGCTCGCCCCGACCACCGCCACCTTGTGGCCGGTCGGCACCTCGAAATCGACGTCGTACAGGATCGGGCGGCGCGGATCGTAGCCGAAGCTGACGTGCTCGAAGCGGATCGCGCCGCGATCCACCCGGAGCGTCCGGGCGTCCGGCTTGTCCTGCACCTCGGGGTACTGCTCGAGCAGTCCGAACATGCGCTCCATGTCGGCGAGCGAGTGGCGGATCTCGCGGTAGACGAAACCGAGAAAGTGCAACGGCATGTAGAGCTGGATCAGGAAGGCGTTGACCAGCACCAGGTCGCCCAAAGTCATGGCGCCGGTCACCACGCCGTGGCCGGCCATCAGCATCAGGGCCGTCACGCCGGCGGCGATGATCGCGCCCTGACCGGTGTTGAGCACCGACAGCGAGGTCTGGTTGCGGATCGCCGCCTTCTCCCAGGCGGCGAGCGTGGTGTCGTAGCGGCTCGCCTCGTAGCCCTCGTTGTTGAAGTACTTGACGGTCTCGTAGTTGAGCAGGCTGTCGATCGCCTTGGTGTTGGCCTTCGAGTCCATCTCGTTCATGGTGCGGCGGAAGATCATGCGCCATTCGGTCACGAACAGCGTGAAGGCGACGTAGATGCCGAGCGTGATCAGCGTGACGATGCAGAACCAGGGGTCGTACTTGACCAGCAGGATGACCGCCACCAGGCCGATCTCGAACAAGGTCGGCAGGATGTTGAACAGCATGAAGTTGAGCAGGAAGCGGATGCCCGCGGTGCCGCGCTCGATGTCGCGCGACATGCCGCCGGTCTGGCGCTCGAGATGGAAGCGCAGCGCGAGCTGGTGCAGATGGCGGAAGACCCTGAGCGCCACCGCACGGATCGAGCTCTGCAGGGCCTTGGCGAACACCACGTCGCGCAGCTCGCCGAACAGCGAATTGGCCAGGCG
>DASWHF010000002.1:0-3310 GCA_036393295.1 Acidiferrobacterales bacterium
ATCGCCGCCGCGCAGAAGGCGCTCGATACCTTCCCGAAAGATGCGGCCAATGCCGGCGTGACCTGGCGCGCGGACAAAAACACCAACACGGCCAAGTCGGCACCGGTCAAGGCGCACGGCGAGGCCTTCCCGGGCAAGGACGAGAAGGCGCGCGACGTCTCGCGCTGGAACTTCCTGGCGCTCATCTTCTGCCTGATGGTGGGCACGGCGGCGCTGCCGCACATCCTGATGCGCTATTACACGACGCCGAGCGTGCGGGAGGCGCGCCAGTCGGTCGGATGGTCGCTGTTCTTCATCTTCCTGTTGTACTTCACGGCGCCGGCGCTGGCGGTGCTGGTGAAGTACGACGTCTACCACTTCCTGGTGGGCTCGGCCTTCTCCGAGTTACCAGCGTGGGTGGCACGCTGGCGGGAGGTGGACACGGCCCTGATATCGATCGTCGATCTCAACCTGGACGGCATCGTGCAACTGGCCGAGATCAGCATGCATGGTGACATGATCGTGCTGGCGACGCCGGAGATCGCGGGGCTGCCATACGTGATCTCGGGTCTGGTGGCGGCCGGCGGTCTGGCCGCGGCGCTCTCGACCGCGGACGGGCTGCTGCTCACGATCGCGAACGCGCTGTCGCACGACGTCTACTACAAGATGCTCGACCCGAAAGCCACGACGTTGCGTCGTCTCACCGTGGCCCGCGTGCTGCTGGTCGTGGTGGCGATTTGTGCCGCGTGGGTGGCGTCGCAGAAACCGGCGGACATCCTGTTCCTGGTGTCGGCGGCGTTCTCGCTGGCGGCGGCCGGCTTCTTCCCGGCGCTGACCCTGGGCATCTTCTGGAAACGGGCGACCAAATGGGGCGCGATCCTGGGCATGATCGCCGGCGTTGGCACGACGTTCTACTACATGGCGGTCACCCAGCCGTGGCTGCGCGGTATCTTTGGCGTGACCGCGCCGATCACCGACATGAAATGGCTCGACATCGAGCCGATCTCGGCCGGGGTATTCGGCGTGCCGATCGGGTTCGCGGTGATCATCATCGTGAGTCTGCTCACCAAGGCGCCGGACATCAAGGTTCAGGAGTTCATCGAGCACGTGCGTTATCCGAGCCTCAAGGGCGATATCGATACGCGCGCGACCTGATCTCCGGTTGTGCCAACCGCAAAGGGCCCGCGCGCGCGGGCCCTTTGTTTCTTGTAAGAATGCTGAAACCGCAGATGAACGCAGATGAACGCAGATAGAAGTGCCAGGTTTTATGCATTAATCTGCGTTTATCCGCGTTCATCTGCGGTTACAAAAATCAAATGCTGACTTTAATCGTGATACTGAAGACGCTGGCCGAGATCGTGGGTTTCGCGCTCCTCGGACAGGGCGTGTTGTACGTGTTCGCCGGCGCCAGCCGCGAGCAGAATTTCTTTTACCGCATTCTCAAGACCGCCACCATGCCGGTATGGCGGTTCACGCGCCTGATTACACCGCGCGTGATCGTGGATCAGCACATCGGACCGCTGTCGTTCCTGCTGGTCGCCATCACCTGGTATTTCCTGCTGGTCGCGCAGGTGGCGCAATGCCTGACCAGCCTCAAGCATCCGACCTGTGAAGCGCTGCTGATCGAATACGTCGCGCGCTGCGAGAAAGGAAACAGCGAGGCCTGCGAGGTGTTGCGGCGCAACGACATGGCGCCGCCGCGCTGAGCGGCGTCAGGTGCGCAGGTCGGCGACGAGGTGGGCGAGGTCGGTGCGGCGTGTCTCGAGAATGAGCTTGCGCGCCGTGTGCCGGTCGAAGCGGTTGAGATGTTCGGCGATGTAGCGCACCTGGTCGGCATCGTGCCGGCGGTGATGCACCAGGCCGAGTTCGTACCACGCGTGCCCCTTCATGGGTTGCAGGCGCGCCGCCTCCTCGAAGGCCTTGACCGCGTCGTCGAGCTGATTCAGCGCCGCGTAACAGCGTCCCAGGCCGTACCAGGCCTGGTCGAGCCGCGGGCTCAGACGCACCGCCTCGCGAAAGGCGTCGATGGCATGCGCCGGGTCGTTGCCGCGGTCGCGCGCGAAACCGAGGTTATACCAGGCGCCGGCGTCGCGCGGTCGCAGGGATATGGTCCGTTCCAGCAGCGGCAGCGCCTGACTGAAGTCGCCCCGGTCAGCCAGCAGGTAGGCGAGCATATGCGCCGCGCGCACGAAGTCCGGGTCTTGGCGCAGCGCCGCGCGCAGCTCGGCGATGGCCGGCCCGGGCTGTTTGAGAAACCGGTACAGTCGGGCGCGCAGGTAATGACGCCAGGCATCCATGTTCACGGGACGGTATTCCACCGGTGCAAGGGCGCCCATTGTGCGGTGCGCGGCGTGGCCGGACAAGGGTTTGGCGTGATGGCTTGAGCCAACGCGCCTGCCTGTGCACAATCAGGGTTAACCGGCAGCAAAAGCAGGAGGAGAGTGAACCATGTCCGACGAAAAAATATACGAAGTCCCGGCCGACGTCGCCAGGCAAGCCCACATCGACGACAAAAAATACCTGGAGCTGTACGAGCGTTCGATCAAGGACCCTGACGGCTTCTGGGCCGAGCAGGCCAAGGCCTTCGTGACCTGGTCCAAACCCTGGACCCGCGTCAGCGACTGGAGTTATGACGCCAAAAACCTGCATCTCAAATGGTTCGAGGGCGGCAAGCTCAATGTTTCCTGGAACTGCCTCGACCGCCATCTCGACAAGCGCGGCGATCAGACCGCCATCCTCTGGGAAGGCGATGACCCCAAGGAGGACCGGAAGATCAGCTACCGCGAGCTGCATGCCGAGGTATGCAAGTTCGCCAACGTGCTGAAGAGCCGCGGCGTGAAGAAGGGCGACCGCGTCTGCATCTACATGCCCATGATCCCGGAGGCGGCGGTGGCGATGCTGGCCTGCACCCGCATCGGCGCGGTGCATTCGGTGGTGTTCGGCGGGTTCTCCCCCGAGTCGCTCAAGGACCGCATCCTCGACTCCGACTGCCGCGTAGTGATCACCGCCGACGAGGGTGTGCGCGGCGCCCGCAAGGTACCGCTCAAGGCCAATACCGATGACGCGCTCACGCACTGCCCGAACGTCCATAGCGTGATCGTCGTCAGGCACACTGGCGGCAACATCGCCTGGGACGCCAAGCGCGACCTGTGGTATCACGAGCAGATGGCGCAAAGCTCCGCGGATTGCCCGCCGGAGGAGATGGACGCCGAGGACCCGCTGTTCATCCTTTATACCTCCGGCTCGACCGGCAAGCCCAAGGGCGTGTTGCACACCACCGGCGGTTATCTGGTCTATGCCGCCATCACGCACAAGTACATCTTCGATTATC
>DASWHF010000003.1:0-2891 GCA_036393295.1 Acidiferrobacterales bacterium
GGACCGCGAAGCGAAGGCCCGACTTGATCGCCGCAGCGTTGTGCCGGGGCGGGTTGAGGGATGCGAGAGAGCTTCATGGATTGTGGGTTGGAGGCTCGAGCGGCGGGCAGCTCAAAGCGCACCAAGCCGCCGCGGTTGCGACTCGGTTCGGGTCGAGTTCCGATCGGTTGTGTAGGCTACAATCTATCGGACGCGAGCTCAGTCGGCAACGAGGGTGTGGTGCAAAACAGGTTCAAGAATGTCCGCGACCGTGCAAGATCGAACCGAGACGAAAAGCCGAATGATAGGTGTTCGAGATGACCGCAGCACGGGTGCGCAGACATTCCCCGGTTCGAAAGAACGGTTCTTACGTGCTCCTTGGGTTGGGTTGTCAGAATGACATAAGCTGTCCCCGAAACTGGGGTTAAGTAAACTGTCCCCGAAATTATCGAAATTATTAGGGCCAGAGCCAGCCGAAGACGCCGGCGGTCAGCAGACCGTAGACCACGCCGTCGAGCATCTCTTTGAGGGTGCTGGTCCAGCTGCGCCCGAACCAGATCGCCCCGACCGGCAGCGCGCCGGCATAGGCCAGGATCGCGGTGGTGCCGGCGATGCGGAAGACCGACAAGTATTCGGCGCCGGGTCCGAGGGCGCGTCCGGCCACATAGGCGACGAAGATCGACACGATCAGGCCATAGATGAAGTAGAGCGCCATCGAAAGGCCCATCTGCGGACCGCCGGGCCGGAACAAGATCAGCATGCCGCATGGACCTTCCTTGTACTTCTTCTGCCACGCCGGATCCTTCATCGCTTGGTGGCTGCCGGCGTGGGGGAAGGTGTACTGGCCCTGACCCGCGCTTTGCTTGCGCAGGGTGGCCATGAGCTCGTCTTCGCTGGGCAGCCTGCCCCAGTCCGAGCGATGGTGGGGCAGCACCATCCAGGCGGTGAAGCCGGCGAAGAAGACGAAGACGCCGGAAACGACGATTGGCAACCACAGCTCAGCCAAAAGGACCATGGACCCCCTCCTTGGTTAAAGACCGGTCTCGTCCACCGAGTCCGCCGCCCGATCGAACGGACCCGCGGCCCACATCGGACGCCGATTGTAGCACCACCGGCAGCTCCCGAATCCACAAACCGGTATGATCTTCGGGCGCCGCATCGGCGCTTCGCACCGCGCGAGGAGGAGGTCCGATGAAATGCATGAAATACGCGGTTTGGTTGCTGCTGGCCTTGCTGACCGGGCCGGCCACAGTCCGGTCCGAAGACGAGCAGGCCGAATCGGAGTCGAAGAAGGAGACGCCGGCGAAGCCGATTCCGGAGCCGAAGTCGTTCACCAGCCGTCATTCCGGCCGCTTCGGCGGCCAGAGCGTTTCCTACACCGCGACCGCCGGCGAGATCTATTTGAAGGATGACCAAGGCGAACCCGAGGCCTCGATCTTCTCCTTCGCCTATGTCCAGGACGAGGTTGCGGACCCGGCGGCGCGTCCGGTGACCTTTCTTTGGAACGGCGGTCCCGGATCCTCTTCGGTGTGGCTCCACATGGGCTCGATGGGGCCCAAACGCGTCGTGGTGCCGAGCGACGCGCGCGACGACGGCGCGCCGCCGTACCCGGTCGAAGACAATCCGCTGGCGCTGCTCGATTTGACCGATCTGGTGTTCGTCGATCCGGTCGGCACCGGTTTCAGCCGCGCGCTCGGCAAGCACGAGAACAAGGAGTTTTGGGGATTGAAACCGGACGCGGATTCGATCGCCGAGTTCATCCAAATCTGGCTGACCCGCAACCGGCGCTGGCAATCACCGAAGTATCTGGCCGGAGAGAGTTTCGGCACCATGCGCGCGGCGGCGGTGGCGGCGCAGCTCGAAGGGCGCGGCACACCGATCAGCTTGAGCGGGCTGATCTTGATCTCGCAGGCGCTCGATTACACCGGCAGCACTCCGGAGCACGATAATCTGATTGCCTTCGTCGCCTACCTGCCGACCATGGCGGCGACCGCCTGGTACCACCGCAAGGTGGAGGATCGGCCGGAGAGCCTCGCGACATTCCTCGAGCAGGCGCGCGACTTCGCGGTGCAGGAATACGCCCCGGCGCTGTTTCAAGGAAGTCGTCTGGACCCGAAAGCGCGCGAGCGCGTCCGCCGCCGGCTGGCCCACTTCACCGGCCTGAGCGAGGCGTACCTCGAGCGTGCCGATCTGCGCATTCTGGCCGGCCGCTTCCTCAAGGAGCTGCTGCGCGACCAAGGCCTCGCGGTGGGCCGGCTGGACGGGCGCTATACCGGCGACGACGTCGACGATGCCGCCGAGCTGCCCGACGGCGATCCGTCGTCTTACGGCATCGACAGCGCGTATGCCGCCGGGCTCTCGGACTACATGGCGGCCGAGCTGAAGGTCGCGATGGACCGCGATTACAAGTTCAGCGGCGGCCGCGAGCTGGGTAAGAACTGGAACTGGCGCACGGCTCCGGAAGGAGAGTACTGGGAGCCATCGTACGTCAACGTGGCGCGCGACCTGAGCCGCGCCCTGCGCCGCAACCGCGGCCTGCGGGTGCTGGTGGCTTCGGGCACCTATGACTTCGCCACCCCGTTTTTCGACGCCGAGCTCACCTTCGCGCGCCACGGCATCCTGCCGCAGCGCGTGACCATGACTTACTACGAAGCCGGCCACATGATGTATCTGCATCGCCCTTCGCTCGACCGGTTGATGGCCGACATCCGCGCGTTCATCCGGGGCGCAGAAAGCGAACTTCCCCAGACCCCCTAGCCGATGGCGGCAGATCCGCCGCCGGGACTATACTCGGACGCTTTCCGAGCTCAGCCGAAGGGTCAGGCGATCATGGGAGAGAATCTGCTGCGCCTTTGGCGCGCCCGCGCTCTGCTCGCCAGCTTGGTGTCGCGCGATCTCAAGGCGCGCTACCG
>DASWHF010000004.1:0-10450 GCA_036393295.1 Acidiferrobacterales bacterium
ACATGCGGCTTGGTGGGGCAGGGCCCCACCCTACCCCGCTCTACCTGGAACGGGCGTTGAGCACCTCCAGCATCAGGCCCCGGTAACGTTTGACGCGCTCATCGTCGTCACCCAGGACCTGGAAGATCCCGAGCATGCCGCGGCGCGCGGCCTCGTCGCGGTAAGCCGCGTCGCGGCGCAGAATCTCGAGCAGCTGACCGAGCGCGGCCTCGTAGTCGTCGTCCATCAGCCGGCGCGCCGCGAGCCGGAAGCGCAGATCGAGATCGTCCGGCCGCCCGGCAAGCTCGCGCTCCAGCGCCTCCGGGTCCGGCGCCTCGCGCGCCGCCAGCACGAAGCCGACATGCGCCAGCAGGCGCTCGATCTCGGGCTCGGCGCGCAGCTCGCGCGGCAGCGACTGCAGCAGCTCCTGCGCCTGGGCGTAGCGCTGCTGGAGCACGAGCAGCTTGGCGAGATCGAGCGGCAGCCGCGCGTTGCCGGGATCGGCGAGCGCCGCCTGCGCCATGATGCCGGCGGCACGCTCGGTGTCGCCGCGCTTGTAGGCTTCGACCGCGAGCGCGTGGACGCGGTCGGAGTCGCGCGCGACCTGCTTGTCGATCGCGCGCCGAAACTCGGCGTCCGACAGCGCGCCGTGGATGGTGTCGGCGACGCGCCCGTGGCGGAAGATCTTGACGGTCGGCAGGCTGTTGACGCCGTGCTCGCGGGCCAACCGGTGATGCTCGTCGGTATTGAGCATGGCGAGCAGGAAGCGGCCGCCGTACTCGGTGGCGAGCCGCACCAGCCGCGGCATCAGCACCATGCACGGCCCGGCGCGCGGCGACCAGTAATTGACCAGCACCGGCCCCCTCTCGGAGTTCTCCAGCACCAGGCGCGCGAAGTCGTCGCCGCCCACGTCGAAGATGTAAGGCGAGGCGCTCATGGCGTTACCATAACCCGACGCGCTCGGCCGGCGCAAAGAAATTCGAGTCCCGTTACCAGCCGACCACCTGCACCCCGGTGAGCGGCCGCCCGAGGAATCGCTCGCCGATCTGCTGGAAGCGCTGCGGCACGTCGCTGACGTAGAAGCGGTGCTCGCCGCGGCCGACGCGGTTGCGCAGCCCGAGACGCTCGAGCAGCTCGGCGGCATCGGCCGCCACGGTGTCGGCGGAATCGACCAGCGCGATCTCCGCGCCCACGACCTCCTGGATGAGCGGCGCGAGTAGCGGGTAGTGCGTGCAGCCCAGCACCAGGGTGTCGAGGCCGGCGCCGCGCAGCGGCGCGAGATATTCCTCGGCGGTCAGCCGCGTCGCGGGATGCGTGAGCCAGCCCTCCTCGACGAACGGCACGAACAGCGGGCAGGCCTGGGAGCGCACCTCGACGTCGGCGGCCGCGGCGTGTATCGCGCGGTCGTAGGCGCCGCTCGCGACCGTGGCGAGCGTGCCGATCACGCCGACCCGGCGCGTGCGCGAGGCCGCGGCCGCGGCGCGCGCGCCGGCGTCGATCACGTCCAGCACCGGCACCGGCGACAGATCGGCGATCGCGCGCGCCGCCACCGCCGCCATGGTGTTGCAGGCCACGACCAGCAGCTTGACCCGGCGCTCCAGCAGGAACTGGGCGATCTGGGTGGCGTAGTGGGCGATGGTCTCGACCGACTTGATTCCGTAAGGCACGCGCGCGGTATCGCCGAAGTAGATGATGTTCTCCTCCGGCAGGCGCTGCATGAGCGCGCGCGCCACGGTCAGGCCCCCGACCCCGGAGTCGAAGACGCCAATGGCGTGCGAGGGCAGCGTGGCGGAGGCGGGCGTCATTTGTAGCGCAGCTTGAAGCCGCGATCGCGCCTAGTTATAGGACAGGACGAACGAGCGAAGCGAGTAGGGCTTCCGTTACGGCGCGCGGCCCTCGCCTCGGTCCGATCGGCGAAGAACAGGATGGTCAGCGCCAGCACCAGGGTGACGCCGTTGGCGACGATCACCGGCGGCGCGCCGATCACGATGCCGTATACCAGCCACAGCGCAACGCCGGCACTGAAGATCGCGAACATGCCGAGCGACAGATCGCCGGCCGACTTGGAGCGCCACGTCTTGACGACCTGGGGCAGGAAGGCCGTGGTGGTGAAGCCACCGGCGACCAGGCCCAATAGGGTATGTGCTTCCATAAATATACCTAAGGTACTCCGCGTGCAGGGTGTAGGGTGCGTCCCACGCACCGCTTAATATTTCGGTGCGCAGGGCGCACCCTACGGTTCGGCGTTGAATGCGAGGTCATTTTGTTAGGCACTCCAAGGTACTCCGGGTGCAGTCGGTGGCCGGTGCCGGTTCACCAGATGCCGCTCAACAGCGCGATACCGTGGGCGCCGTGGCTCAGTGCGGTATCGAGCAGATCCGGGCGCATGCCGCCGAGCGCGTAGACCGGCACCGGGCAGTCGCGGACCCGCTCGGCGAAGCGCTCCCAGCCCATGCCCGGCGCGTCCGGATGGGAGGGCGTCGGCAGCACCGGCGACAGCACCGCGAAGTCCACGCCGAGTGTCGCGGCGCGCGCGAGCTCGGCGGCGTCATGGCAGGAGGCGGCGCACAGCGGCAGGTCCGGGCGTGCCGCGAGCGCCGTCAACGCGCGGCCCGGCAGGTGCACGCCGTCCGCGCCGGCGCGGCGCGCGAGCTCCGCGTCGCCGTTGACCAGCACGCGCGCGCCGCGCGCATGCGCGCGCGCCACCACGCGGCGCGCGAAATCCTCGAGGGCCGGCGGCGCGAGCCCCGGCTCACGCACCTGCACGAGCTTCACGCCGCGCGCGAGCGCGGCGTCGAGGCGCTGAATGAATCCATCGACGCCGTGCTTCGCGGCGTGGGTGATCGCATAGACCGCCGGCAGGCCGAGCGCGCGCAGCACCGGTGTGTTGGCCGGCAGCAGCGGCGCGACCGCGAGCGCCGCCGGATCCTCCCACGACAGTTCCTGGTCCTCGCGCCCGTGCGGCTCGCCGCGCCAGGCCGGCACGCGATAGAAATGCAGACGTACGGTCTTCTCGGGATAGACGTGGAGCAGGGTGATCCAGGGATGCACCGACTCGGCGTCGATGCCGACCTCCTCGTGCAACTCGCGCCGGAGCGCGGCGCGCGGCGACTCGCCGTCCTCGATCTTGCCGCCGGGGAACTCCCAGTAGCCGGCATAGGCCTTGCCCGCCGGGCGCCGCGCCAGCAGCACGCGGCCGTCGGCGCGCTGCACGACGGCGACGGCGGCATCGATGACGGTTTCGGTCTGCGGCATGGCGTGGATAATGCGAGTCGCGCGGCAAGGAGGCGCAGTGTAACCCGGACCGGGCCCGGCGCGCACGCGCAACGGTCGGAGGTTCGGCCGCTACGCCGGAATCCCCAGTACCGCCTTGACGCGCGCGGCGAGCGCCAGCGCGGCGTCGCGGTCGGCGGCCAGGCAGTTGATATGGCCCATCTTGCGCCCGGGGCGCGCGGCGCGCTTGCCGTAGAGGTGCAGCTTGGCGCCCGGCAGGCTCAGCACCCGGTCCCAGGGCGGCTCCCCGCGGGCCCAGAGGTCGCCAAGCAGGTTCACCATCACCACCGACGACAGCAGCCGCGTATCGCCCAGCGGCAGGCCGCACAGCGTGCGCACCTGCTGCTCGAACTGGTCGGTGACGCAGGCGTCGAGCGTGTAGTGGCCGCTGTTGTGCGGGCGCGGCGCGATCTCGTTGACCAGCAGCGCGCCGTCCGACACGAAGAACTCGACCGCCAGCACCCCGACGTAGTCGAGCGTCAGAGCGATGCTTTCCGCCATCTCGCCGGCCTGCCGCGCGAGACCGGCGTCGACATGCGCCGGGACGACCGTGACGTCGAGGATGCCGTTGCGGTGCGTGTTTTCGCCCGCCGGCCAGCGCGCGACGGCGCCGTCGGCGCCACGCGCCAGCACCACCGACAGTTCGCGGTCGAGCGGTACGAGCCGCTCGATCACGCAGGGCTCGCGACCCATGGACTCCCAGGCCGCCGCCGCGTCCGCGGCGCCGGTGACGCGCGCCTGGCCCTTGCCGTCGTAGCCGAAGCGCGAGACCTTGAGCAGCGCCGGCGCGCCGATCGTCGCGAGCCCGGCCTCGAGCTCGGCCGCGCTACCGACCGCCGCGAACGGCGCGGTCGGAAAGCCGGCATCGCGCAGGAAGGTCTTCTCGTGGATGCGATCCTGGGTGATGGCCACCGCCCGGGCGCCCGGGCGCACCACGCATTTCGCCGCGAGCGCCTCCAGGGTCGCGGCCGGCACGTTCTCGAACTCGGTGCTGACCGCCGCGCAGGTCCTGGCGAGATGATCGAGCGCGGCCGGGTCGCGGTAATCGGCGCGGACATGCTCGGTAGCGATCCGGCCCGCCGGGCTGTCGGGATCGGGGTCGAGCACGATGACCTCGTAGCCCAGGGTGCGCGCGGCGACGGTGAACATGCGCCCGAGCTGCCCGCCGCCGAGCATGCCGAGCGTCGCGCCCGGCAGGATCATCGGGCCTTGGGCAGGCGCATGGCCTTGACGGCGCGCGTCTGCCGGCGCCGGAACGCGGCCAGCCGGCGGGCGAGCCGCGCGTCGTGGTTGGCGAGCAGCGCGACCGCGAACAACCCGGCGTTGGCGGCGCCCGGCTCGCCGATGGCGAAGGTCGCCACCGGGATGCCCTTGGGCATCTGCACGATGGACAGCAGCGAGTCGAGCCCGCCGAGCGCGCGCGAGGTCACCGGCACGCCCAGCACCGGCACGACGGTCTTGGCGGCCAGCATGCCCGGCAGGTGGGCGGCGCCGCCGGCGCCGGCGATGATGCACTCAAGGCCGCGCCCGGCGGCGGTCTCGGCGTAGCGGTAGAGGGCATCGGGGGTGCGGTGGGCGGAGACGACCTTGGCCTCATGGGGAACGCCAAACTCCTTCAGCATCCGGACGGCATGCTGCATGACCTTCCAGTCGCTGTTGCTGCCCATTACCACGCCAACGACGGGATTTGCCATGCCTTATGTCCTCGCGCGCCTGCCGATCGCCTCAAGTATACCAAGCATGAGGTTGATCGGGGTCGGCGGGCAACCGCGAATTACGGCGTCCACCGGGATGACGTTGGCGACCGCTCCGCAGGACGCATAGGAGACACCGAACTCGCCGCCGTTCGCGCCACACTCGCCGACCGCGATCACCAGCTTGGGATCGGGCGTGGCGTCATACGTGCGTCGCAACGCCGCCTGCATGTGGCGCGACACGGGGCCGGTGACGAGCAGCATGTCGGCGTGCCGGGGGCTCGCGACGAAATGCACGCCGAATCGCTCTATTCCGTAATACGGGTTGTTGAGCGCATGAATCTCGAGCTCGCAACCGTTGCACGAGCCGGCGTCCACCTCGCGGATCGCCAGGCTGCCGCCGAACAGCTCGCCGATGCGCGCCTTGAGTTGCGCGCCGACCTCCCCGAGCGCCGGTTCGGCCGACGCCGGCAGCGGTTCGGTGACGATGCCGATGCGCTGAATCTTGCCGAGTATTCTCAACATATGTGATTTCCAAAAACACAACGCAAGGGCGCAAAGAAAGTCGGGTTTGAACCGATGTTGTCTTTGCGTTTGAGTTGTCGGGTTTTCATAGGTCGTGCCCCGAGTAAGAACCGTTCACGGACTTGTTGCACACCGGAAAGTCGGGAACGATGTTGTCGTGGATCAACAGCTCGAGCGCCGGCCAGGTGGTCCAGGACGGATCGCGCGGAAAGAAGCGCGCCACGCGCCCGTCCGCGCCGAACCTGACATAGGTCAGGATCTCGCCGCGGAACCCCTCGACGACGCCGAGGCCCTCCGCCCCCTCGACCGGCGCGCGCCACTCGGCCGATACCGGACCGGACGGCAGCTGCGCCAGCAGGGCGCCGATCAGTCCGAACGCCGCCCGGCACTCCTCGGCACGCACGCGCACGCGCGCGGCCACGTCGCCGTAATGGTACACCGGCACGTCGAGCTCAAAGCGGTCGTACGGTGCGTAGGGTGCGTCGCGGCGCACATCGAAATCAACGCTCGAGGCGCGCCCGACATAACCCTGGCAGCCGAGCGCGGCCGCCTGCTCCGGCTTGAGCACCCCGGTCGTGACCAGCCGGTCCTCGACCGAGGGCGAATCATTGATGATCGCCATGAGCTTGTCGAGCTGTTTGCGCATGGCCTGCGCCTGCGCGCGCATCGGTTCGACCAGCTTGCCGTCGAGATCCGTCGCGACACCGCCCGGCACCACCCGGTCCATCATGAACCGGTGACCGAAGGCCTGCGCGCTCAGGCGCTGCCACTCCTCGCGCAGCCGGCTGAACTGGTAGAAACCGAAGGTGAAGGCGACGTCGTTCAGGATCGCACCGATGTCGCCGAGATGATTGGCCACGCGCTCGCGCTCGCACATCAGCGCGCGCAGATACAGTGCGCGCTCCGGTGCCTCTAGGCCGGCGGCGCGTTCCATCGCCTGACAGGCCGCCCAGGCGTGGGCGACGGTGGAATCGCCCGAGACGCGCCCGGCAAGGCGCGCCAGGCCCGCCGGATCGCGACCCGCGGCGATCTTCTCGATGCCCTTGTGCACGTAGCCGAGCCGCTCCTCCAGATTGAGCACGGTCTCGCCGACCGCCTGGAAACGGAAGTGGCCGGGCTCGATGATGCCGGCATGAACCGGTCCGACCGGAATCTCGTAGACGCCGGCGCCGTGCGCAAAGAAAAACCGGTAATCGTTGTCCGGCGGCGTTTCGGCCGGCGGCTGGCCGCCAACCGGCACCTCGCGGCGCAGCGGATAAACCGAATCCAGCCAGGCCTTGTGGCGGACCCAGCGACGCGCATCCGGATGATCCAGGAAGGCCACGCCGATGAGATCCTGGGTATGCCGCTCGGGACGATCAGCGCCGGCGTAATACGGCGTGTGCGAAGGCAGGATCGGATGCGCCCGCATAACCGTCGTGCGCGCCAGCACGTAGGACCCACCTTTCTCGAAACAGGCGTGCACATCGAGCCGATCCTGCCCCGCATCCGCGCCGAAACCCGCCACCCAGCGCGCGCCGAGCCGGGCCGCGACCTCGGCGAGCTTGCCCCAATCGCCGGCCGGCAGCACGACCAGGCGCGCCGGCGCAAGGCCGGGCGCATCGATGCGCTCCAACACCACGCCGTCCTGGGTCAGCGATGCGTGCAAGGCGTCGAGCCAGTCAGTCGGTTCTTTCTCGCTCATAGCGGCGATGCCCCGGAGATCAGCACGGTCGCCTGCGCGAACCAGCGCGCCAGGAAACCGGGAATGGACAGCCCCAGCCACAACACAAGCAACAGATGCAGCATGACCGGCAGCATGTTCGCGCGCACTGCGCTCTGGCCGGGCGGCGGCTCGCCGAACACCATCGGCTGGAGGTGCCGGAACAGGCCGGCGAAGGCCACGCCGAAACCGACCAGCAGCGGCACGGCGAGCCACGGCCAGGACTTCATGGTGGCGGTCAACAACAGGAACTCGCTGGTGAACACGCCGAACGGCGGAAAACCGGCGATCGCCACGGTGCCGAGCAACAGGCCCCAGCCGATCGCCGGCTGGGTGCGGATCAGCCCGCGAATGCGATCGATACGCTGGGTGCCGGCGAGCTGGGCGGCATGACCGACGGTCACGAAGATCGCGCTCTTGGTGAGCGAGTGCACCGTCATGTGCAGGAGCGCACCGAAGGTGGCGAGCGGCCCGCCGAGGCCGAAGGCGTAGGTCATGAGCCCCATGTGCTCGATCGACGAGTAGCTGAACATGCGCTTGATGTCGTGCTGGCGGTGCAGAAACAGACCGGCGACCATGAACGAGACCAGCCCGAAGCCCATCATGAGATAGCCGGCCAGATGGGTCTGGAGCGAGGCGTCCACCAGCATCTTGACGCGCACCAGCGCGTACAGCGCGACGTTGAGCAGCAGGCCCGAGAGCACCGCGGACATCGGCGTCGGACCCTCGGAATGGGCGTCCGGCAGCCAGGCATGCAGCGGCACGAGCCCGACCTTGGTCCCGTAGCCGACCAGCAGAAAGACGAAGGCGAGCGACAGCACCGTCGGATCGAGGCTGCCGGCCGCGTCGTGCAGCACGGTCCACAACAGCGTATCGTCGCGCCCGGCGCCGAGCTTGTGCTCGGCGGCGAAGTACAACAGCACCGTGCCGAACAGCGCCTGGGCGATGCCGACGCCGCACAGGATGAAATACTTCCAGGCCGCCTCGATCGACTCGGGCGTACGGTAGAGGGAGACCAGCAACACGGTCGTGAGCGTGGCCGCCTCCATGGCCACCCACAGCACGCCCAGGTTGTTGGTCGACAGCGCCAGCAGCATGGCGAACAGGAAGCCCTGATACATGGCATGGTAAAGGCGCATGCGCCGGTCGGTGAGCCGGCCGCGCTCGACCTCGTGACGCATGTAGGAGCGCGAGAAGATCGCCGTGGTCAGACCCACCCAAGCCGTGAGCGCCACGAGGTAGACATTGAAGGCGTCGATGTAGAACAGCTTGCCGCTGGTGAGCTGCGGCCCGTTGGCGAACACGTTGAGAGCCATCGCCAGCGAGGTAACGAAGGTCAAGGCGCCGATGCCGACGTTGATCCAGCCGCCGGCCGGCCGGTGGCCGACGAAGGCGAGCAACACGCTCCCGCCCAGCGGCAGCAGCAGCGTGATCTCCAGCAGCGGCATCAGTGGCCCTCCGGCGGCGACCCACTGTCGTCGGTGAGCAAGGACTCGTGGACCTCGGACAGGCGATTGAGGCGATCAACATCGAGTGTGTCGAAGGACTCGCGCATATGAAAGAAAAACACGCCGAACAGAATCGCCGCCACCAGCACGTCGAAGGCCACCCCCAGCTCGACGATCAACGGCATGCCATAGGTCGAGACTACGGCCGAGAAGAACAGCCCGTTCTCGATCGACATGAAGCCCACCACCTGGGCGACCGCCTTCTTGCGCGCGATCATCAGCAGCATGCCGATCAACACCACCGCGATGCTGACGGCGATGGTGTTGCGCGTGGCCAGGCCGGAGAGATGTACGATCGGCAGCGCAACGTAATAACTGAAAATTACCAATCCCGCCCCGCCGAGCAGCAGCAGCGAGGGGTGCTTGAGCGCCTCGGCCTCGAGATGGATATTGAGGCGCACCGCCAGCCGGTACAACAACCACGGGATCAGGAAGACCTTGAGCGCCAAGGTGAGCGCGACGGAGATATACAGATGATGATGCCCCGAGACGTAGGCGACGAGCGCGGTGACGACCGCGAGCAGCATCCCCTGCCAGGCGAAGGCGAAAATCATCGGCACCATGCGCGCCTGCGCGAGCATGATGAACGAGGTGAACAGCACCAGCGAGGCGAACAGGATGATCGCCTGGTTGTAAAGACTCAGTTCCGACAACACGGTCATGTCAACCCCCGGTTTCCAGCACGACGTGCGTCAGCATGCCGAGCAGCGCCAGCAGAAAGGCGAAGCCCAGGAACTCCGGCACGCGGAAGATGCGCATCTTGGCGAGCACCGTCTCCCACACCACCAGTACCACGGCGAGAAACGCGAGTTTGGTGGCCACCACCAGCGTCCCGAGCGCCAGCGCCTCGGCCGTGAATTCGCGGGCGATGCCCCAGGGCCAGAAGATATTGGCGATCAGCACCGCGTAGATCATGAGCTTGATCTGGCTGCCCCACTCGATCAGTGCCAGGTGGCGCCCGCTGTATTCGAGGATCATGGCCTCGTGAATCATGGTGAGCTCCAAATGGGTCGCGGGATTGTCCACGGGGATGCGCCCGGTCTCGGTGACCGCCACCATGGCAAGCGCCAGCAACGCGAAGAGGAACGAAGGCCGCAGCACGAGCCCGGCTTCGAGCAGTACGTCGATCGCCGTCGACAGGTTGGTCGAGTGCGCGGTCATGGACAGGGTGAATACCGCCATCAGCATGGCCGGCTCGGCGAGCGCGGCGATAGTCATCTCGCGCGAGGCGCCCATGCCGCCGAAGGCCGTGCCGATGTCGAGCCCGGCCAGCGCCGTGAAGAACCGCGCGAGCGCAAAGAACGCCACCAGCACGATCACGTCGGCGATCGCGCCGGTCGGCAGGTCCACGGCCACGAGCGGCACGGCGGCGGCGGCGAGCAGCATCGCGCCGAACACGAAGTAGGGAGTGGCGCGGAACAGCCACGACGCGTTCGACGCGATCACCAGGTCCTTGCGCATCAGCTTGGCGAGATCGCGGTAGGGCTGCCACAACGACGGTGCGGCACGATTCTGCATGTGGCACTTGACCCGCTTGATCCAGCCGGCGAGCAGCGGCGCGGCGCCGACGAACAGCAGCGTCTGGGCCGCGGCGAGCAACCAGGCGGCTAACTGATGATCCATAGAAACACCAGCAAGGTCACAAACGAATACACCAGATACGTATGAATGCTCCCGGTCTGAATGCGCCCGATGCGCCGGGCGGCGGCGAGCACCAGCCGCCCGATCGGCAGGTAGCCCTTGAGCCACGACCAGTCGGCGACGTGCAG
>DASWHF010000005.1:0-2704 GCA_036393295.1 Acidiferrobacterales bacterium
GCCGCGATCATGGGCGGTGGCATGTCTTCGCGTCTCTTCCAGGAAGTCAGGGAGAAGCGCGGCCTCTGCTACTCGATCTACGCCTTCCACTGGGGCTTTTCGGATACCGGCATTTTCGGCGTGCATGCGGCGACTGGCCCCGACGATGTGGCCGAACTGATGCCGGTGGTCCTTGGGGAACTGGAGCGGGCGGCGCACGATATCGACGATCGCGAACTCGATCGGGCGCGCGCGCAACTGCGCGCCGGCTTGCTGATGACGCTCGAAAGCCCGACGGCGCGCGCCGGTCAGCTGGCGCGCCAGATGCTCCTCTTCGGCCGCCCGATTCCGGTCGATGAACTGGTCGCCAAGATCAACGCCATCTCGGTCGCCGACGTGCGCCAGCTCGCCGAAGGCGTCTTCACGGGCAGCCGGCCAACGGTCTCGGCAGTCGGCGCACTCAACGGTATGATGGACCACAGCCGGCTCACCGCGCGCCTCGGCGCGCCGGTCGGCTAAAGAGGACGGCATGGCGTTTCTGCGTTCGATCTCAAACAACAACACCGCGCCGGTGCTGCGCGGCGACCGCGTGCTCTTGCGCGCGCCGGCGCTCGGCGATTTTTCGCAGTGGTCGCGCCTGCGCGAGGAGAGCCGCTCGTTCCTGGCGCCGTGGGAGCCGATCTGGCCGGCCGACGACCTGACCAAGCTCGCCTTTCGCCGGCGGCTCCGCCGCTACCAACGCGAGATCCGCAACGGCACCGGCTTCCCCTTCTTCGTGTTTTCCTCCGACAGCGAGACGCTGCTCGGCGGCCTCACCGTCGCCCAGATCCAGCGCGGCGTTACCCAGTCGGCGGTTCTCGGCTACTGGATGGGCAAACCGTACGCCGGCAAGGGGCTGATGACGGCGGCGGTCCGCACTGTGGTCACGTTCGCCTTCGAGACCCTCAACCTTAACCGTGTCGAGGCGGCCTGCCTGCCGCACAATGCCGCATCGATCCGCCTCCTCGAAAAGGTCGGATTCCGGCGCGAGGGCTACGCCCGTAAGTACCTCTGCATCGACGGGCGCTGGCAGGATCACATACTGTATGGGCTGGTACGCGACGACCCGCGGCCATGAGCGCTCCCCGCTCTTAACCGCGCTGAGCAACGGCATGTCGCGCCCGGACGGTCCGCATAGTACACTTCCGAATCGTTCCGGTTTCCTGGAGGACGTGTTGTCGTTCGCGCGTAGAGTCGCGGTCGTCGTACTGACGTTGTTGGCTTGCGGCGTTGTCAGCGTTCCGGCAAGTGCGCTGGAAGCGGCGGCGGTGCCGCTCGACGGCAAGACACTCGATCTGACGCCGGCGCTGCAACTCTATCGCCAGGCCGACGATCGCATCCAGGTTTCCACCGCACCCGGCCCCGACGGTATCGTCCGGCGCATCGAAGTGCGCGCGCGCGAAACCACGGGCGCATCGTCGTGGGCGGTGTTCGCGCTCGTCAACAGCGGCGATCAGCAGATCGACCGGCTGCTGGTCGCGCCGCATTTCCGTCTTGCCGGCTCCGGGTTGTTCTGGCCGGACCTCGGCGCGTCGCGCCTAGCGCACATCACGCCGAGCCAGGGCTTCGCACCGGATCGCCAGCTGAGCCAGGAGGCCGATGTCTTCCGCGTGACGCTTGACCCGGGCGCGGTGGTCACGTTCGTTGCCGAACTCAGGACACCCGAGCTGCCGCAGCTCTATCTCTGGGACAGCGACGCCTACAAGGATTCGGTCAACAGCTACACCCTCTATCACGGCATGGTGCTCGGCATCGCCGGGCTGCTGGCGCTTTTCCTGACGATCGTGTTCGTCATCAAGGGAACGGCGATGTTCCCGGCAACGGCGACGCTCGCCTGGGCGGTGCTCATCTACCTCTGCATCGACTTCGGTTTCTGGAACCGGATCATCGACATTACCCCCGGCACCGACCAGATGTGGCGCGCCGGCGCCGAGGTGTTTTTGGCCGCCTCGCTGGTCGTCTTCACGTTCACCTATCTCAACCTCAGCCGATGGCACGTGCGCTACGGGCACCTCGCGATCGGCTGGCTGATCGGCCTCGCCATCCTGCTCGGCGTTGCCGTCATCGAGCCTTCGGTCGCGGCGGGGATTGCCCGCTTTTCCGTCGGCCTCACCGCAATCCTTGGATTCGCGCTGATCGTCTGGCTCGCCACCCACGGCTACGACCGCGCAATCATGCTCATCCCGACGTGGATTCTGCTCCTGGTGTGGTCGTTTGCGGCATGGCTGACGGTCACCGGCAACCTCGTCAACGACGTGGTGCAGCCGGCGCTCGCCGGCGGGCTGGTGCTCATCGTCCTGCTTCTCGGGTTCACCGTCATGCAGCATGCCTTCGCCGGCGGCGTGGTGGCGCACGGTCCGATCGACGACACCGAGCGGCGGGCGCTGGCGCTGATCGGCGCCGGCGACATCGTCTGGGATTGGGACGTAGCGCGCGACCGCATCTACACGGCGCCGGAGGCCGAGGACCTGCTCGGCCGGCAACGCGGATCGATGGTCGGACCGGCGCGCGACTGGCTGGAGATCCTGCATCCGGGCGACCGCGACCGCTTCAAGACCACGCTCGACACGGCGGTGGAATTGCGCCGCGGCAGGATCGCGCAGGATTTCCGCCTCAGGACCGAGGACGGTCACTACCGGTGGTTCCACTTGCGCGCCCGGCCGGTGCTCGGCAGCGACGGCGAGGT
>DASWHF010000006.1:0-50212 GCA_036393295.1 Acidiferrobacterales bacterium
AGCGCCGAGTCAACCGCCGTCAGCACCCGGTAGGTGTCCTCGGAGAAGTCCTCATGGCCCGGCGTGTCGAGCAAATTCACCACACACTCGCGATAGGGAAACTGCATGACCGACGAGGTGACGGAGATGCCGCGCTGCTTCTCCATCTCCATCCAGTCGCTGGTCGCGTGGCGCTGGCTCTTGCGGCCCTTGACCGTGCCGGCGAGCTGGATCGCGCCGCCGAACAGCAGGAGCTTTTCGGTGAGCGTGGTCTTGCCGGCATCCGGGTGGGAGATGATGGCGAAGGTGCGGCGGCGGGCGATTTCGCGGCGAAGCTCGGCGGACATGGCGGATCGGTACTGTACGGGGCCGGCAGGATAGCGGTTTTCGGAGCGATGCGCCACCGGGCGGCCCGGAACGGGGGTTGGAATGGAGTATACTTCGGGCGGTGCGCGTCTCATTGGGGCCCACTACCAAAATATATTGCGAGGATGACCATGTCCGCCAAGCTTCGCGCCGGCCTCACTGGTGTCGCCTTTCTGCTCGCGTCCTGTTCGCCGTCCGATGCCCCGGAGATCGGCAAAGACTACCCGCTCACCAGGATCACCGAACGGGTATACGTGATTCACGGGCCGAACGAGATGCCGAACCCCGCCAACCAGGGCTTCATGAACAACCCCGGCGTCGTGCTGACCCAGGCCGGGGTGGTGGTGGTCGACCCGGGCGGCAGCCGCCAGGTCGGCGAGATGCTGCTTAAAAAAATCGCCGGGATGACCCAGGAGCCGGTCATCGCGGTGTTCAACACCCATATTCACGGCGACCACTGGCTGGCGAACGAGGCGATCCGCAAGGCCTACCCCAAGGCGGTGATCTACGCGCATCCCAAAATGATCGCGGCGGCCGGCAGCGCCGGCGAAAGCTGGGTCAACCTGATGGACCGGCTGACGGAGGGCGCGACCCGTGGCACCAAGCCGGTGGCGCCCGACATGGGCGTCGAGGACGGCGAGACACTGAAACTCGGCGGTATCGGGTTCCGCTTCTACCATACCGGCAAGGCGCATACCGACAGCGACATCGCGATCGAGGTGGTCGAGGAGAAGGTCGTGTTCCTGGGTGACATTGTGGTGGCGAAGCGCGCGGGCCGTATGGACGACGGCGACTTCCGCGGCAATCTCGCCATCATCGATACCGTCCTGGGGTCGAGCCAGGCCGTGCGCTATGTGCCGGGGCATGGCGAGACCGGCGGGCGCGAGGTGGCGGAGGCCTACCGGGACTATATCAATGCGCTGCTGGCCGCGGTCAAGAAATACTACGAACAAGGCATGAGCGACTTCGAGATGAAGGACAAGGTGCTGGCCGATCTCGCCCCCTACAAGGACTGGGCGATGTTCGACAGCGAGATGGGCAAGCTCATCAGCCTCGCCTATCTGTCGGTGGAGTCGGAGTCGTTCTGAGCCCGCTCAGGCCGCGCCTCGGAATGACCAGGCTCTTCCCGGAGATCCGCCCCAACGCGACGCACTGGCTGCCGGTCGACGGCGGGCACACGCTGTATGTCGAGGAGGTCGGCAACAGCCGCGGGATCCCGGTGGTGTTCGTGCACGGCGGCCCGGGCGCCGGCTGCGAGGCCTATCATCGGCGCTATTTCGACCCGACCGTCTACCGCATCATCCTGTTCGATCAGCGCGGCGCGGGGCGTTCGCGGCCGCATGCCGCGCTGGAGGTCAACACCACCCAGCACCTGGTGGCGGACATGGAGGCGATACGCGCGCACTTCGGCATCGAACAGTGGCTGCTGTTCGGCGGCTCGTGGGGATCGACGCTCAGCCTGGCCTACGCCGAGACCCATCCGGAGCGGGTGCTGGGGATGGTCCTGCGCGGCATTTTCCTTTGCCGGCCGCGCGAGATTCACTGGTTCTATCAGGAAGGTGCCAATCGGATTTTCCCGGATTACTGGGAGGAATTCGTAGCGCCGATCCCCGAGGCCGAACGCCATGACCTGCTGCACGCCCACCACCGGCTGCTGACCGGCGACGACGAGATCGCGCGCATGGCCTCGGCCAAGGCCTGGTCGGTATGGGAGGGGCGCTGCGCAACGCTCACGCCCCGCCAGGCGGTGATCGACTTCTTCAGCGATCCGCATGTCGCGCTCAGCCTGGCGCGCATCGAGGCCCACTACTTCGTCAACAACAGTTTCCTCAAGCCCAACCAGATCCTGCGTGACAGCCACCGGCTCAAGAACATTCCCGGCATCATCGTGCACGGCCGCTATGACATCGTCTGCCCGATCGAAAGCGCCTGGGATTTGCATCGCGCCTGGCCGGAGGCCGAGCTTCGGATCGTCCCGGAGGCCGGACATTCGGCCAGCGAACCCGGTATCACCAATGCGCTGGTCGCGGCCACCGAGACCATGCAGCGCCGGCTGCGCGGCCGCTGAATATGGCGGTTTTCGCGATCGGTGACGTGCAAGGCTGTTATGCGCCGCTGCGCGCGCTCCTCGAGCGCATCGGTTTCGATGCCGTGCGCGACAGCCTGTGGTTCACCGGCGACCTGGTGAATCGCGGCCCGCAATCGGTCGAGGTCCTGCGCTTCGTCAAAGGCCTCGATCGGGCGGTGGCCGTGCTGGGCAACCACGACCTGCACCTGCTGGCAACGGCTGCCGGGATGCGGGCGCCGCGCCGCGCCGATACCTTCTCCGACGTGCTGGCGGCGTCCGACCGCGACGACCTGCTCGACTGGCTGCGCGCCCGGCCGCTGTTTCATCGCGACGACGCTCTGGGGTTCGCGCTGGTGCACGCCGGCATCCTGCCGGGTTGGAACCTCGGGGACGTCGCAACGCGGGCGCGCGAGGCCGAGGCGGTATTGCGGGGTCCGGATGGAGCGCGGTTTTTCGAATGCATGTATGGCGACGAGCCGGCGGCCTGGTCGCCCGATCTGAAACCGACCGACCGTGTCCGGTTGACGATCAATGCCTGCACGCGGCTGCGCTACTGCCGCGGCGACGGCTCCATGGAACTCACGTTCAAGGGGTCGCCGCAATCGGCCCCGGCCGGGCTGACGCCGTGGTTCCGGCATCCGCAGCGGCGGCAATTCGAACTGCCGGTGGTGTTCGGCCACTGGTCCACGCTGGGCGCGTGGAATGACGATGGGGTGGTCGGGCTGGACAGCGGCTGCCTGTGGGGTGGCCGGCTGACGGCGGTGCGGCTCGACGGGACACGCGACTTCCTCGCGGTCCCCTGCCCCGAGGCCCAGCGGCCCGGACGCGAACCGTCGGGATGAGTTTCCGGTCCAAACCGGGCAAAATATCCGAACCCTTACCCAGACCTTAAGCCATGTCCAACCCGCGGAAGCACCACATCGATGTTGAAGTCAAAACCAGCTATATCGATTCCCAATCGAAGCCGGAGGCCAATCGCTACGTCTTCGCTTACACGGTGACGATCACCAACACCGGCACCGTGCCGGCCCGGCTGCTGACGCGTCACTGGGTGATCACCGACGGGAACGAGAAGGTGCAGGAAGTCCGCGGGCCGGGCGTGGTGGGCGAGCAGCCCTATCTCGCGCCGGGGATGAGTTTCGAGTACACGAGCGGGACGGTGTTGGAAACGCCTTATGGCAGCATGCGCGGCAGCTACCAGATGAAGGGCGACGATGGAGTGGAGTTCGATGCCGAAGTACCGGCTTTCGTGCTATCCACGCCGCGCGTGCTGCATTGAGAATCGTCTGGTTATTGTCGCCGAATTACGGCCAATGTCTTCGAAAAATATAATAACATCGGCTAAATGTCGAGATTACTCACGGCCAGCGCATTCTTCTCGATAAACTCGCGGCGCGGCTCGACTTGGTCGCCCATCAACATGGTGAAAATCTCGTCAGCGGCTACGCCATCCTCGATGTTGACCTTGAGCAGCCGGCGCGTCGCCGGGTCCATGGTCGTTTCCCACAACTGTTCCGGATTCATTTCGCCGAGACCCTTGTAACGCTGGATGGTCTGGCCACGGCGCGCCTCGTCCATGATCCAGGCAACGACGTCATCAAAGCTGCGCACTGCTTGGGAGCGCTCGCCGCGTTGGATGGCGGCATCGTCCTGCAGCAGGCCGTCCAGCTGGGCGCCGAGGGCGCGCATGTTGCGATACTCCCCGGAGCCGATGAATTCGGCGTCGATTCGAAACTTGCGACTGGTGCCGTGCTCGTTTCGGGTCACCAGCAATTCATAGGCGCCGCTGTGGGAGCTCAAATCCGCGTCCGCGGTGTAGCGGGCGCCATTGCGATCCGAGCCGAGCCGGGCGCCGAGCTCGTCGGCGAAGTGCTTCGCCTGGTTCTCGTTTTTCAGATCGTCCGGCGTCAGGGTCGGCAAGTGGACCAAGGTGCGCAACAGCTTCGCATCGTAACGGCGCGCCAGGCGCTTGATGGTGTTCTCGACCGCGAGGAAGTCCGCGCATAGACGCTGCAGCGTATTGCCCTCGATCGGTTTGGCGTCGGGGCGCCCGAACAGCTGGCTGCCGTCGAGCGCCGTTTCCAGCAGGTAGGCCTGAAGCTCGGTATCGTCCTTGAGATAACGCTCCTGCTTGCCGCGCTTGGCCTTGTACAGCGGTGGCTGCGCGATGTAGATATGCCCGCGGTTGAGCAGCTCCGGCATCTGGCGGTAGAAGAAGGTCAGCAGCAGCGTACGGATATGCGAGCCGTCGACGTCGGCGTCGGTCATGAGGATGATGCGGTGGTAACGCAGCTTGCCGATGTTGAAGTCGTCTTTGCCGATGCCGGTGCCAAGCGCCGTGATCAGGGTGCCGACCTCCGCGGACGACAGCATCTTGTCGAAGCGTGCGCGCTCGACGTTCAGGATCTTGCCCTTGAGCGGCAGGATGGCCTGGAAGCGGCGATCGCGCGCCTGCTTCGCCGAACCACCCGCGGAGTCGCCCTCGACCAGGTAAAGCTCGCACAGGGACGGATCGCGTTCCTGGCAGTCCGCGAGTTTGCCCGGCAGCCCCGCGACGTCCAGGGCGCCTTTGCGGCGGGTCATCTCGCGGGCCTTGCGGGCCGCTTCGCGGGCCCGGGCCGCCTCGATGATCTTGCCGGCGATGGTACGGGCGTCGGCCGGATTCTCCTGCAGGAACTCGCCGAGCTTCTCGTTGACCACCGACTCAACCACGCCCTTGACCTCGGACGAAACCAGCTTGTCCTTGGTCTGGGAGGAGAACTTCGGGTCCGGGACCTTGACTGAGAGCACCGCGGTCAGGCCCTCACGGGCATCGTCACCGGTGGTGGCGATCTTTTCCTTACGGCCCTGCCCGAGACGCTCGATATGCTGGTTGAGCGTGCGGGTCATGGCGGCCCGCAGGCCGGCCAGGTGGGTGCCGCCGTCGCGCTGCGGGATATTGTTGGTGTAGCAGAAGATGTTCTCCTGGTAGGAGTCGTTCCACTGCATGGCCAGCTCGACCGTAATGCCGTCGCGCTCCGCGGAAATGTATATAACCTTCTGATGTAACGGGATCTTATTGCGGTTCAGGTGCTGGACGAAGGCCGCGATGCCGCCCTGGTACTCAAAGCTGTCCTCCTTGAGGTCGCGGTCGTCGCGCAGGACGATCTTGATGCCCGAGTTCAGGAAGGACAGCTCGCGCAGCCGCTTGGCCAACAGCTCATAGTGCATGACCGTGTCGGTGAAGATCTTGGTGCTGGGCCTGAAATGGACGTCGGTGCCAGTTTCGGTCGTTTCGCCGATCACCTCGAGCGGCGCGATCGGCTCACCGAGCTGGTATTTCTGGTAGTGAATTTTCCCGTCACGACGGACAGTGAGTTCCAAGGATTCCGACAGGGCGTTGACCACCGAAACGCCAACCCCGTGCAGGCCGCCGGAAACCTTGTAAGAGTTCTGATCGAATTTCCCACCGGAGTGCAGCACGGTCATGATGACTTCGGTGGCGGACCTCCCCTCTTCGGGAATAATGCCGGTGGGGATGCCTCGGCCATTGTCCGAGACGGTGATGGAGTTGTCCGTATGGATCGTGACCTGGATCTCCGTGCAGAAACCGGCCAGGGCCTCGTCGATGGCATTGTCGACGACTTCGAAGACCATGTGATGGAGGCCGGTGCCATCGTCCGTGTCCCCAATGTACATCCCCGGGCGCTTGCGTACCGCATCGAGGCCTTTGAGCACCTGGATGCTGGTGGAGTCGTATACGGGCTTGGTTTCCATGAAAGTGGCTGCCGGGAAAGCGCTGATTCTACACTATTTAGCTTGCCCCTGGGGGGCGTTTTTTTGGCTATCGGACGGGCACTCAGGCGGCCCGTATTGTGCCACGTTCCACGTGGAACAACCTGCCGTTACTGCAGGCCTCGAGTCCGGATTGTCCGGCCTCCGTCGACGTCACGAACACCTGGGCACCGAGAGCATATAGCCCATCGACCAGGGCCCGGCGCCGTGTCGGGTCAAGCTCCGCAGCCAAATCATCGATCAGCACAATCGCACAGTGTTGCCGTGCCGCGCGGAAAACATCCAACTGCGCGAGCCGTAGCGCGAACATCACAAGTTTGCGCTGTCCGTGGGAGGCATAGGTCCGCGCGTCCAATGCGTCAATATGCATACGGAGATCGGCACGGTGCGGCCCGAGCTGTGTATACCCGATGGTGCGATCGCTGTTTCGGCTGGCCGCTAGCGCATCACGCAAAGCATCGGTCGTATCCCAGCCTGGGAACAACTCCAGAGAAAGTTTCGCGTCCAACAATCGAGTGCCGGTACCCTGCAAGGCGGCGCTCCAGCGTTCCAAAATACGCTGACGGCATGCATTGATTGCGGTTCCCGCTTCATCCAGTTCCTGCTCCCACGGCGCCAGCATCTTGGGGCGGTATCCGGGGCTGCGCAGCTCTGCATTGCGTTGTTTCAACGCCGTCTGGTATCTGCTCCAAGCACCGAAGAACTGTGGTTCCACGTGGAACACCAGCCAGTCGAGCATTGCCCGCCGCAGCTTTGTACTTTGAAACAGCTCATGATGGTCGGCAGGTGAAGCGGCTATCACCGGCAGCAGCCGTGCCAGCTCCGCGGCACTACGTTGGCTCACGCCGTTGATGCTGACACGGCTCTCTTGTCCATTGCGCTCAATGCCCAGGTGGGTCACTGTCCCTTCATCATCGTGCCGTCGGCCAATGACATTGACCGCGGCCGATCCCCGGCGAATCAACTCCTGCCCCTTACCACCCCGGAACCCTCGACCTGTCGCTAAAAAATGGATGCTTTCAAGAAATGAGGTTTTACCACTACCGTTTGGGCCGATAAGCAGATTAACCGTGCCGGCTGGCTCGAACTCGGCCCTGGAGATTACCCGAAGATTGCATGCCTCGAGGTAGGAAAGAATCATCTCCGCTCTTAGAGCCGCATGGGCATAATGACGTACTGGCTGTCTCGATCATCGGGGCTCATGAGGGTACAGCTGCTATTCGCATCGGTAAGTCCCAATTCCACGATGTCCCCGGCGATTGCCCCGATTGCGTCAATGATGTAATTGACGTTGAAGCCGATCTCAAGCTCGGTGCCTTCATAGCTGATCGGCAATTCCTCTTGAGCTTCCTCCTGTTCCGGATTATGAGCGCTCACACGCAAGATGCCTGGCGCTATGCTCAGCCGCACGCCACGGTATTTTTCATTGGAGAGAATGGCCGCGCGGCTCAATATCTCACGCAGCTCATCCCGCTGGAGACTTAATGTAACTGATTGATTATTTGGTATTACTTTAGAATACTCTGGGAACCGCCCGTCGATCAGCTTGGTCGTGAATTGGATCCCCGGCAGCTGCAGCTGCAAATGGTTTACGCCAAACCTGAGCTCAGCCGCGCCGTCACTGTCATCCAATAAACGCAGTAACTCATGCACACCCTTGCGTGGCACGATCACTTGCTTGCCGTCCGGTGCCCGATCTTCAAGGGTGCAATCGCTCAACGCCATGCGGTGACCATCCGTCGCTACGCCTCGCAGGCGCTTGTCTTCCACCTCGATGAGTAAACCGTTCAGGTAATACCGAACGTCCTGTTGTGCCATACAAAATTGAGTTTTCTCCAGCAGGCGGCGCAGACGTTTCTGCGGCACCTGCAGACTACGCTCCCAACCCCCGGCCTCGATCACCGGATAATCCACGGCCGGCATGGTCACCAGTGAGAAGCGGCTCCGCCCCGACTTGATCGTGGCCTTCTGCTTCTCAATGCGCAACTCGATCTTCGCATCCGCCGGCAGCGCCCGGCAGATATCCAGCAGCTTGCGCGCCGGGAGAGTAATCTCGCCGTCACTCCCATTTACACCCCCCACCTCAACAACAATCTCCACCTCCATATCGGTGCCACTCAGTCTAAGCTCGTCGCCCGTCAACCGCATCAACACATTCGACAGGATCGGGAGCGTCTGGCGACGTTCCACCACACCCGCCACCAGGCTGAGCGGCTTTAGCAACTCCTCGCGCTTTAGAGTGATCTGCATCGCGTTCCTGTCCTTCGCTCCCGGGTTGTTTTAAGGGAAGATTTTTATATAAAAGCTTATAACTACAGTAATAAGCATTCCGGCAAACTGTGTATAACCCGTTTTCGCCATTATGAATCAAATACTCACATCTGACAAAAACTGTTGGTAGAGCCGACTAAGGTCTGTGGGGCTACCGGTACGTTTGTGGGCAAGTTTCCAGGATTCGCTAGTGGTCCATGTTATTCACATTGCCTCCACAGCTCCCGGGCTCCCGGTCACGTCGATAAAATCCGCAGCAGGTTGTTGTAGTCTTCCTTGATCTGCGGGTCATGTTGCGCCAGCTCGTTGATCTTGCGGCACGCGTGCAGCACTGTGGTGTGATCACGTCCGCCGAAGGCATCCCCGATCTCCGGCAAACTGTGGTTGGTCAGTTCCTTCGACAGCGTCATCGCCACCTGCCGTGGACGTGCCACATGGCGCGAACGCGATTTCGAATGCAGATCGGCCACCCGGATCTTGTAATACTCGGCAACAGTCTTCTGGATGTTGTTAATGCTGACCAGTCGCTCCTGGAATGCCAGTAGATCCTTGAGGCTCTCACTTGCCAGGTTCAAATCGATCTCCCGACCGGTAAAGGCGGCGCTTGCCATGATCCGGCGCAATGCCCCTTCGAGCTCGCGGACATTCGATCTCACCCGCTTGGCCACGAAAAACGCCACATCCTCGGGCAGCTCTATCCCTTCCTGCTGCGCCTTTTTCATCAGAATCGCAACCCGGGTTTCCAGCTCCGGCGGCTCGATCGAAACGGTCAAACCGCTCCCGAACCGTGAGATCAGTCGCTCCTCCACCCCAACCAGCTCCTTCGGAAAGCGATCGGCGGTAATGATGATCCGGCGCTGGCCATCAAGCAAATTATTGAATGTATGGAAGAACTCCTCCTGCGAGCGCTCCTTGCCGACAAAAAACTGGATGTCGTCGATCAGCAGTGCATCGAGGTTGCGGTAGTGCTTCTTGAAATCGTTAATCGCGTTATGCTGCAGCGCCTTCACCATATCAGCGACGAATCGCTCGGAATGCACGTAGGCTACCTTGGCGTCCGGATCCTGCGCGCACATCAGGTGCCCTGCCGCCTGCATGAGATGTGTCTTCCCGAGCCCCACACCACCGTAAATGAAAAGTGGATTATAGGCGCCGCCGGGGTTCTCACCCACCTGCCGGGCTGCGGCGCGTGCCAGCTGGTTCGACTTTCCTTCGATATGCGTGTCGAACGTGAACTCCGGGTTGAGCCGTCCGCTCCCCCGTGCGTCCCGTTTTACACCCGCCTTGCCGGATACGGTGTCAACGCCGCCGGCGCGGGCCGGCTCCAGTAGCGTGCCGATCTCGAAAGATACCGCCATGGGATGGGTTGCGACCTCAGCGGCGATTTCCCCAATGCGCTCCGCAAAGCGCTCCTTCACCCAGTCACGCACGAAGCGGTTCGGCGCCAGTAACCGCAAGCCACCGCGTCCATCGGCCACCTGCAGCGGCCTGATCCAGGTGTTGAATTGCTGCGCCGAGAGCTCCCCCTCCAAACGCTCGAGGCATTTTTTCCAGACCGTCTCTACCATCACCTGCGCCGCCCTCTGCCGGACCGGGAAGTCTACCCTCCACCCCTCGACTTATCCACATCCCGATCCGTCCCAACACGCATCCCGCATATTGGTTGACAAACAAGCGTCCCATGCAGTAAGTTTGCCGCCCTTTCGAACCCAGTTTCACCCCAAGCCAGGCGCCAGACCATGAAAAGAACCTTTCAGCCGAGCGTTCTCAAGCGTAAACGCACCCACGGATTCCGGGCGCGTATGCGCACCGCCGGTGGCCGGGCCGTGCTGCGCGCGCGCCGCGCCAAGGGCCGCGCCCGCCTTAGCGTCTGACCCTTGGTACCGGCCCCACGCGGGCTCCCGAAGTCACACCGCCTACGCAAGCCAGCGCTCTTTGCGCACGTGCTGCGTACCGGCGGCAAGGCGAGCGACACGATGTTCACCGTCTATAGCGCCGGCAATGCACTCCCTCATCCGCGTCTCGGGATCACCGTGTCCCGGAAGGCGGCGGCCCGCGCCGTGGTCCGCAACCGCATCAAGCGCCAGATACGCGAGAGTTTCCGCCTGCATTGCAACCGGCTGCCCCCCCTCGATATCGTGGTGATCGGCCACCGTGCCGCCGCCGCGGCCAACCCCGGCGAGCTGCGCGCCTCGTTGGCACAGCACTGGCAACGGTTGTCGGCCGATGCGTAAGCTCCTCGCCCTACTCATCCTCGCCTACCGTTACTGGGTGAGCCCGTTGTTCGCGCCGAGCTGTCGTTTCCATCCGAGCTGCTCGGCTTACGCCCTCGAGGCGGTCGAACGCCACGGCGCGGCCCGCGGCGGCTGGCTGGCGTTGCGGCGTCTCGGGCGTTGCCACCCCTGGCACCCCGGCGGTCACGATCCGGTCCCTCCCATGGGCGCTCACCGCCATGGATAACACCCGGCTGATCCTGTTCGTCGCCCTGTCGGTGATCATCCTCCTGCTCTGGCAGGCCTGGGAGCGGGAAAACCGCCCGCCACCGCCCGCCACCGCCGACGCGCCCGCATCGCCCGCCGGCGTGCCCAGCCTGCCCGCCGAGTCGCGATCCGCCCCGGCACCGGACGCGGTTACCGCAGCCCCGACCGGCCTGCGCATTCGCGTTACGACCGACTTGCTCGAAGTCGAGATCGACACCCTTGGGGGTGACATCCGCCGGCTCGCCCTGCTCGCCCACCCGGTGAGTGTCGACCGGCCGGATCAGCCGTTCGTGCTGCTGGACGACCAGCCCGGCCAGCCGTTCATCTCCCAGTCCGGCCTCATCGGGCATGGGCGCGACTGGCCCAACCACAAGACCTTATATAAAGCCGGCCAGACCCGTTATACGCTCGGCCCCGGCCAGGACGAGCTCGCCGTCCCGTTGCGCTGGACCGCCGCCGACGGCACCGAGGTCATCAAGACCCTGCGCTTCAAGCGCGACAGCTATGTGGCAGATGTCGAGTACCGCGTGCGCAACGCCGGCAACACTACGCGCGACGTCTATCTCTACGCGCAGCTGACGCGCGCGCCGCTCGAGTCCAAGGGCATGTTCGGCATGATCCCGAGCTATACCGGCGGGGTGATCTACACCCCGGCCGACAGGTACGAGAAGATAAACTTCGACGACATGGCGAAGAAGCCGCTGGCCCGCGAAGTCGACAGCGGCTGGGTGGCGATGATCCAGCATTACTTCCTGGCCGCCTGGCTGCCGCCCGGCGAGCGCCCGCGCGCCTTCTACACCGAGGCGCTCGACGCCAACCGCTATGCCATCGGCTACAAGGATACCGAGGCGACGCCGATCGAGCCCGGCCAGACCGCCATCCTCGCCACCCAGCTCTACGCCGGGCCGAAGGAGCAGGCGCGCCTCGAGCAGCTCGCCGAGGGCCTCAAGCTCACCGTTGACTACGGCTACCTGACCTTCCTGTCCGCGCCGTTGTTCTGGCTGCTGCAGCAGATCCACGACTGGGTCGGGAACTGGGGCTGGGCGATCATTATCCTGACCATCATCATCAAGCTGGTGTTCCATCCGCTGTCGGCCGCCAGCTATAAGTCGATGGCGCATATGCGCCGCGTGCAGCCCAAGCTGCAGGCGCTCAAGGAGCGCTACGGCGACGACCGCCAGAAGCTCAACCAGGCGATGATGGAGCTGTACAAGACCGAGAAGATCAACCCGCTTGGCGGCTGCCTGCCGATCCTGATCCAGATCCCGGTATTCATCGCACTCTATTGGGTGCTGCTCGAGAGCGTCGAACTGCGTCAGGCGCCGTTCATACTCTGGCTCAATGACCTGTCCACGGCCGACCCGTATTTCGTGCTGCCGGCGCTGATGGGCATTACCATGCTGGCCCAGCAGTGGCTCAACCCCCAGCCGCTCGACCCGCTGCAGAAAAAGATCATGATGATGCTGCCGATCATGTTTACGGTGTTCTTCGTGTTCTTCCCGGCCGGCCTGGTGTTGTACTGGGTGGTGCAGAACATGCTGTCGATCGCCCAGCAGTGGTGGATCACGCGCCGCATCGAGGCCGGCGCGCGCTGATCCAGGCGCCCGCATGAACACCGCGCGGCCCGCGCCGTCCGCCGACACCATCGCGGCGCCCGCCACCGCTCCCGGTCAGGGCGGCATCGGCATCGTCCGCCTCTCCGGTCCCGCGACCCCCGCCATCGCCGCCGCCATCCTCGGCACCTTGCCGGCCGCGCGCCGCGCCATCCTCGGCGCGTTCCGTGACGCCGGCGGCCAGGCGATCGACCGGGGCCTGGCGCTGTTCTTCCCGGCGCCGCATTCCTTCACCGGCGAAGACGTGCTGGAGCTGCACGGCCATGGCGGACCCGTGGTGATGGATCTGCTGCTGCGCCGCGCCCTTGAGTTGGGCGCGCGCCTCGCCCGCCCCGGCGAGTTTTCCGAGCGCGCCTTCCTGAACGGCAAGCTCGACCTCGCCCAGGCCGAGGCCGTCGCGGACCTGATCGGGAGCGGCTCCGAGGCCGCCGCGCGCGCCGCGCTGCGCTCGCTAAGCGGCGAATTCTCGCGCCGGGTGCGCGACATCGTCGACGACCTGGTGGCGCTGCGCGTCGAGATCGAAGCCGCCATCGACTTCCCCGAGGAGGAGATCGACTTCCTGGCCGACACGCGGCTGGGCGAGCGCTGCGCGGCGCTCACCGAGGCGCTCACCGACCTGCGGCAGCGCACCCGCCAGGGCTGCCTACTGCACGATGGCCTGTGCCTGGCGCTGGTCGGCCGTCCGAACGCCGGCAAGTCGAGCCTGCTCAACGCCCTGGTCGGCCGCGACAGCGCCATCGTCAGCCGCATCGCCGGCACCACCCGCGACCTGATCCGCGAGCAGATCCACCTCGGCGGGCTGCCACTGCACCTGGTCGATACCGCCGGATTGCGCACCGCCGGCGACGAGATCGAATCCGAGGGCCTGCGCCGCACCCGCCGGGCCATGGCCGAGGCCGACCGGATACTGGTGGTGATCGACGACCGGCTCGACGCCGCCGAGGCACCGGGGCTGCTCGCCGAGCTGCCGCCAGACCGGGCGTTCACGCTGGTGCGCAACAAGATCGACCTGAGCGGCCGCGCCCCGGGGGCGATCGCCGCCGAAGCCGCCGCCCGTGCCGAGTACGCCGTCTCGGCCCTGACCGGCGCCGGCCTCGACGATCTGCGCCGTCATCTTCAAGATTGTGTCGGCTTCCATCCGGCGGCCGAGGGTGACTTCAGCGCCCGGCGCCGCCACCTGACGGCGATCGAGCGCGCCGCGGCCGAGCTCGACAGCGCGCTCGACGAGCTCGGCCGCCGCAACGGCGAGCTTGCCGCCGAATCCCTGCGGCGCGCCCAGCAGGACCTCGGGGAGATCACCGGGGAGTTCACCAGCGACGACCTGCTGGGGCGGATATTTTCCAGCTTCTGTATCGGCAAATAGTCACGCCACCCGCCGCGGCCGCCAGCGCCGCAGCGCCCGGCGCAGCGCCTGGAGGGCGGCGGCATCGGCCGGGGCCGGACCGTAGCGCAGGTCGATATAGCGCGCGGTGATCGCCGCCGCCAGCGCCGCGAGATCCGGGCGCGCGCCGCCGACGCGCAGCACGTAGGCGAGCGGGCCTTCGCCGCGGGCGCGCGGCAGGCCGATGCGTGCGAGGCGCGCGCAGAAACGGCGATAGAGTTTCTTGACCGGATCGCGCGACCGGATCGCGCGCCGCAGCCCGAGCGCGTAGACGCCGAGAATCGCGAGCACCACCGCCGCCACGCCGAGCGCCACCAGCGTTCCCGGGCGCGCGTCCAGCCCGAGTCTTTCCATCAGCGCCCGCTGCCGGTCGCGATGATAATCGAGCACCCAGCGCGACCAGGCATGCTGGACACCGTCCCAGGCCAGGCGCCCCTGTCCGCGGGTGCGCTCCAGCCAGCCCTGTTCGAGGAACTGCCGCAGCAGCTCCGGAGACAGGCGCCCGAGGCTGGCGCCGCGGGCCATCAGGCGGCGCAGCGCATCGGCACCGAACTCGACGCGCTCGGGCGCGACCGCCGCGGTCGGGTCGGCGCGCTGCCAGCCGCCGTCGGCGGTCCAGATCTCCACCCAGGCATGGGCGTCGCTCTGGCGCACGATCAGGTAACCGCCCGCCTGGTTGATTTCGCCGCCCTGGTAGCCCAGCACCACGCGGGCCGGCACGCCGGCGGCGCGCATCAGCGCCGCGAAGGCCGAGGCGTAGTGCTCGCAGAATCCGCGCCGCGACTCGAACAGGAACTCGTCGACCGGGTCCTGGCCGAGCAGCGGCGGCTGCAGCGTGTAGAAGAACTCCTGCTGGCGAAAATGCGCGAGCGCGCGCATCGCGATCGCCCGCGCATCGCCCGCCTTGTGAAACTCCGCCGCCAATGCCCGCACGCGCGGGCTCACGCCCCCCGGCAGCTGCAGGCCGCGCGTCTCAGCCGTGTCTTCGCCGCGCAGGTCACGTAGCTGCGGGTGGGAGACCGCCGTGTAGCGCAGTCGCTCGCGCACCGGCTGCGGCGACTCCAGCAGATGGCCGACGCGCCATCGCAGCGGTGCACCCGGCGGCGCCGGCCAGTCCAGCGCCGGCAGCCAACGCCGATTGCTCGGCTCGACCGTGATCGTATGGCGCAGCGCGCGTCCGGACACCGGCGCCGGCCGCGCGGGACCGAAGGGTGTTGCGCCGCGCGTCCAGGCGACGCCGTCGAAATCCCACAACACCATGACGCGGAAATAACGTTCCGTGGCCGGCGGCATCGCCCCGTCGAACTCGACCCGGAACGCGACCTCCTCCGACACGCTCAGCTCGTTGACGCTGCCGGGCCGCATCGCGTCGTCGATGCCGCTCAAGCCGCCGAAGGCGTCCTGCGGCAGGCCCCAGAGCGCGCCCTGGATGCGCGGGAAGAACACGAACAGCAGCACCGCGAGCGGCATGGCCTTGAGCACCAGCCCGCCGGCCAGGCGCGCCACCTCCGAAACGCCCAGCACCGCCGGCTGACTGATACGGATGAGCACGGCGAAACAGAGCGTGAGGCTCGCCAGATGAAAGGCCGCGAGCCCCAGGGATTGCGACACCAGGAAGCTCGCCAGCATCAGCACGAACAGCAAGAGCACAATCAGGATGCCGTCGCGCACCGTCCGAAGCTCCAGGAACTTGAGTCCCAGCATGCCGATCAGCAGGGCGATCCCGGGGTCGCGCCCGAACACCGTGCCGAAGTGCCGGTAGACCGCGACCACCACCGCGACCGTCAGCACCAGGCGCACCCCCCGTCCGGGCACCGCCCGGCCGCGCGCCCCGCCGAGATAGCGCCATGCCAGCAAGGCCAGGACCACGGCCGTGAGCCAGACCGGCGCGGAGAGCGTGAGCGGCGCGACGACCGCCACGATCGCGGCCAGCAGCCAGCGCTGGCCGTCGCGATCGAGCAGCTGATGGGCCGGCGTCATGCCGGACCCGTGGTCGGGAACAGCGCCAGGGCCTCGAGGCAGCGGTGCCGATGCCGCGCGCCGGTGTCCGGTTCGATGAGCGTGCCGGGCAGCCGCAGTCCGTAGCGCGCGCCCTCGCGGTCGGCGTCGAGCACCGCGCGGCACAGCACGCTCAGGCGTTCCTCGACGTCCGGCAGCGGAACCGCGTCCCAATCCAGCCAGCGCTGGCCGGCGCGCGGTTCCTGGAATTCCTTGGTGTGCATGCCCTGGCCGCGCGCCACGGCCTTCCAGTGCACGCGCTGCGGCGCATCGCCGGTCCGGTGCCGGCGCAGGCCGGCGAAATCGTCGCCGTCATCGGGGGTCTGTGCATCCTTGTCGTCGCCGTGACCGCGCACCGAATCCCAGGCCTGCGGCGCCGGCCGCGGGTAGACCAGGACCGACCCGTCGAGGGCGATGGACCGGGACCAGGAATGCAGCAGACCGAAGGGGAAGCGCGTCGAGATCACCAGCGCCGGCAGCGGCACGCGGCCGCGGTGCGCGGTCGGCAGCGTGAGCGTCACCCAGTGTTGGTCATAGGGCGCAATGCGCGCGACCGTCACGCCGGCGCCGGCGCGCGGCTCGACCTGGATCGCGATGCGCGCGAGGCCGGCGGGATTGTGCAGACAGACGCGCACGGCCAGCACCTCGCCGGCGTGGACCGGCGCGCACTCGTGGCCGAGCACTTCGAGCCCCGCGAGGTTGCGATGGGTGTACAACATCGACACCAGCGCGACCGACGCGACGATGAAGGTCAGGCCGTAGCCCAGGCCGTTGGAGTAATTCACCGAGGCCAGCAACAGCACCGCGATCATCGCCGCGAAGATCAGCCCCGGGCGCGTCGGCAGGATGTACAGACGGTGCGTGCCGAGCGTGACCGGGGTCATCACGGCACCGCGACGGTCTCGATCAGCGCCTCGACCGCGGCCTCGCCGCCGGCCTCGCCCGGGCGCAGGCGATGGCTCATCACCGCCACCGCCACCGCCTGCACGTCCTCGGGCAGCACCAGGTCGCGCCCCTCGAGCAGCGCCCAGGCACGCGCGCTGTTGAGCAGTCCGAGGCCGGCGCGCGGGCTCAAGCCGATCGGGAAGCGCGCGCCGTCGCGGGTCGCGGCCAGCAGGTCCTGGATGTAGTCCATCAGGGCATCCGCGGCGTGCACCTGGTCGGCGAGCTGCTGCAGATGCTTGAGGCGCGCGCCGTCGAGCAGCGACGTCTCGTGCTTGATGAGTTCGCGGCGGTCGGCGCCGCGCAGCAGCTCGCGTTCCGCGTGCCGGTCGGGGTAACCCATGTTGATGCGCATCAGGAAGCGGTCGAGCTGCGATTCCGGCAGCGGAAAGGTGCCAATATGATGGCGCGGGTTCTGGGTGGCGACCACGAAGAACGGGTCCGGCAGCGGGAAGCTGCTGCCGTCGCTGGTGACCTGGCGCTCCTCCATGGCCTCGAGCAGGGCGCTCTGGGTCTTCGGGGTTGCGCGGTTGATCTCGTCGGCCAGCACCAGCTGCGCGAACACCGGCCCCGCATGAAAGCGGAAGTCGCGGGTGTCGGGTTGGTAGATCGACACGCCCAGGATGTCCGCCGGCAGCATGTCGCTGGTGAACTGGATGCGTTTGAAGCTCAAGCCCAGCACCGCCGCCAGCGCCTGGGCGAGCGTGGTCTTGCCCATCCCCGGCAAGTCCTCGATCAACAGGTGGCCGCGCGCCAGCAGGCAGGCCAGGCTCAGGCGCACTTGGCGCTCCTTGCCCAGCACCAACCGACTGATCTGGGCGATGATTCCCTCCAAGACCGTGCGCATAGGTATCCTATAGTCTGAGAAGCAGTTACCGGAGGGTCGGCCGTGGTAAATCCATACTTTCCATATGTCTTAACAGGGAGCGCTCGCCATCGTTACCGCTTTGACGCAATAATGGCCACAATATCCCCAGGACAAATTGTCCCGGCACCTGGTTGTTCCGCTCCCCGGCCGAAGACGCGGCGAGCGCTGGTTCGACCCAGCACCACCTGATCACCGTTGCCGAGGCCGGATGAAGAAACCCGGTATACATAATAGTAATACCAGTTCGTCCACCGTGCCGGCCGCGCACGCACGACGACCGCGGCCGTCGCACGTCGCCGAGACGCCGCTCGATCTGATGCGGGTGCTCGCCAACTCGCCCGATCCGATCTGGACCTACGCCCTCGACACCCAGGACCTGCGCGTCAACCGCGAAACCGCCGGCTACACGCCGGCGGAATGGGAGGCCGGCGGCATCGCGCTGCGCAAGCGGGTATTCACCCCGGATTCCTGGCAGCGCGCCAAGACCGCGATCAAATCGGTGCGCGACGGCGGCGACCCGGTGCGCAACGTCGAGCTGGCCCTGCACCGCAAGGACGGCGCCGGCTTGAGCCACTACCTGACGAACTACAGCCCGATCCACGACGCCGACGGCCGGATCGTCGGCGTGCTGATGAACGCCCGCGACATCACCGACTACGTGCGCGCCCGCACCGCCCTGCAGGAGAGCGAGCAGCGGCTGCGGGTGCTGATCGAGAACTCGCCGGACATGATCTGGGCGTGCTTCTTCGACGGCCGCGCCAACTTCGCCAGCCGCGAATGCTGCGGCTACTCGGTGCGCGAATGGGTCGAGGGCGGGCTGGAGCTCTATCGCGGCCTCAATACCAGCGAGTCCCTGCGGCGTCTCGACAAGGCCCTCGAGTACGTGCGCCTCTCCGGCGAACGCGTGATCAATCTTCGGCTGGAGCTCGCGCAGCGCGACGGCGGTCCGGCACGCAGTTTCCTGGTCAATATCGCGCCGATCCAGGATGCGCACGGCGCCGTCGTCGGCATGCAGGGCATCATGCACGACGTCTCCGAGCTGACCCACGCGCAGCTGGCGCTCGCCGAGAGCGAGTCGCGCTTTTTCGACATCATCGAGACCGCCCACGACCTGGTGTGGAGCGTGGACCGCGACGGCCGCTGGACCTACATCAACCAGGCCGCGCGCCAGATCTACGGCCGTTCCCCCGACGACTTGGTCGGGCGCAGTTTTTTCGAACTGATCCACGCGGACTACGTCGAGCACGACCTGGACACGTTCCGCAACGTGCTCGAGGGCAAGGAGATCGTGCAGTACGAGACCGTGCACCTGCACAGCGACGGCGACATCCGCTATCTGAGCTTTAACATCAAGCCCAAGACCGATCCGGACTGGAGCATTGTCGGCGCCATGGGCACGGCGCGCGACATCACCGAGCAGAAACTCTACCAGCACCGGCTCGAGCATCTCGCCGAGCACGACGTGCTGACCGGGCTGCACAACCGCCACTATTTCGAAAACGAGCTGGAGCGCGCCGTGGCGCTGGCGAGCCGCAACAGCGCCAGTTTCGGCCTGTTGTACATCGATCTCGACAATTTCAAGTACGTCAACGACACCCTCGGCCACGCCGCCGGCGACCAGCTGCTGCTGGAGCTCGCCCAGCTGCTGCAAGGGCGGCTGCGCCAGGGCGACGTGCTGGCGCGCTTCGGCGGCGACGAATTCACGGTGCTGCTGCATGACGTCGACGGCCCGGTCCTGAGGCAGGTGGCGCAGTCCTACCACGAGCTGTTCAAGGCCTATACCTTTTTCCAGGGCGAGAAGGTGTTCGACATCCGCGTCAGCATCGGCGCCGCCCTGATCGACGGCCAGGTGTCGAGCGCCAGCGAGGTGCTGGCCCAGGCCGACCTGGCCTGCGGCCTGGCGAAGTCGCGCGGCCGCAACCAGGCGCACGTCTTCAATCCGGCCGACACCGCCATGGCCGAGATGGCCTCGGAGGTCAGCTGGTCGCGCAAGATCAACGAGGCGCTCGAGCACGACGGCTTCGTGCTGTACTTCCAGCCGATCGTGCGGATCCGCGACAACGTGATCGACCAGTACGAGGTGTTGCTGCGCATGCGCGGTGAGAACGGCGAGATGATCGCGCCGGGTGCCTTCCTGTCGGCCGCCGAGCGTTTCGGCCTGGTGCACGCCATCGACCGCTGGGTGGTGGAGCACGCGATCATGCGGCTCGCGGCGTTGCATCGCGACGGCCGCCAGCTGAGCTTCGCCATCAATCTCTCCGGGCGCGCCTTCGAGGACCCCGAGCTGCTGCCGGCCATCCGCCAGGCGCTCGCCGGCAGCGCGCTCGATGGAGCGAGCCTCACCTTCGAGATCACCGAGACCGCGGCGATCTCGCACATCGCCAATGCCAAGGAGTTCATCGAGGAGCTGCGCGCGCTCGGCTGCCGCTTCGCCCTCGACGACTTCGGTTCGGGCTTCAGCTCCTACGGCTACCTCAAGTTCCTGCCGGCCGACTACCTCAAGATCGACGGCGGCTTCGTGCAGGAGCTCGCGCACGACCCGGTCGATCAGGCGATCGTCCAGTCCATGAACCAGGTCGCGCACGCGCTCGGCAAGTGGACCATCGCCGAGTCGGTCGAGAACGAGCACAGCCTGAGGTTGTTGCGCGCCTACGGCGTCGACTATGCGCAGGGCTATCACCTCGGTCGCCCGTCGGCCGAACTGCCGCCGGACGCCTGATGGGGCGCATAGCGATGACGCCACCCGCACCCGCCGCCACCGGCGCCCCGCTGCGCATCCTGCTGGTGGAGGACAACGACGCCCACACCAAGCTCATCCTGCGCGCCTTCCGCGAGGACCGGTTGGCGAACCCGATCGACTGCGTCCAGGACGGCGAGCAGGCCCTGGACTTCCTGTTCCGGCGCGGCCCCTATGCCGACCCCGCCAGCAGCCCGCGGCCCGATCTGATCCTGCTGGATCTCAAGCTGCCGAAGGTCGACGGGATCGAGGTGCTCAAACAGGTGAAGGCGGACCCCGTCCTGCGGGTGATCCCGGTGGTGGTCCTCACCAGCTCGAACGCCGACAACGATCTGCGCGAGTGTTACGCGAATTTCGCCAACAGTTTTCTCAGCAAACCGGTCGACTTCGAGAAGTTTCACAAGATGGTCCAGGAACTGGATCTGTATTGGACCGTGTGGAACCGGCCGCCCAGGGCCTGATCCCGCGTGGCGCGTACCGTACCCCGCCGGAGAATCGCATGGCCATAGCGGGTCGCGCGTCCGCGTGTCGCCGGCGCGCCTGTCCGCGTCGGTTCGGGCGGGCACTGATTGCCGGCGTCGCGTGGTTTGCCCTGTTCGCCGGGCCGGTGGGTTGTGCGCCGGAGCCGGAGCCGGTCCTGCGCATCGGGACCAAATACCATGAGCGCATCTTCGGCCTGTTCGAGCGCGCCGATACCCGCGCCGACGGCACCGGCGTCGGCCTGGCGATCGCGCGCCGCGTGGTCGAGATCCACGGCGGGCGCCTGTGGGTGGAGTCCGAGCCGGGGCGGGGGAGCCGCTTCTGGTTGAGCCTGCCGGCGACCGACATCGTCGACCGCGGCGCACGGAGTGGACCGGCGTGACGGCGCGCCTCCGCGTCTGGGTCGGCGGGCTCGCGGCGCTCGCGGCGCTGGCGGCCGCCGGCGCGGCGCATGCCGCGGCGCGGACGACATTGACCGCCGCGATCCCGCGCGATGCCCCGCCGAATTATCTGCTCGACGACAACGGCCGCCCGACCGGCTTCGCCGTCGAGCTCATGGCGCTGATCGCGCGCCGCGCCGGCGTCGAGCTGCGCTACCGGGTGGAGCCCAACTGGGGGGCCGTGATCGACGCCTTGCGACGCGGCGACGCCGATATCATCCCCGATCTCGGTGTCACGCCCGAGCGCCTGCGCGAATTCGCGTTCAGCGATCCGGTCGAGACCTTTCGCAGCTCCGTGTTCGTGCGCCGCGACACCCACGACGTCTCCGGCATCGACGACCTGCGCGGGCGCAAGGTGGCGGTGATGCGCGCCAACGCCGCCGAGGCGCTGCTCAAGGCGCGCGGCGATGTGCGGGTCGTGACATTTCAGGATTTCCCCGACGCCTTGTTCGCGCTGCTCAGCGGCAACGTCGATGCACTGGTCTATCCCGAGCCCTGGACCTGGCAGCGGGCGCGCGCCGCGCGCGTCGGTGACCGGATCAAGGTGGTCGGCGGGCCGCTGATCGAGATCAAGCGCGCGCTGGCGGTGCGCGCCGACGACACCGAGCTGCTGGCACGCCTGGCGCCGGCGGTCGCGGCGGTGCTCGCCAGCGACGAGTACCGGGCGCTGTACGTGAAGTGGATCGGCACGCCCGAGCCGTTCTGGACCGCGCAGCGGGTCGCCGCCGTCTCGGCGCTGATATTGCTCGCCGCGATCGTCGGCATGGGGGTGTGGCGCTATCGCACGCTCGCCCGCGTCAACCGCACCCTCACCGCCGTGCTCGCCGACCTCGAGCGCCGCACCGCGGAGATGGAGGGTTTCGTCTACACCATCTCCCACGACCTCAAGGCGCCGCTCATCACCGTCGGCGGTTTCGCACGGCTGGTCGAAAAGGACGTCGAGTGCGGCGATATCGAGCAGGCGCGCGATTCCCTGGCCGAGATCCGCAAGGCGGCGCACGGCATGGAGCAGATGATCGAGGACCTGCTGACGCTGGCGCGCACCGGTCGCATCGTCGGCGAGGCCGAGGAGGTCGATGTCGGCGCACTGGTTGCCGAGCTGCGCTCGCGCTGCGCGCACCACATCGAGCAGGAGGGTGCGACCGTGCGCCTGGTCGGGACGCCGCCGCGGCTGCGCGTCGATCCGGCCCGCTTCGGGCAGGTGCTGCAGAATCTGGTCGAGAACGCCCTCAAGTACCGGCGCCCCGACGTCGCGCCGCAGGTGGAGATCGGCGCCGAGCGTCGCGACGGCGAGCTGCGGTTGTACGTGCGCGACAACGGCCGCGGCATCCCGCCGGCCTACCGGGAGCGCATCTTCGAGCTGTTCCAGCGTCTCGACCATGAGGCCAACGGCACCGGCGTGGGACTGACCATCGCGCGGCGCATCGTCGAGGTGCATGGCGGCCGGTTGTGGGTCGAGTCGGAGCCGGGGCGGGGCAGCACGTTCTGGATTGCCTTGCCAGGCTCGGCGGTTGTGGCCTAGATTACGGTATAGGATCAGGGTGCCGGGACGCAGGGCCTGCCGGGCCTGTTCAACGACGCACGCAGGAGCATGGACATGAGCAGCTCCACCGCACGACCTTCCGCCGACGACCGCCACCCGCTGCGCATCCTGCTGGTCGAGGACAACGACGCCCACACCAAGCTCATCCTGCGCGCCTTCCGCGAGGACCGCCTGGCCAATCCGGTGCACTGCGTGCGCGACGGCGAGGAGGCCCTGGATTACCTCTACCGGCGCGGCGCATTCAGCGATCCTGCGAGCAGCCCGCGCCCCGACCTGGTGCTGCTCGATCTCAAGCTGCTCAAGATCGACGGCACCGAGGTGCTCAAGACCATCAAGCAGGACCCCGGCCTGCGCGCGATCCCGGTGGTGATCCTGACCAGCTCGGCGGCCGACGACGACCTGCGCGGCTGCTACGAGTACCAGGCCAACAGCTATCTGACCAAGCCGGTGGACTTCGAAAAGTTCCACAAGATGGTGCAGGAGCTGGATATGTATTGGACGGTGTTCAACCGGCCGCCGCCGGCCTGAGCCCCGGCTTACGCCCGGCGCCCGGGCGGTGCTATCATTTCCAGCCATTTCCCCGGCAGCGCGAGCCCATGCGGCATCCGGACCATTTCGATGTCATTGTCATCGGCGGCGGCCACGCCGGTACCGAAGCGGCTGCGGCCTGCGCGCGCCTCGGTGCGCGCACCCTGCTGTTGACCCAGAACATCGAGACCGTCGGCCAGATGTCCTGCAACCCGGCGATCGGCGGCATCGGCAAGGGCCATCTGGTCAAGGAGATCGACGCGCTCGGCGGCGTCATGGCGCGGGCGACCGACCGCGGCGGTATCCAGTTCCGCATACTGAATTCGCGCAAGGGCCCGGCGGTGCGCGCCACCCGCGCCCAGGCCGACCGCGCGTTGTACAAGCGGGCGGTGCGCGCCATCCTCGAGAACCAGCCGAACCTGACTTTGTTCCAGCAGTCGGTCGATGACCTGATCGTGGAAAACGACCGGGCGGCGGGCGTCGTCACTGCGATGGGCCTTCAGTTCCACGCGCGCGCCGTGGTGCTCACCACCGGCACCTTCCTCGGGGGCCGCATCCATATCGGCCTGTCGAACACCCCGGGCGGGCGTGCCGGCGATGCGCCGGCCACTGCGCTCGCCACACGGCTGCGTGAGCTCATGCCGCGCGTCGGGCGCCTCAAGACCGGCACGCCGCCGCGCCTCGACGGGCGCAGCATCGACCACAACCGGCTCGCCGAGCAGCCCGGCGACACGCCGACGCCGGTGTTCTCCTTCCTCGGCCGCGCCGAGGATCATCCGCGCCAGGTGGTCTGCCACATCACCCACACCAACGAACGCACCCACGACATCGTCCGCGCCGGCCTCGACCGCTCGCCGCTGTACACCGGCGCGATCGAAGGTGTCGGACCGCGTTATTGTCCGTCGGTCGAGGACAAGGTCGTGCGTTTCGCCGACAAGGCCGCGCACCAGATCTTCGTCGAGCCCGAGGGCCTCGATACCCACGAGGTCTACCCGAACGGCATCTCCACCAGCCTGCCGTTCGACGTGCAGCTCGATCTGGTGCGGTCGATTCGCGGCTTCGAGAACGCCCACATCACCCGCCCCGGTTACGCCATCGAATACGACTACTTCGATCCGCGCGATCTCAAGCCGACGCTCGAGACGCGCGCGCTCGCCGGTCTGTACTTCGCCGGCCAGATCAACGGCACCACCGGCTACGAGGAGGCCGCCGCCCAGGGACTGCTGGCCGGCATCAACGCCGCGCGCGCCGTGCTCGGGCGCGAGTCGTGGTGGCCGCGCCGCGATCAGGCCTATCTGGGCGTGATGCTCGACGACCTGGTCACGCGCGGCGTCACCGAGCCCTACCGCATGTTCACCTCGCGCGCTGAGTACCGCCTGCAGTTGCGCGAGGACAATGCCGATTTGCGCCTGACCGCTATCGGCCACGAGCTCGGCGTGGTGGACGAGGCGCGCTACCGCCGCACCGCGGAGCGGCACGCGGCGATCGAGCGCGAGCGCCAGCGCCTGACGGACGGCTGGCTGCGCGTCGCGGCGACCGACCCGGTCGACGCCGAGCGCGTCCTGGGCCAGCCGCTGGCGCGCGATACCCGCTTGTTCGATCTGCTGCGCCGGCCGGAGGTGAGTTACGCCGGGCTCATGACCCTGCCCGGCGCCGGGCCGGGTGTCGCCGACGCGAAGGTGGCCGAGCAGCTCGAGACCGCCGCCAAGTACGCCGGCTACATCGGCCGCCAGGACGAGGAGATCGCGCGGGCACTGCGCCACGAGCAGACCGGCCTGCCGCCGGATCTGGACTACGCCACGGTGCGGGGATTGTCGGTGGAGGTACAGCAGAAGCTCAATCGCCACCGGCCTGCCACGCTCGGACAGGCGGCGCGCGTGTCCGGCGTGACGCCGGCGGCGATCTCGCTGTTGTTGGTCCACCTCAAGCGCCAGCGCGCCTGAGATGGATCACGACGGCGGCGCGGCAGAGTGCCCGCCGCCGCCGGACTTATTGTTGCGGGGCGGTCGGCATGGCCGGTGCCGGCGCGGCCGGCGCGGCGGCCGGTGCGGGTTCGGCGCTTTCGGCCGGGGCCGGGTTGACGCTGAACGTATTGGCGCTGAGCGTGCCGCCGTTGGCGTCGATCACCGAGACTTTCCACTCGCCCAGCCACGACGGGTCGAGACGCTTGCTCGAGTACACGCGCCAGCGCGGGCCGCCGACGTCGAACTTCACCTCGGCCATGACCTCGCCGTTGTGCTCCCAGCGGTGAGTCACCGTCTGGCCTTCCAGGCCCTTGAGCTCGGTGAAGAAATAGATGTTCTCGGAGTTGCTCGGCAGCGCCGACAGTTGATCGACGGGCTCGCGGTCCTGGATGGCGGTGGTGAACTGGGCGCGCGCGACCTCACCCTCGGTGGCGGCGGCTGGAGCGGCGGCCGGTTCGGCCGGGGCGGGCTCGGCCATGGCCGGTGCGGCGGCCGGCTCGGTAGGGGCGGCGGCCGGCTGTTCGGCATAGGCCGGGGTCAAGGCCAGCAGGCCGACGAATGTGACAAGAGATTTAATCATAGTGTCCTCCTTGTTTTGGTGCCGGGAATCGTACGGTTTTTCGGGGGAAATGCACGGTATATCCGCGGCAGAAGGTACTGCACCGTTCCGGGAAAAGACACCGGCGGTGGACGAAGGGTCTAATTTCGCGGGTAAATGGCGGCCACCGGCCGCACCCAAGCCCGGCGCAGGCCGGGTACACTGGTCGAGGGATGCCTCGGGAGGTATAGCATGCGAGCACTGATGGCGGCGGTATTGCTGGTGGGGGGCTTGATCGTGGCCGATGCGCGGGCGGATTTCAGCATGATGATCAGCAAGAGCCCGCACACGGTGGCGGCCACGCTCGATCGCTTCGAGGCGGCGTTGAAAGAGCAGGGCGTCGCCGTCACGGCGCGCGTCGACCACGCCGCCGCCGCCACGGCGGCCGGCATGAAGCTGCGCCCGACCCAGCTGTTGATTTTCGGCAACCCCAAGCTCGGCACGCCGCTTATGCAGAGCGATCAGCGCATCGCCATGGACCTGCCGCTCAAGGCCCTGGCCTGGGAGGACGACACCGGCCAGGTCTGGCTCGCGGTGTCGCGGCCGAGCGCGCTGGCGGCGCGCCACGGGATCAGCAACCGCGCCGAGATCGTCGACAAAATGACCGAGGTGCTGAATGCGCTCGCCAGCCGGGCCACCCGCCCCTGAGGGGGCGGACGCTGCGCCCGACGAGCTCGCGGCAAGCCTGCGCGCCGGCCTCGCCGGCCTCGGCCTGGAGCTCGACGCCGCCGCGGTCGGCAAGCTGCTCGGTTATCTCGGCCTGCTCGAAAAGTGGAACCGTGCTTACAACCTCACCGCGGTGCGCGACCCGGCGCAGATGGTGGCGCGCCACCTGCTCGACAGCCTGGCGGTGCTGCCGTTCCTCGCCGGGCGGCGCGTGCTCGATATCGGCACCGGCGCCGGCTTGCCGGGCATCCCGCTGGCGATCGCGCGGCCGGACATGGAGTTCGTGCTGCTCGACAGCAATGCCAAGAAGACGCGCTTCGTCACCCAGGCGGCGGCCGAGCTTGGCCTCGGCAATGTCACGGTCGTCGCCGAGCGGCTCGAGCACTACCGCCCGCCGCAGGGCTTCGATACCCTGGTGGCTCGCGCGGTCGGCACGATTGCTGATATGCTGGACGCCGGCCGTCACCTGCTTGCGGCAGGCGGCCGTTTCCTGGCCATGAAGGGCGTGTACCCGCAGGAGGAGTTGGCGGCGCTGCCGGCGGGTTATCAGGTGGCGGGCGTCGAGGCCGTGCGCGTCCCCGGGCTGGATGCGGCGCGCCACGTGGTCATTATCGTCGTCGCGGCCTGAAGGCCGGCCGGCGGCGGACAGCGGTGAAGTCATGGGCAAGGTACTGGCAATCACGAATCAGAAGGGCGGGGTCGGCAAGACCACCACCAGCATCAACCTGGCCGCGTCGCTGGCGAAGACCCGGCGGCGCGTGCTGCTGATCGACATCGATCCCCAGGGCAACGCCACCATGGGCAGCGGCATCGACAAGAACGCGGCCCACCCCACGACCTATGAAATCCTGATCGGCAGCGCCGGCGTCGCCGAGACGCGGCGCACGGTCGAGGGCGGTTACGACGTGGTGCCGGCCAACGGCGAGCTGTCGGGCGCCGAGGTCGAGCTCATCACCCTGGACCGGCGCGAACGCCGGCTGCGCGCCGCCATCGAGCCGGTGCGCGGCCAGTACGATTACGTCCTCATCGACTGCCCGCCGTCGCTCAACCTGCTCACCGTCAACGCCCTGGTGGCGGCCGAGGCGGTGCTGATCCCGATGCAATGCGAGTACTACGCGCTCGAGGGCCTGAGCGCGCTGGTGAACACCATCAGCCGCATCCGCGAGACCCTCAATCCGCAGCTCCAGATCGAGGGCCTGCTGCGCACCATGTTCGACCCGCGCAACACCCTGTCGAACGAGGTCTCGAACCAGCTCAAGGAGCACTTCGGCGACAAGCTTTACCGCACCATCATCCCGCGCAACGTGCGCCTCGCCGAGGCGCCGAGCTACGGCATGCCGGTGATCAGCTACGACATGCAGTCGCGCGGCGCGCAGGCCTACCTGGCGCTGGCCGGCGAGATCCTGCGGCGCGAGACCAGCAGCCTGGCGACGCCGGCATGAGCGAAACGGCAGCCTGCCATCACAGCAACCCATAAGGAAGCGGAGCGGCCAACGAGGTCATGAGCATGTCAACGAAGAAACCCCGCTTGGGGCGCGGCCTGGACGCGCTGCTGGGCGGCGCTCTCGGGTCGGCCGCCGAGGCCAAGGAGGAGCTGCGCCAGCTGCCGGTCGATCTGCTCGCGCGCGGCAAGTACCAGCCGCGCAGCCACATGAACGCCGAGGCGCTCCAGGAGCTGGCCGATTCGATCAAGGCGCAGGGCGTGGTGCAGCCGATCGTGGTGCGCCAGCTGGCCGGCGGCAGCTACGAGATCGTCGCCGGCGAGCGCCGCTGGCGCGCCGCGCAGATGGCCGGCCTCGATACCATCCCGGCGGTGGTGCGCAACATCCCCGACGAGGCGGCCATCGCCATCGCCCTGATCGAGAACATTCAGCGCGAGGACCTGAACCCGGTCGAAGAGGCGGTCGCCCTGCAGCGGTTGATCGACGAGTTCGGCATGACCCACCAGCAGTCCGCCGAGAGCGTCGGCCGCTCGCGCGCCGCCGTGACCAACCTGCTGCGCCTGCTCACCCTGAACGACGACGTCCGCCAGATGCTGGAGCAGGGCAAGATGGACATGGGCCATGCACGCGCGCTGCTGGCCTTGAGCGGCCATGCCCAGTCGCAGGCGGCCCGCCAGGTGGTCGAGCGCGGCCTGTCGGTGCGCGAGACGGAGAACCTGGTGCGGCGCCAGCTCGAGCGGCCGGCCCCGGCCAAGCGCCGCGCCGGCCTCGACCCCGACGTCCGCGCCTTGCAGGACAAGTTGTCCGACAAGCTCGGCGCCAGGGTCCACATCGCCCACACCCCCAAGGGCAAGGGGCGGGTGACCATCGATTACAACAGCCTCGACGAGCTCGAGGGCATCCTTTCGCGGATTCGCTGAAGGAACTCTAAAAACAGGCGCTAAGCCCTTATGCAAGGTCGGCATTTTGCGCTAAGCTTGAGAGCATAGGACCCCTACGGGAGGAGGACATTGCCGATGGCGAACAGATTCAGGCAGGTGCTGGCGGTGGTATTGCTCGGCGCCTGGCTGCCGGTCGCGGCCCTGGCCGACGTCGAGGAAATCCGCCGCGACGCGCTCGGCGGCAACGTCGAGGCCCAGCTCGAAATGGGCATCCTCTACGAATTCGGTTTCCACATGCCGGACCACGAGGTCGAGGCCCTGGCCTGGTACCTGCTGGCCGCCGAGAACGGCAGCCGCCGCGCCGCCGAGCGCCGCGACCTGCTCACCGGTCGTCTGACCGAGACCCAGCGCGAGGATGCCCAGCGCCGCCGCGCCAGTCTGAATGCCGCGCCGCCGCGCCCGGCCGCGCGCCCGGAGCCGGAGCCGGACCCGGAGACCGGTGACGCGCCCGAAACGCCCCCGGCGCCGATGGCGCCGGAATCAACTCCGGAACCCGCCGCGCCGCCGCCCTGATCGACACGGCGTCCACGCGCCGATAACGGGCGCCGCCGCGCGCGACCGTAGTCTGAGTGCCGGGGACGGCCCCTTCCGCCCAGCGCCGAGCAGGACGCGTGACATCCCGCCGCTACTCCAAGGACCCCGAGATCGAGCGCAGCCTCAAGGCCTCGCTGCGCGACGGCGTGTCGTACTCGGTCATGACCGGCGCCGGCGAGATTTACTTCTCGGCCTATGCGCTGGCGCTCAAGGCCAGCACGCCGCAGATTGCCTTTCTGGCCGCGGTGCCGCCGCTGCTCGGTTCCTTCACTCAGCTGTTCTCCGCCTGGCTCGGCAGTCGCGGCGTGCGGCGCCGGCCGATCATTCTGGGTGGCGTGGCGCTGCAGGCGCTGAGCTGGCTGCCGATCATTTGTCTGCCGCTGTTGTTTCCGCGCCACGCCGCCGAGCTCTTGATCCTGAGCGTGGTGCTGTACTTCGCCGCCGCGAACTTCACCGGCCCGCAGTGGAGCAGCCTGATGGGCGATCTTGTGCCGGAGCGCCGGCGCGGCCGCTACTTCGCACACCGCACCCGGCTCATGAGCCTGACCTCGTTCATCGCCCTGGTGAGCGCCGGCGCGCTGCTGCACCTGGGGCAGCAGCTGGGCCGGGCCTACTGGGGCTTCGTCGCGGTGTTCAGCATCGCGCTGCTGGCGCGGCTGTTCTCGCTCTACCAGCTGACCCGCATGGTCGAGCCGGCGCAGACCGCGGCCACCCTGGCACCGGTGTTCACCCGCGACCTGCTGGCGCGGGTGCGGCGCTCGCACTTCGCGCGCTTCTCGATGTTCTTCGCCTGCATGAGCGCGGCGGTATTCGTCGCCGCGCCGTTCTTTACGGTCTACATGCTGCGCGATTTGCAGTTCAGCTACCTGGAATACACGGCCAGCACCGCGGTCTCGGTGCTGGCCCAGTTCCTGGCGCTCAATCTGTGGGGACGCATCAGCGACGCCTTCGGCAATCGCGTGATCATGGCGGTGACCGGTCTCGTCATTCCGGTGCTGCCGTTGCTCTGGCTGGTGTCGACCAACTTCTGGTACATCCTCGCCATCCAGGCCTTCGGGGGCTTGAGCTGGGCGGGCTTCTCGCTGAGCGCCGGCAATTTCCTCTACGACGCGGTCGCGCCGCAGCGCCGCTCGCAATACGTCGCGCTGCACACCGTACTGGCGAGCATCGGCCTGTTCTTCGGTGCGCTGGCCGGCGGCCTGTTGGCGCCGAACCTGCCGCGCAGCACCGAGATCGCCGGCATCACGATCGACTGGGTAAGCAATCTCTACTGGATATTTCTGCTGTCGGCATTGGCGCGCGCCCTGGTGGCCCTGGTGTTCATCCCGCGGCTGAAAGAAGTGCGCACGGTGCGGCGCTTCCCGTTCCCGAGCCTGATCTTCCGCGTCAGCCAGTTCCGCGCGGTGTCGGGGCTGGTGTTCAGCCTGTTCCCCTTCGGCCAGGGCCGCCGCGCCAAGCCGCGTGCGGCGGGGGAGGAGGTGGTGCGGTGACAAATCGGCTATCATGGCGTTCGCATAACGCACCACCGCCCGGAAACCGCCCGCCACCCCCATGTCCTGGATCTTCGACGTCAGCGAGGCGGATTTCGAGCAGCGCGTGCTGGCGGCGTCGCGCGCTCGCGTGGTGCTGGTGGATTTCTGGGCCGACTGGTGCCCGCCCTGCCGGGCGCTGACGCCGGTGCTGGAGCGGCTGGCCGAGGAATGCCGGGGCGAATTCCTGCTCGCCAAGGTCGAGGCCGACGAGAACATGCGCCTGGCCGGCCGCTACCAGTTACGCGGGTTTCCCACGGTCCTGCTGGTGCGCGACGGCGAGGTCGTCGATCGCTTCTCGGGCTTTCGGCCGCCGGAGGCGGTGCGCGCCTGGCTCGATCCCTGGCTTACGCCCGGCCGCACCGATCGTGCCGATGCCACGGGCGGATTTGCCGCGAACTGACGGGAAATCACCGCAAATCGTATTGACCCTTGGGCGGCGCGACATTTATACTTCGCCGCCTTTGAGACAGGTCCCGCCGCCTCAAGCTGCGCGTGTCCGCGGTCTTGCCCCGTCCGGGGAACACCCGGAATTAGCGAGTGCAGTCAATGACTTATATCGACGCATTGAGCCGGGGCGCGCGCCGCGTCGTGCTCGCGCAGGCGGCCGCCACGCTCGCCATCGCCGCCGGTTTCGGCGTGGGCGCGGGCTGGCGCGAGGCCTCGGCCGCACTCTACGGGGGGGCGGTCACGATCGCGATCACCGCCTGGCTGGCGTGGCGCCTGCGACGGGTGCGGGCGCAGACCGGCGCGGGCGCCGGCATCGCGATGATCTATTCGAGCACGCTGGTGCGCTACCTGATGGTGGTGGTGCTGATCGGGGCGGGGTTCGCGGTGCTGAAGCTTGAGCCGCTGCCGCTGCTGATCGCCTTTGCCGTGTCCCAGTTCGGTTATCTGGCGGCCTGGGCGCGGCACGGAACGCAGTGAAACGTTTTCGCAGATGAGAGAAGTGGATTGATTTCATGGCGGGCGACACCCTCACCTCGGCGCAGTACATCAAGCATCACCTGCAGAATCTGACCTATGGCCGCCTGCCGGACGGCAGCTGGGGTTTCGCGCATTCCGCGGAGGAGGCCAAGGAAATGGGCTTCTGGGCCATCCACCTCGACAGTATCGCGGTATCGCTCATCCTGGGCGGACTGTTCCTGTGGGGCTTCCGCGTCGCCGCGCGCCGCGCCACCGCCGGCGTGCCGGGCGGCTGGCAGAATTTCGTCGAGTGGATCATGGAGTTCATCGACGGCTCGGTGCGCGGTTCCTTCACCGGGCGCAATCCCATGGTCGCGCCGCTGGCGCTGACGATCTTCATCTGGGTGTTCCTCATGAACCTGATGGACCTGCTGTCCATCGATCATGTACCGGAGGCCATGAAGGCCGGCGGCATCCACTACTTCAAGGTCGTGCCGACCACCGACCCCAACGTCACCTTCGGCATGGCGTTCGCGGTGTTCGCGCTGATCCTTTATTACAGCATCAAGATCAAGGGGCTGGGCGGCTTCCTCGGCGAGCTCACCCTGCAGCCCTTCCAGGCCAAGTCGGTGCCGATGAAGGCGGTGTTTCTGCTGCCCAATCTGTTCCTCGAGACCGTCAATCTCGTCGCCAAGCCGATTTCGCTGTCGCTGCGACTGTTCGGCAACATGTACGCCGGCGAGATGATTTTCATCCTGATCGCGGTCATGTACGGCGCCGGCTGGCTGCTCGGTTCCTTCGCCAGCCTCTTGCAGCTCGGCTGGGCGATCTTCCATATCCTGATCATCACCCTGCAGGCCTTCATCTTCATGACGCTGACCATCGTCTACCTCGACATGGCGCACCAGGCGCACCACTGATTTCGCAATTCAATTTCTCACTCTTTTAGGAGACAACAATGGAAAACGCACTGCTGTACATCGCCGGCGCCATCATGATGGGGCTGGGCGCGCTCGGCGCGGCCGTGGGTATCGGCGTCCTGGGCGGCCGCTTCCTGGAAGGCGTGGCGCGCCAGCCGGAGCTGATCCCGACGCTGCGCACCCAGTTCTTCATCGTCATGGGTCTGGTGGACGCGGTGCCGATGATCGCCGTCGGTATCTCCATGTACATCCTGTTCGCCGTCGTCGGCGGCTAGTGCCGGCCGCCGCGCGCGCGGCCGCCCACCTCTCCGGAGTACGGGAATGAATATCAACGCAACCCTGATCGGCCAGACGATCGCGTTCATCGTGTTCGTGTGGTTCTGCATGCGCTTCATCTGGCCGCCGGTCATGCACGCGCTCGAGGCCCGCAAGCGCAACATCGCCGACGGCCTGGCCGCCGGCGAGAAGGGCCGCCACGAGCTGACCCTGGCCGAGAAGCGCGCCACCGAGATCCTGCGCGAGACCAAGCAGCAGGCCACCGAGATCCTGGCGCAGGCCGAGAAGCGCGGCGCCGAGATCGTCGAAGAAGCCAAGCAGGCCGCCAAGACCGAGGCCGAGAACATCCTGGCCGCGGCCAAGGCCGACATCGGGCGCGAGATCAACGCCGCGCGCGAGCAGCTGCGCGCCCGCGTCACCGACCTGGCCGTGGCCGGCGCGGCGCGCATCCTGAAGAAGGAGATCGACGCCCAGGCCCACGCCAAGCTGCTGGACGACGTCGTCCGCCAGCTCTAAGGAACCGCCCATGTCCGAGAGATCGACCCTCGCCCGCCCCTACGCCGAAGCCGCCTTCGGCCTGGCGCGGCAGCGCCAGGAATTGCAGAAGTGGTCGGCGATGCTGAGACTGGCGGCCGGCGTGGCGGGCGACCCGCAGATGGCGGCGCTGCTCGACAACCCGCGGCAGCCGCGCGAGCGCGTCACGCAGATGTTCCTCGACGTCTGCGGCGACCGGCTCGACCCGCAGGGCGTGAACTTCATCCGCGTGCTGCGCGCCAACGGCCGGCTCGGACTGCTGGCGGAGATCGCGACGCAGTTCGAGCTGCTCAAGGCCGCGGCCGAGGGCCGCGTCGACGCCGAGGTCACGTCGGCCTTCGCGCTGTCGCCCGATCAGATCGCGGGCATCACCGGCGCGCTCAAGAAGAAGCTCGGTCGCGACGTGAGCGTCGTCAGCAAGATCGACGAGTCGCTCGTCGGCGGCGTGGTGATCCGCGCCGGCGACCTCGTCATCGACGGTTCGGTGCACGGCCAGTTGCGTGCGCTGACGTCCCACCTGAACAGATAAAAGGTTTAACCATGACCACGAACCAGTTGAACCCCTCCGAGATCAGCGAGCTCATCAAGGCCAAGATCGAGAAATTCGACGTCAAGGCCGAGGCCCGCACCGAAGGCACGGTGGTGAGCCTGACCGACGGCATCGTGCGCATCCACGGCCTGTCGGACGTGATGCAGGGCGAGATGATCGAGTTCCCGGGCGACACCTACGGCCTGGCGCTCAACCTCGAGCGCGACTCGGTCGGCGCGGTCATCCTCGGCGAGTACAAGCACATCACCGAGGGCGACAGCGCCAAGTGCACCGGCAAGATCCTCGAGGTGCCGGTCGGCGAGGAGCTGATCGGCCGCGTGGTCGACGCGCTGGGCGTGCCGATCGACGGCCGCGGCGCGATCAACGCCAGGCAGACCTCGCCGATCGAGAAGATCGCGCCGGGCGTGATCGCGCGCCAGTCGGTGTCGCAGCCGGTGCAGACCGGCTACAAGTCGGTCGACGCCATGATCCCGATCGGCCGCGGCCAGCGCGAGCTGATCATCGGCGACCGCCAGACCGGCAAGACTGCGCTCGCCATCGACGCGATCATCAACCAGAAGGGCACCGGCGTCATCTGCATCTACGTCGCCATCGGCCAGAAGGCCTCGTCGGTGGCCTCGGTGGTGCGCAAGCTCGAGGAGCACGGCGCCCTGGGCCACACCATCGTGGTCGCGGCGACCGCTGCGGACTCGGCCGCCATGCAATACATCGCGCCGTATTCCGGCTGCACCATGGGCGAGTACTTCCGCGACTCCGGCCGCGACGCGCTGATCATCTACGACGATCTCACCAAGCAGGCCTGGGCCTACCGCCAGATCTCGCTGCTGCTGCGCCGCCCGCCGGGCCGCGAGGCCTATCCGGGCGACGTGTTCTACCTGCATTCGCGCCTGCTGGAGCGCGCCGCGCGCGTCAACGCCGATTACGTGGCGAAGGCGACCGACGGCAAGGTTACCGGCAAGACCGGCTCGCTCACCGCGCTGCCGATCATCGAGACCCAGGCCGGCGACGTGTCGGCGTTCGTGCCGACCAACGTGATCTCGATCACCGACGGCCAGATCTTCCTCGAGACCGACCTGTTCAACGCCGGCATCCGCCCGGCGGTGAACCCCGGCATCTCGGTGTCGCGCGTCGGCGGCGCGGCGCAGACGAAAATCATGAAAAAGCTCTCCGGCGGCGTGAAGCTGGCGCTCGCCCAATTCCGCGAGCTGGCGGCCTTCGCCCAGTTCGCCTCGGACCTGGACGCCGCGACCCGCAAGCAGCTCGACCGCGGCCAGCGCATCACCGAGCTCATGAAGCAGAAGCAGTACGCCCCGATGACCGTCGCGCAGATGGCGGTGTCGCTGTACGCCGTCAACCAGGGCTACATCGACGACGTCGAGGTCAACAAGGTCCAGGCCTTCGAGGCGGCGCTGCAGTCCTACATGAAGCAGAAGCACCCGGCGCTGCTCGACGAGATCAACGCCCAGGCGGACTACAGCGACGCGATCGCGGCCCAGCTCAAGGCGGCGGTCGAGGCGTTCAAGTCCGGCCACACCTGGTAAATACGAGAGAAAAGAGAAAGGAGAAAAGAAAAAAAGGGAAGAACGAGATGCCGCGAAAAGAGATTCGCTTTTCTCTTTCCTCTTTCCACTTTTCTCTGGGGCAAAAATATGGCAGTCGGCAAAGAGATACGCAACCAGATCAAGAGCGTGCGCAACACGCAGAAGATCACGCGCGCCATGGAGATGGTCGCGGCCAGCAAGATGCGCAAGGCCCAGGAGCGCATGCGCATGGCGCGGCCCTACGCCGAGAAGATCCGCGCGGTAATCGGCCACCTGCACTTCGCGCATCCCGAGTACAAGCACCCGTTCCTGCTGCAGCGGCCGGTGAAGCGCGCCGGGCTGATCGTGATCACTTCGGACCGCGGCCTGTGCGGCGGCCTGAACACCAACGTGCTGCGCACCGCGCTCGGCCAGCTCAAGGCCTGGCGCGACCAGAAGGTCGAGATCGAGCTGTGCACCGTCGGCTCCAAGGGCTTCAACTTCATGAAGCGCATCGGCGGAACGATCGTGTCGCACACCTCGCACCTCGGCGACTCGCCGCGCATCGAGGACCTGATCGGCGTGGTCAAGGTGATGCTCGACGCCTATATCGAAGGCAAGCTCGACAGCCTGCACCTGGTCTACAGCCGCTTCGTGAACACCATGTCGCAGAACCCGACGGTCGAACAGCTGCTGCCGCTGCCGGCGATCGAAGAGAACCAGGGCCTTCAGCACCATTGGGACTATATCTACGAGCCCGACTCGAAAGAGGTGCTGGACGACGTGCTGACGCGCTACATCGAGAGCCAGGTCTACCACGGCGTGGTCGAGAACCTGGCCTCCGAGCAGTCGGCACGCATGGTGGCGATGAAGGCCGCCTCCGACAACGCCGGCAAGCTGATCGACGAGCTGCGCCTGAAGTACAACAAGGCGCGCCAGGCGGCGATCACCCAGGAGCTGTCCGAGATCGTCGGCGGCGCGGCTGCCGTTTAGCGACGTTGTGTAGCGCAGGGTCCCTTCTCCCTCTGGGAGAAGGACAGGATGAGGGAGGCGTTGCCACGTTTGCCCTCACCCCGGCCCTCTCCCAAAGGGAGAGGGAGGCAGCCGGCGCCCGCTTTCGGTGGGCGGGCGCCGGGTACGCAGAATGATGTAGCGCGGGTGGCACTGGAGAGTAGCGGTTCTCTTCGCCGCATTGCGCTGAGAGATTATGTGAATATTTGAGGTCAATAGTAATGAACGCAACAGCGACGAAAGCATCAGCCGGCGAGGTGGTTCAGGTCATCGGCGCCGTGGTGGACGTGGAGTTCCCGCGCGAGGGCATGCCCAAGGTCTACGACGCGCTCACCGTGAAGGACATGGGCCTGACGCTCGAAGTCCAGCAGCAGCTCGGCGACGGCGTGGTGCGCTGCATCGCCATGGGCTCGAGCGACGGCATGCGCCGCAGCATGCAGGTCGAGAACACCGGCGCGCCGATCTCGGTGCCGGTCGGCCAGAAGACCCTCGGCCGCATCATGGACGTGCTCGGCCGCGCCATCGACGAGAAGGGCCCGGTCGGCGCCGAGAAGACCATGCCCATCCACCGCAATGCCCCGGCCTACGAGGAGCTCGCGCCCTCGACCGAGCTGCTCGAGACCGGCATCAAGGTCATCGACCTCATCTGCCCGTTCGCCAAGGGCGGCAAGGTCGGCCTGTTCGGCGGCGCCGGCGTCGGCAAGACCGTGAACATGATGGAGCTGATCCGCAACATCGCCATCGAGCACAGCGGCTATTCGGTGTTCGCCGGCGTCGGCGAACGCACCCGCGAGGGCAATGACTTCTATCATGAAATGACCGAAGGCGGCGTGCTCGACAAGGTGGCGCTGGTCTACGGCCAGATGAACGAGCCGCCCGGCAACCGCCTGCGCGTGGCGCTCACCGGCCTCACCATCGCCGAGAACTTCCGCGACGAAGGCCGCGACGTGCTGCTGTTCATCGACAACATCTACCGCTACACGCTGGCCGGCACCGAGGTGTCCGCGCTGCTCGGCCGCATGCCGTCGGCGGTGGGTTACCAGCCGACCCTGGCCTACGAGATGGGCATCCTGCAGGAGCGCATCACCTCGACCAAGACCGGTTCGATCACGTCGATCCAGGCGGTGTACGTGCCGGCGGACGACTTGACCGATCCCTCGCCCGCGACCACGTTCTCGCACCTGGACGCCACCGTCGTGCTGTCGCGCCAGGTCGCGGAGCTCGGCATCTATCCGGCCGTGGACCCGCTCGACTCGACCTCGCGCCAGGTCGACCCGAACGTCATCGGCGAGGAGCACTACCGCACCACCCGCGACGTGCAGGCCACGCTGCAGCGTTACAAGGAGCTGCAGGACATCTTCGCCATCCTCGGCATGGACGAGCTCAGCGAGGACGACAAGCTGGCGGTGAGCCGGGCGCGCAAGATCCAGCGCTTCCTGTCGCAGCCGTTCTTCGTCGCCGAGGTCTTCACCGGCACGCCCGGCAAGTACGTCTCGCTCAAGGACACCATCCGCGGCTTCCGCGGCATCGTCGACGGCGAGTACGACGCGCTGCCGGAGCAGGCGTTTTACATGGTCGGCACCATCGACGAAGTGGTCGAGAAAGCTAAATCTTTGTAATGATTGTTAGCCACGGGGAGCACGGGGTACACGGGGTAAAATGCTTGGTTAAGGTCTTTTTCGATTTCGGGGTAGCGGTTCTTGCGTTGTTATCCCTGTGATCCCCGTGTCCCCGTGGCTAAAAAACGATAGTAGAGCGATATTATGGCCATGACTATGCATGTCGACATCGTTTCCGCCGAGCAGGAGATTTTCTCCGGCACGGCCGAGATGGTGTTTGCGCCGCTCGTGACCGGCGAGGTCGGCGTGCTGCCGCGCCATTCGCCGCTGATCGCGCGCATGAAGCCGGGCGAGGTGCGGGTGCGCACCGGCCAGGAAGAGCTGTTCTTTTACGTCTCCGGCGGCATCCTCGAGATCCAGCCGCACGTGGTCACGGTGCTGGCGGATACCGCGGTGCGGGCGCGCGACCTCGACGAGGCCTCGGCGCTGGAGGCCCAGCGCAAGGCCGAGGAGGCGATGAAGAACCGCCAGTCCGGTATCGACTACGCCAAGGCCCAGGCGGAGCTCGCCCAGGCCGTGGCCCAATTGCGCACCATCCGCAAGCTGCGCGACAAGTCCATCAAGTAGCGCCCGGGCGGCGCGCGCCGCCCGGGCCGCCTTAGCTCACGCCCCACCCGACCCCGGGAGGCCAAGACCATGCAAACCGTCACCACCCACAAAGTCGTCTCGATCACCTACAGCCTGCGCAACGCCAACGGCGAGATCGTCGAGCACAGCGACATGCCGGTGCAGTATATCCACGGCATCGGCGGCGACCTGTTTCCGCAGGTCGAGCAGGCGCTGACCGGCAAGCGCGTCGGCGAGCACGTGACAGTCACGCTGCCGCCCGAGGAAGGCTTCGGCCATCCCGATCCCGGTCTCACCTTCACCGACGACGTCGAGAACGTCCCGCCCGAGCTGCGCCGCATCGGCACCGAGCTCGAGGCGCAGAACGCCCAGGGCGAGACGCTCAAGTTCGTCGTCACCCGGATCGAGGGCGGCAAGCTCACGGTCGACGCCAATCACCCGTTCGCCGGCCAGACCATCACCTTCGACGTCACCGTGCAGGACATCCGCGACGCCACTCCGGACGAGCTCCGCAGCGGCCAGCCGAACGCGCCGGCGGGGCCCTTACAGTAGCGGTGGATCCGGGCGGCGGGGGTCCCTTTACAGGGTGTTGTCGAGGCCGCTTGCGCGGCGCCGTGTACTATAAATCCCCCCGGCCTGCGGCCGGCCCCCTTTTCCAAAGGGGGCCAGGTTGGACGTGTGCTTATGACGCCTTCCCCCCGGCCTGCGGCCGGCCCCCTTTTCCAAAGGGGGGTAACACGCGGAGCATGCCCCGGACACTCCCCCCTTTGAAAAAGGGGGGCTAGGGGGGATTTATCTTAGCCCGACACTATATGGTTTAATCCCACGGCCATGTCTCCCGTCGCACCAACCCTGGACGTCATCGTGCTCGCCGCCGGCCAGGGCAAGCGCATGCACTCCGACCTGCCCAAGGTGCTGCACCCGCTGGCCGGGCAGCCGCTGCTCGCCCACGTGCTTGCCGCCGCCGGGCTGCTCGCGCCGCGCGCCGTCCACGTGGTCTACGGTCACGGCGGCGAGCGCGTGCCGGCCAGCCTGGCGCAGGCCAAGGTAGACTGGGTGTTGCAGGCCGAGCAGCACGGCACCGGCCATGCGGTGCGGCAGGCCATGCCCGGCATCGCCGACGACGGCGTCGTGCTGGTGCTGTACGGAGACGTGCCCCTGATCCGCCCCGAAACCCTGGCGCCGCTGGTCGAGGCCGCGGCCGGCGGCGACCTGGCGCTGCTCACCGCCGAGCTCGACGACCCGCAGGGCTACGGCCGGGTGCTGCGCGCTGCCGACGGCCGGGTACGGGCCGTCGTCGAACAGCGCGACTGCACCCCGGACCAGGCCGCCGTCCGCGAGGTCAATACCGGCATCCTGGCGGCCGCTGCGCGGCCGCTGCGCGCCTGGCTTTCCCGCCTCACCAACGACAACGCCCAGCGGGAGTACTATCTTACCGACGTGATTGCCCTGGCGGCGGCCGATGGCGTTACAATTACCCCCTCGCAGCCGCGATTCCTCTGGGAGGTCATGGGCGTGAACAGCAAGGCGCAGCTCGCCGAGCTCGAGCGGGTGGCGCAGCGCAATCGTGCGCAGGAGCTGATGGAGCGCGGGGTCACCCTCATGGACCCGGCGCGTTTCGACCTGCGCGGCGAGCTCAGCGTCGGCCGCGACGTGGTGATCGACGTCAACGTGGTGCTGGAGGGCAAGGTGACGCTCGGCGACCGCGTGCGCATCGGCCCGAACAACGTCATCCGCGACTGCGAGATCGGCGCCGACACCGAGATCCTGCCGAACTGCGTGCTGGAGCGCTCGCGCATCGGCAGCAGCTGCCGCATCGGCCCGTTCTCGCGCATGCGCCCCGAGACCGCGCTCGCCGACCGCGTCCACATCGGCAACTTCGTCGAGCTCAAGAAGTCCACGATCGGCGCCGGCAGCAAGATCAATCACCTGAGCTACGTCGGCGACACCACCGTCGGCGCCAAGGTGAACATCGGCGCCGGCACCATCACCTGCAACTACGACGGCGCCAACAAGTATCAGACCGTCATCGGCGACGGCGCCTTCATCGGCTCGGACACGCAGCTGATCGCACCCGTGACCGTCGGCGCCGGCGCCACCGTCGGGGCCGGCACGACCGTGACCCAGGACGTACCGCCGGACGTACTGGCCATCGGCCGGGCGAGGCAGAAGATTATCGAAAACTGGAAGCGTCCAGTGAAAAAGAAGTAGCGAGTGGCGAGTGGCTAGTAGCGAGAGAAAGACGCCGGTTTTACTCGCCACTAGCCACTAGCTACTCGCCACTGAGGTTCTAATATGTGTGGAATCGTCGGCGCAGTCGCGAATCGTAACGTCGTCCCCATCCTGATGGAGGGGCTGCGCCGGCTCGAGTATCGCGGTTACGATTCCGCCGGCATCGCCATCCGCGACGGCGACGCGCGCATCGAGCGCATCCGCTCGGTCGGCAAGGTCGCCGAGCTGCAGCGCCGCCTGGACAGCATGCCGATCACCGGCCTGCTCGGCATCGCCCACACCCGCTGGGCCACGCACGGCATCCCGGCCGAGCGCAACGCCCACCCGCACATGAGCGGCGAGCGCGTGGCGCTGGTGCACAACGGCATCATCGAGAACCACAGCGAGCTGCGCCGCGCGCTCGCGGCGCACGGCTATACCTTCACCTCCGAGACCGACACCGAGGTCATCGCCCACCTGCTGGCCAGCGAGCTCGACGCCGCGCCCGACCTGCTGGCCGCGGTGCGCGCCGCGATCGCCAAGCTGGTCGGCGCCTATGCGCTGGCCGTGATCCGCCCGGAGGAGCCGGAGCGCATGGTGGTGGCGCGCGCCGGCAGCCCGCTGGTCGTCGGCATCGGCGACGGCGAGCACTTCATCGCCTCGGACGTGTTCGCGCTGCTGCCCGTCACCCAGCGCTTCATGTTCCTGGAGGAAGGCGACGTCGCCGACATCCGCCGCGACCGCATCGAGGTCTACGACGCCGCCGGCGCGCGCGCCGAGCGCCCGGTGCGCGACTCGCAGGTCTCGGCCTCGGTCGCCGACAAGGGCCCCTATCGCCACTACATGCTCAAGGAGATCTTCGAGCAGCCGGCGGTGATTGCCGAGACCCTCGAGGGCCGCATCTTCAAGGGCCGCCTGCTGGAGGAGAGCTTCGGTCACGAGGCCAAGGCGCTGTTCGACAAAACCCAGGGCGTGCAGATCGTCGCCTGCGGCACCAGCTATCACGCCGGCCTGGTGGCGCGCTACTGGCTGGAGGAGGTCGGCATCCCGTGCAGCGTCGAGGTGGCGAGCGAGTACCGCTACCGGAAGGTCGTCGTGCCGGACGGCACGCTGTTCGTGACCATCTCGCAGTCCGGCGAGACCGCCGACACCCTGGCGGCGCTGCGCGGCGCGAAGAAGGCCGGCTACATCGGCAGCTTGAGCATCTGCAACGTGCCGGAAAGCTCGCTGGTGCGCGAGTCCGACGTCGCGCTGATGACGCGCGCCGGCCCCGAGATCGGTGTGGCCTCGACCAAGGCCTTTACCACCCAGCTCGTGGCGCTGCGCCTGATCACCCTGGCGCTGGCGCGCCGCCGCGGCATGACGCGCGAGCAGGAGCAGGAATGGGTCGAGGAGCTGCACGCGCTGCCGCGCCAGGTCGAGGTGGTGCTGGAGCTCAACGACGCCATCGAGGCGATGGCGCGCGCCTTCGGCGAGAAGCAGCACGCGTTGTTCCTCGGCCGCGGCGCCTTCTATCCGATCGCGCTCGAAGGCGCGCTCAAGCTCAAGGAGATCTCCTACATCCACGCCGAGGCCTACCCGGCCGGCGAGCTGAAGCACGGGCCCCTGGCGCTGGTCGACGCCGACATGCCGGTGATCTGCGCCCTGCCGCGCGGCCCGCTGCTCGACAAGGTGCTGTCGAACCTCCAGGAGGTCCGCGCCCGCGGCGGCCAGCTGTTCCTGTTCAGCGACAAGGACGTGCGCATCGAGCTCGACAACTTCGAGAACCTCACCCTCTCCGACATCGGCACCACCACCGCGCCCATCATCTACAGCGTGCCGCTGCAATTGCTCGCCTACCACGTCGCCGTCCTACGCGGCACCGACGTCGACCAGCCGCGGAATCTCGCCAAGTCCGTCACCGTGGAGTGACGCCGTTCGGCGCCCACGGGCGCTGATATCCGGGAATAAAGTCTGTCGGACTATCCTTCGCAGGAGCTGACGCCGTTTACGAATTTCGGCCAACGGCTCAGCTGCTCGCCCACTAAAACCGCTATCCCAGTCGACTGGGCTTTACCGCGGCCTTGAAAAACCGGTTTTCTTCGTAGGGCGGCCGCTTTTGCCGTCGACTACAGGCGGCGTTGGGCATCTTCATTGCAGCTTTTAAGGAAACCCTGACGCGCTGAGCGCGATGGCTGTCGTGATGGCAGCCATCACCGTCGAACGTCTCGCACCGGCCGGTGAGCGCGTCGCGCGAGCCATCGGAGCCGTCGTCGTCGGGGCGGGGTTGTTCCTGATCGCGCGCGCAGCCGCGCTCAGATGAGCGTGGCTCCGCCGCCAGGCGGGCCGAAGGCCAAGTCCGAAAACGGCTAGTTTTTGGGCCGATGGGGCGTATCATTGCGCCCATGGAACAGGCCTCCTCCATGCATCTGGACTTCGCCGCCTGCGACCGGGCCCGCCTCGCGCAGGACCCGCGTTTCGACGGGCGCTTCTTCATCGGCGTCACGTCCACCGGCATCTACTGCCGGCCCATCTGCCCCGCGCCCACCGCGAAGCAGCGCAACGTGCGCTATTTCCCCACCGCCGCCGCGGCGGCTGAGGCGGGTTTCCGCCCCTGCCTGCGCTGCCGGCCCGAGGCGGCGCCTGGCACGCCCGCCTGGCTCGGCACCTCCGCCACGGTGCGCCGGGCCTTGAGGCTCATCCAGGAAGGGGCGCTCGATACCGAGAGCGTGGATCACCTGGCGACGCGACTCGGCATCGGACCGCGCCACTTGCACCGGCTTTTTGTACAGCATGTTGGAGCTTCCCCGCTGGCGGTGGCCCAGACCCGGCGGCTGCACTTCGCGAAGCACCTCATTGATGACACCCGGCTGGCCATGACGGACATCGCGTTCGCCAGCGGTTTCGGCAGCCTCCGCCGTTTCCACGACGCGTTCCGCCAGACCTATGGCCGCACGCCCCGGGACCTGCGCCGCGAGCGGCGCCCGGAGACGGCGCAGGGCGATGCCCTGAGATTGCGGCTCGCCTACCGTCCGCCCTACGATTGGACTGCCCTCCGTGAGTTCCTGGCTACCCGCGCGCTGCCCGGCATCGAGCGCGTGGAGAAGGACGCGTATTTCCGCAGCGTGCTGGTGGGCAAGGCCCAGGGCTGGATAGAAGTGCGGCCCGTGCCCAAGGTGGACGCGCTGGAGCTGGCGGTGCACGGGCTCGGGCCCGAGGCGCTGTTCGGCGTGGTGTCCCGCGTGCGCCAGATGTTCGATCTCTCGGCGGACCCCAAGGACGTGCGGGAGGTGTTGAAGAAGGACGTGCGTTTCGCGCCGCTCCTGCGGCGCCGTCCGGGCCTGCGGGTACCCGGTGCCTGGGATCCGTTCGAGATCGCGGTGAGAGCGGTCTTGGGCCAGCAAGTGAGCGTGGCGGCGGCGCGCACGTTCGCCGCGCGCATCGTCGCGGCTTACGGCGTGCCGCTGGCCTCACCCGCCGAGGGCCTGACCCATCTCTTCCCCGGACCGCAGGCACTGGCCGCCGCGGACCTCACGGGCATCGGCCTCACCAAGGCCCGGGCCCTGACCCTGAACGCGCTGGCGGCGGCGGTGCGGGACGGGGACGTGAGTTTCGATGCCGCCGGCGAGGAAGTGCGTGCCGCGCTCACGGCGCTGCCCGGCATCGGCGACTGGACCGCGGAATACATCGCCATGCGCGGCCTCTCCGATCCGGACGCGTTCCCGGCTCAGGACCTGGTGCTGCGCCGCATGGCGGGCCGGAAGAAAGCACTCGGCACCAAGGAATTGATGAAGGTCGCCGAGACTTGGCGACCCTGGCGCGCCTACGCAGTGCTGCATCTGTGGCGCACCGCATCCGAGGCCAAGCCATCGCAGAAGCCACTGCGCTCGGCATGACTTCGTCTAGCCTCATTTCGCTGCGCAATCCTGCTCCGCGATGCGCCTTAGCTCGCGACGCTTCTGACAGAGATTTTTAGGAGAAGACCATGAATGACATCGAGACCCTGTATCACCATACCCTCGCCAGCCCCATCGGCGACCTCTTGCTGGTGGGCGACGAGGACGCGCTGCACGGCGTGTATTTCCAGGCGGGCCCGCGCCCGACCAAGCCGCGCAAGGAATGGCAGCCTTCCGAGAAGCCGTTCCGCGAGGTCACGCGCCAGCTCAAGGCCTACTTCACCGGCAAGCTGACGACGTTCGACCTGCCGCTCGCGCCCGCGGGCACCGAGTTCCAGCTCAAGGTGTGGAAGACGCTGCAGACCATCCCCTACGGCAAGACCTGGTCCTACGGCGAGCTGGCGCGCAAGATCCGCCGTCCGGCGGCGTCCCGCGCCGTGGGTGCGGCCAACGGCCAGAACCCCATCCCGGTGATCGTGCCCTGCCACCGGGTCATCGGCGCCGACGACTCCCTCACGGGCTTCGGCGGCGGCCTGCCCATCAAGCAGAAGCTGCTGGCCCTGGAAGGGGCTCTCCCGGGGGGTGCGCAGGTAAAACTCTTCTGAAGCCATCCCTCTCCCTTCGGGAGAGGGGCGGGGTTGTTTCTGATCATGCGAGCAGCCGGGCTCGGATGACGCATCGTGCCGCGTCGTGCGGCTTCAATCGAGTCTGAACCTGGACACTGTTACGCTGCCGGCTTGAAAGTGATCCGGCCACCTTTACCGGCCTTCTTGTGCGGCTTCACCACGATCTCGATGTCACGATCAAACGCGGTGAGAAATCCCATGAGCCGATCGACAGAGTATTCGCGGAAATTGCCTTTGAACAGGCGCGACACCTCGGGTTGGCTGATGCCCATGCGTTCTCCCGCTTGCGATTGCGTCAGTTTCCGCTCATGGGTAAGCCGATAGATTTCAGAGACGATTTGTGCCTTGAGGAAATGGGCCTCGGCGTCTGGCAGGCCGAGGTCGGCAAAAATATTTCCGCTGCTCATTTCGACTTTGATTTTACGGGTCATGGCTTCTGCTCCTCTTTAAACCGCTCGGCGTGATCGGACACGGCGTCTTTCAGCCGGCGTTTGATGAGATCGATGTCGCTCTTGGGGGTGGCGATTCCTCGCTTCGACTTTTTCTTGAAGGCGTGTAATACATAGACCGCCTCTTGAAAACGCACCGTATAAACGGTCCGATAGGTGTTTCCATCAAAATCTTCGATCAGCTCCACTATTCCGCTGCCGATCCCCTTGAGTGGTTTCGCCGAGGGCGGGTGCTGGCCCGTCTGTGCGAGGAACAACTCGAACCCCAACGTGTCCTGCACACGTGGTGGAAACTCGCCGTAATTCCTTTTGCTCGATGCCACCCAGAGTAAAGGGCGAATCGGACGTGTGATGTTCGCCATCGATTGGTATTATGAGTATGTACTCATATCTTGTCAAGTGGACGGTGCCATACCAGACACAAAGACGAATTTTGATATATCCCTATATTGAGCCTGAAACAATAGCCTACCACTGTGATCATGCTGAATCTGGTAAAACTCGAAACCTGCTTCTTAGCGAGGCTTCCTCCGGAAATCATTTTCGCGCGCGACCAGTTCGTCGGGCGCGCGCTGTCGATGCTTCACGCGCAGCCGGCCCATGCCTGGACCGTCGATGAACTCGCGCGCAAGGTGGGCTTATCGTGCTCGGCGTTGGCGCAACGGTTCACCGACCTGCTGGGACAGCCGCCCATGCAGTACGTGGCGCGGTGGCGCCTGCAACTCGCGGCGCAGGAACTCTTGATCGGAAGCAAATCACTCGCCGCGATAGCGGAGCAGGTCGGCTACGATTCGGAGGTGGCCTTCAATCGGGCATTCAAGCGCGAATTCGGAATGCCGCCGGCTGGCTGGGGAAAGAACCCGTAGTAAGGCGGATGTCGCCGGTGCACCCGCGAAGGGGATGCAACCTGCGGGCGGGACAACGGTAAATGCTTAAAGACTTACATCGAGTCTGACCCTATCGGTCGACTATCGGTTCGATCGGTCCGTGTGTAAAGGCTTGATTTCGTATTGTCAGCGGAACATGCTTGGCGGCAGAAAGAAACCAGCTTCAATCGAAGCTGACCCTATTGGTCTAATTTCAGTCCAACACGCTGAGTTCGCAAAGCTGGTTTCGGACTCATGAAATCACTGATTGAGACCTTGGATGAATGCCCGATGATAAATCAAGAAATAGAAAAATTAGGCCTAGTAGATAAGCCTGTAACTGTTGTTACAGATCAATTTCTAACTAAGTCGGTGGAAGAAGCGAACTTCCAGCATCATTTGTTTCGAAATACGGGGGCAAAAAATCTTACGTATAAAAACTGCGACTTTTCGTACTGCGTATTTGAGCGCGCCTATTTTCACGGCTGTAACTTCATAAATTGCAAGTTTGTTGGTGCGCGATTCACCGAATGCAATTTCCGAGGCGCTACATTCGATGGGTGCGAATTTGAGTATGCGGTGTTTAGCTCTACGCTGATATCACATAAAGAATTACTTAAGAACCTGCCTGCTTGGCCAAACGTAAAACGTGAATTACTACGGGGGCTTAGAATCAATGCTGAGCGCACCGGTGATGCAGAGGCCGCGAAGATATTTGTTCGGGAAGAGCTCAGTGCATCACGCGAGCATCTGCAGAAAGCAAGGGAAGCCAAAGAGAGGTATTACGCACAGAAGTATAAAGGGTTCACTAAAAAAATCGCTGTTTACTTGGATAGCTTTTGGACTTGGCTCGATTGGCATCTATGGGGCCATGGTGAATATCCGGGCAGATTGATCAGAACGATTTCAATTGGCCTAGTAGCTGCCGCCCTCTATCGTCTTTATGCGGACCAGGAAGTTTCTGGTGCTACATCTCTGACGCACGTTATGTCAATGTTTTTAGCCTACTTCCGTGATGTCTGCTATGCCTTCCTTGGCGTCGTACCAGAGAGTTTTCCGATTGCGTTGGCGTCTGTCCTGTCGCTCTTTCGATATGTCGTGCTCGGACTATTTATTAGTGTGTTATACAAAAGGCTGGCGAGGAGATGAATAGCAAAAGATACGCGCTATATATTTATGGTTCCACCGCTAGGGGAGATGCAGTGGAAGATAGCGATGTGGATGTGCTTGTTGTCATGGAGGACAAGAATGACGTCCATATACAAGATATCCCGGTTCCAGAAACAGCGGGCTTGATTAGAAAGAAGCCTGATCTTTCTTACTATAGTGTGGGTCGACTGCGTAGCATGTATCGCTCTGGCCACCTTTTTGCGTGGCATCTATATAACGAGGCAAAATTTCTCGAGGTAGGAACCGACTATCTATCAGAACTGGGGAAGCCAAGAAATTATGAATCGTTCGATGAAGACACAACGCCGCTATTCGATCTGTTATGCTCGATCAAACATGAGTTGGCTATATCCCGAGATAATCTAATTTATGAGGCCGGTTTGGTGTACGTATGTACGAGGAACATTGCGATGTGTGCGTCGTATTTTACTTCTGATGGGCTGACATTCTCCGCGTATGCACCGTATATGCTTGGATATTCGGATAACCCATTCCCATTACCCAGAGAACGCTTCGATACACTGCGGCGAGCAAGGCTAGCCGGTACACGAGGTCTAGAAGCGTGGTCACTCGATGGTGACGTTTTATTAGAGGATCTGCAAAATGTACAGGATTGGGCATACAAGGAATTAACGCGTATAAAAAGGTTGAGTGCACAATGAAATCCCGATTTATTAACAGAGTCAAAATCGAAAGGAAGGTGCTCCGGTTGATCAATGATGGATGCGGTATGCCAAGCCTCAATGGTCTTACTGGCAATGCTATTGCGTCATGGCAATCGGTGAATTCGAAAGCCAACGATGAGATTGCGGAGATACTGAGGCACTTATCTAAAAAAGCGCAGATTGAAGCGGATGCCAGTAGGGATGTTTTTGATGCAAAGGAATTGGCGGAGCTGAGTTCTATCGATGATTATCTCAGTCTACTGAAGGGCAGACTAAGGAATTAAATGTGCCAGGCTCGATTCTCGACACGGACCAGCTGAATCTTCCAGCCTCAACGATCATTGCCGATGAGTTCGGCATAGAAAAAACAACCGGCTGGCTTAGCTTTTGCCATGCATGAGGTATTTGAGCAACGGTGTGATCAAGAGCAGCAACACCCCGGCGCCGAGCGAGCTGCCGACGAGAAACCAATACAAGGGAATGCTTGAACCGGCCAGCAGGCTTTCCAGTATGCCGGCCAGGTAATTGGCGATGGCGTTCGCGGCGAACCAGATGCCCATCATGACCGCGGCGAGCCGCACCGGCGCGACTTGGCTGACCAAGGAAAGGCCGATCGGCGACAGGCACAGTTCTCCCATCGTGTGCAGCAGATAGACGAAGATGAGCCATTGCGGCCCGACCTTGCCCAAGGACTCCGCGCGGCCCTGAGCGATCGCCAGCACGATAAAGCGGGAAGCTCGTCAGGTTGCCGAGCGCCACGCGCAAGGCGCACGCCGAACGCCCGCGCCAGCGGGCTGCGCAGCGCCCAGGTCAAGAGGGCGGCCAGCACGGCAACCGCCAGCAGCAAAGGCAGAACAGGATAAGACTCGCGGATGTTGCCGATCACCTCGCGGGTGTAGACGAGATAATCCACCGCGATGAAATTGAAACGGGTTTCGAATTCGATCCAGAACAGCAGTTCGGCCAGCGCATTGAACAACAGCGCCGCCGTCACAAACCAGAACACCCCGTAGCGCACCCAGCGCTGCCAGCCCGCCGGGCGCCAGCGGTTACCGAACGCGGCTTCGTACAACAGGAACGGCACCAACAGGTAACACAGGACGGCCACGTCGAACCACACTCCCACGGCCAGGAAACGCGGCCAGCCGGACAGCGGGACGCTGTCCATGCCCGTGTAGAGCGCCAGAACGATCCGGGTGGTGGTAAAGATACCGAGCGCGACCAGCACCAGCAGCGCGATGAACAACAGCAGCCCTCTTTCCACCAGCCACGCGGCCGATCCGCGCGGATTTCCTTGCATCATTC
>DASWHF010000007.1:0-1522 GCA_036393295.1 Acidiferrobacterales bacterium
TATCGTCGCGATGGCACTTCTGCCTGCCACCGGGACGGCGACCTGGCGTAGTGGCGGACGGTAACCAGAGGCGGCAAGCGCACGCAGCTCGGCCTTGGCGATTTCCAGCAGCTCGAAGCGGTTCATGACGATGCGGTCCGCCGGGCGCAGGAAGCCGAGCTCGCGCGCGTGCTCCGCGCTGCGGCCGACCTCGGCCATCGCCACCGCCTTGAAGTACTTCTGCAGAAACGGCGACAGTTCGCCGCCCTTGGCGTCGGCCGCGGCGCGCAGCGCGAGCTCCTTGCAGCCGCCTCCCCCCGGCAGCAATCCCAAACCGGCCTCCGGCTGTCCGATGTAGCTCTCGAGAGTTGCCACGGCGCGGTCGCAGTGCATGATGAACTCGCAGCCGCCGCCGAGTGCGAGCCCGTCCACCGCCGCGACCGTGGGTACCATCGAGAACTTGAGCGCCTGCGTCGTGTCCTGGAACTGCTCGACCAGTTTCTCCACCGCCGCGAGCCGGCCGGCCATCAATTGGTCGGCGACGCCGACGCTGCGCGCCGCCTTAAGCGCCAGAGACTCTACTTCGCGCCGGACCTGCCGGAACAATCGGCCGAGCGCGGACGGCTTGGCGCGCGCGTCACCCGAAGGTGTCTTCTTGAGGTTCGCCCCGACTGAGAACGGCGGCTCGGTCTGCCAGATGACGAGGCCCATATAGTTGCGCTCGGCCTCCTCCAGCGCCTGCGCGACCCCATCGAGCACGTCGTCGCCGATTGCATGCATGCGGCTCTTGAAGCTGACGACCGCGATGTCGTCACCGGTGTGCCAGCAGCGCACCGCGTCGGTCTCGAAAATGGTCGAGCCGTACTGCACCGGCTCGCCCAGCACCCGGTCCGGGAACGGCTGCCGCCGGTATACGGCCAGTGTGGAACGCGGTTTGTAGGTGTTGTCCGCCGGCGAATAGGAACCTTGCGCGCCGTGCACGCCCGCGCGGTCCTTCTCCAGGACCCAGGCAGGCAAGGGTGCGCCGCTCATCGCCCTTCCCGCCCGGATGTCCTCGTCGATCCACCCGGCGACCCGGTTCCAGCCCGCGGCCTGCCAGATCTCGAACGGTCCCTGGCTCCAGCCGAAGCCCCAACGAAGCGCGAGATCGAGGTCGCGCGCGTTGTCGGCGATGCCGGCCAGGTTCACGGCGCAATAATGAAACGTATCGCGGTAGATGGACCACAGGAACTGCGTCTGCGGATGGCTCGAGGCATGCAACTGCTCGAAGCGCGCAGCCGCGTCCTTGTTCTTGACGATCTCCACGACGCCTTCGTCCGCCTTTCCATCGGATAACCGGTAGTTCCGGGTCTTGAGATCCAGCACCTGGATGTCGCTGCCGATCTTCTGATAGACGCCCTTTCGCGTCTTCTGGCCGAGCGCGCCCTCGGCGATCAACTGCTTCAGCCAGGCCGGCGCCTCGTAGTAGCGGTGCCACGGGTCCTGCGGCAGCGTCTCCTTCATCGTGTTGACCACGTGCGCGAAGGTATCGAGCCCGACCACG
>DASWHF010000008.1:0-3170 GCA_036393295.1 Acidiferrobacterales bacterium
CCCTTTCTTCTCGGCGTCGGTCTTCGGCTTGTTCTGCTTGTTGACCGGCCACAGCGACAGCAGCGAATAGCTGAACGACGCGCCCTTGTCGCGGGTCATCTCGGAACCGGCGCGGAACATCTGCGCCGGCAGCACCAGCGCTTTTTCCTCCTTCCAGTGCTCGCTGGCCTTGATCACCTTCTCCTCGTTTTGCAGGCGGTTGACGATCAGGCGCGTGTACACGGTGCGGTCGGTTTCGAGCACCATGTGCAGCGCATCGGCCATGCTTTGTGGCGTGATGCCGGCGGCGGTGGCGACCGCGCCGGCGCCCAGGCCGGCGAGTAACAGGGCGGGTACGACGACTTTCAGCGACTTCATGGGGTGTCTCCTTTGGAAGGTTGGGTAACGCGTTGGGCGGCCCACTCCACGCTCTCGACATGGCGTGCGGGTTGGCCGCGAAAGTTGCTGGCAATCAGCGCCGGGTCGGCCAGCGCGTCCAGCGTGAACTCGAGGCCGTGGCAGTTCATGCATACACCCCGGGCCATCTTTTCGTTCGGACGCAGGTTCCAGTTCTGGTTGTGCTGGACTTGGACGACATCCGTACCGTCCTGCCGGTGGATCTCTCGCGGCAGATGGCAGGTGGCGCAGGTCACGGCCGGTTTGCCCGCCGTTCCGGCAAGGAAATGCGGCGATTCCCTGAACGCACGGCTGTGTCGGTCGTCATGACAACCGAGACAGGCTTCGACCGCCGCGCGGCGCGTATCGAAGCCGTGGGCGCCGTGGCAACTGGCGCAACCCAGTTCCTTGTTGCTGGCATCGGCCTGCATGGGATGGCGCGCCATGCCCGGCGTCATCGGCGACAGCTTCTGCTTCAGGCGCATGCCGTGACGGCTATCGAGAAACCCCTTTACCTCGGTTTCGTGACATTGCGCGCAGGCGGCGTGACCGGGTTTGTCGGTCCAAGCGGCGACAACGCCATCGGCCGTTTTGGTCTGATGGCAATCAGTGCAATTGACGCCAGCTCGCGCATGCGCGGTGCCGGCCCATTCATGCAACACGGCTTCGCTCACCTTGATGCCGGCGGGCGCATCCTGCTGGCCACGCGCGAGCGGCGGCTTGATCACGATGCCGGATGCGCGCATCCGGGCGACGAGCCCGCGCTCCGGCGCCGATGCACGCGGCAGCAGCGACGGCTCGTTGACATGCTTGGCCAGAAAATCCTCGTACAGCGCGGTATTGTCGTGATAGTTGTGACAACCGGCGGAGGCGCAGGAATCGAACGCGAGCCCCTTGTGCGAAGGCCGGTCCTCGCCCACTTCCTGGTGACAGTGGAAGCAGTAATCGTCCGGCAGCGTCACGCCCATGGCGCGCGTCTTTTGCGGCCGGTGTTCGAGATGACAGGTGACACACCGGAGCGCGTCCAACACCTCCAGCTGCTCGGCGTTGCGTGGATCCTCGAATTTTTTCCGCGGGTGGGAGTCGTCGGAAGCGGCGAGGCGCGCGCCGTGGCATTCCACGCAGGCCTCCTGCTTCACGCCATTGAACGGCGTGTGACATACGTCGCAGGCCAGCTCGATCTGGTGGTGGCCGTGGGTCATGGCGCCGGGAACGAACACGGTCCGGTCCTCACCCGTCAGTCGCTGGCCGAGATAGGCGGCCAGCGCCACGGTCACCACCGCGGCCAGCGCCCAGGGTATCCGGTTCTTCTTTGGTTTCATGTTTGACGCACATTTCAATACTCAGAAGTAGTAAACCGACAGGATGTGATACCCGAGCAGGGCCGGCAGCGGCCACAGCAGCAGAATATGCGTGGTGGAGGTCCAGGCGCGCAGGTGTTTGGTGATCCGCGTCGGGCGTTGCTCCATGGCCGTGACCGCGCCGGCCAGCGCGCCCATCAGGCTGAGCTTTAGAAAGCTCAGCATCAGCATGAAGTTCAGATTGTTTCCCAGACTGAAGCCGGAATGCGCCACCAGGATCGCGAGCGTGGCGACCCCGAACAGCACATGCGCCACGCGCCACCAGGCGAACTCGCCGAATTTGATCCGGGCGATGCGCTTGCGCGCCGAGAGCAGCAGCCCGAGCAGCGACAGTCCCACCAGGCTGTAACCACTCACCTGCTTCCAGACGCCGTCGCTCCACAGCACTTCAGGCTTGAAATCGCCCTGCGCGGTTTCGGAATAAGGCAGCGGGCCCCAGCCGATGAGCCACATCGCCAGCAGCAGTGCCAGCGCCGAACCGATGGCAAGGCTTTGACGGCCGGGCTGAAGCACCGCCCGGGACCCGGCGCCGACGAGCTCGCTCAGCAAGGGGCGGCAGGAACCGCAGACGCGGCCGGCGCCGGTGCGCGCCGTCAGGTTTTCAATCGAGTTGCAACCCGAGGCCAGCGCCTGGCTCAGCGCGCCGCGCGTGATACCGGCGCAATTGCACACCACGGCGGTCGCCGGCCACAGCGCCACGTTCTGCGCCTCCTGCTCCGGCCACAAGCGGCCATCGCGGCGGAAGCGCAGGCGCTGCCACAACCACAGGCGCCGGCCATGGGTGATGGCCTCCTGCGCGCGTACGGTTTCCTCCCACTGGCCCACGGCGATGGCGCCCACCAGCCGTCCGCGGCGCAGCACCAGCCTGCGATACACGGTGCTTTGGCCGGGCGCATAAACCACATTCTGGAAATCCGTTGGGCTTTCCTCCTCGCCCACGCGCCCGATGCTGAAAACCGGCACGCCCACCACCTTGAGCTGCGCCGCGGCGATGGTGCCCTGATATTGCGCTTCCACGCCGAGTATGTTGCTCGCCGCCACCGCCGCCTGCTCCAGGCCCGGCGCCACGAAGCCGTAGATTTTTTCACGGTGCTCGGCGCATTCGCCGACGGCATAGATATGCGGGTCGCCGGTGCGCAGCGTGTCGTCCACGCGGATGCCGCGTCCCACGCTCAGGCCGGCTTCGAGGGCGAGCTGGACATTGGGCACGATGCCGGCCGCCACCACCACGGTATCGCAACCCAGATCGAAGCCGCTCGCCAGGCGCACGCCCTGCACCGAATCCGTGCCGACGATTTCCTTCACGCCATGGCCGAGGAACACGCCGATGCCGAGCCGGATGACTTCCGCGTACAGCGACTCGGCGCCGGCGGTGTCGAGCTGCGACGACATGAGACGCGGGCTGTGTTCCACCACCGCGACTTCGACGCCATG
>DASWHF010000009.1:0-53976 GCA_036393295.1 Acidiferrobacterales bacterium
GGCGCCACAGGGATGTGCCGCATCGAAAATCAAACACGCAAGTGTTTGATTTTCGGAGCGAGGCGCGGACGAGACGGAAGCCCTACTCGCTTCGCTCGTTCGTCTTGCGGTACGAAGTCGCCGAGCGAGTTGAAAAACGCCATGGATGGCGTTTTTCAACAAACTGCTAGAACCCGGGCAGCGCCCCGCCGCCCAGCAGGTGGACGTGCAGGTGGAAGATGATCTGGCCGCCGCCCGGCCCGGTATTGATGATGGTGCGGAAGCCGTCGTTCAGGCCCTGCTGCTTCGCGAGCTTCGGCAGCAGATGCAGGATATGGCTCATCACCGCGTCGTGCTCGGGCTTGAGCTCGTTCAGGCTCTCGAAGTGCACGCGCGGCACGACCAGCAGATGCACCGGGGCCTTGGGATGGATGTCCCTGAAGACCACCACCTGCTCGTCCTCGTGCACCCGGTCGGACGGCACCTGGCCGGCCACGATCTTGCAGAACAGACAGTCGGTCATGGCGATTTATTCCCCCGTTGGGCCTTCTCGGCGACGCCCGACGTCCCGAAACGGCGGTCGAGCTCGGCCAGCACCGCGTCCGGCGGGACGCCCTGCTGGATCAGCAGCACCAGGGTATGGAACCACAGATCGGCGACCTCGTGGATGAGCTGCTCGCGCCCGCCGGTCTTGGCGGCGATCACGGTCTCGGTCGCCTCCTCGCCGATTTTCTTGAGGATCGCGTCGAGCCCCTTGGCGTACAGGCCGGCGACATAGGACGACTCCGGGTCCGCGTTCTTGCGGGCCTCGAGCACGGCGGCGAGCCTGTTCAGGATGTCGGTCATTTCTTTCGGTAAATCTCGGCCTCCGACTTGATCACCGGCTCGACCGTCACCCAGCGGTCGCCCTGGAGCTGCCGGAAGAAGCAGTGGTGGCGGCCGGTGTGACAGGCGATGCCGCCGTGCTGCTCCACGGTCAGCAGCACCACGTCGGCGTCGCAGTCGAGGCGGATGTCGCGCACCGTCTGCACGTGCCCCGACTCCTCGCCCTTGCGCCACAGCTTGCCGCGCGAGCGCGACCAGTACACCGCGCGGCCCGAGCGCGCGGTCTCTGCCAGCGCCTCGCGGTTCATCCACGCGACCATCAGCACCTGGCCGGAACCGGCCTCCTGGGCGATGGCCGGCACCAGGCCGTCGGCATCCCATTTCACCGCATCGAGCCATTGGTCGGACATACGCGTCATTCCCGGGAAACTCGCTCAGCGACCGCGACGGACACCGCGAGACAATCGTGATCTTACCGCACGACGAAAGCAATTGGCCACGGGGGACACGGGGAGCACGGGGAAAATTAAAGTAAAACCTGACTTGAATGCGCCATAGCCCCGGCGAATTGCACGGACGAACCGGTATCCCCCGTGCCCCCCGTGCTCCCCGTGGCCAACAAATATGGCTAAAGCCGCACCTCGATGCCGCGCTCGGCCATGTGCCGCTTGGCGTCACCGACGGTGTATTCCCCGAAGTGGAAGATGCTGGCCGCCAGCACCGCGTCGGCGTGGCCTTCCAGGACGCCCGCGCACAGGTGATCGAGGTTGCCGACGCCGCCGGAGGCGATCACCGGCACGCCGACCGCGTCGCAGACCGCGCGCGTCAGCGCCAGGTCGAAGCCGTCGCGCGTGCCGTCGCGGTCCATGCTGGTCAGCAGGATCTCGCCGGCGCCGTAGTCGGCCATGCGCCGGCACCAGTCGACGGCGTCCAGCCCGGTCGCCTTGCGGCCGCCGTGGGTGAAGATCTCCCACTGGCCGGGCCCGATCTGCTTGGCGTCGACCGCCACGACGATGCACTGCGAGCCGAAGTGCTCGGACGCCTGCCGGACGAAATCCGGATTGGCGACCGCCGCGGTGTTGATCGCCACCTTGTCGGCGCCGGCGTTGAGCATGCGGCGGATGTCCTCGGAGGTGCGGATGCCGCCGCCGACCGTGAGCGGGATGAACACCTGCTCGGCCATCGCCTCGACCACGTGCACCAGGGTCTCGCGATCGTCGGAGCTGGCGGTGATGTCGAGGAAGGTGATTTCGTCGGCGCCCTGCTGGTCGTAGCGGCGCGCGATCTCGACCGGATCGCCGGCGTCGCGGATGTCGACGAACTTCACGCCCTTGACCACGCGGCCATTGTCGACGTCGAGGCAGGGGATGATGCGCTTGGCCAGGCTCATAATATTGATTTTGCCACAGGGGACACGGGAGACACGGGGAAAAAGAAAATGAAATTCATTTCTTGGTTTTCACCCGATACGGTTTTCCCCGTGCTCCCCGTGCCCCCGTGGCTAATCCCGTTTCTCGTTAAGTTGATCGGCGAGCTTCTGGGCGGCGGTGAAGTCGAGCGTGCCCTCGTAGATCGCGCGGCCGGTGATGGCGCCCATGATACCCTGGTCGGCCACCGCGCACAGTTTCTTGATATCGTCGAGATTGGTGATGCCGCCCGAGGCGATGACCGGGATGGAGATCGACCCGGCCAGGCGCACGGTGGCGTCGACGTTGACGCCGGACAGCATGCCGTCGCGGCCGATGTCAGTGTAGACGATGGCGTCGACGCCCTCGTGCTGGTATTTCTGCGCCAGGTCGACGACGTCGTGGCCGGAGAGCTTGGACCAGCCGTCGATCGCGACCTTGCCCTCCTTGGCGTCCAGGCCGACGATGACGTGGCCCGGAAACTCGGCGCACATGTCGCCGACAAAGTGCGGCGCGTTCACCGCCTTGGTGCCGAGGATCACGTAGCGCGCGCCGGCGTCCAGATAGGCCTGGATGGTGTCCTCGTCGCGGATGCCGCCGCCGACCTGCACCGGCACGTCGGGGTGGGCGCGGATGATGTCGGCGACCACCTTGGCGTTGACCGGCTTGCCGGCGAAGGCGCCGTTGAGATCGACGATGTGCAGGCGCCGGGCGCCGGCCTTGACCCAGCGCTCGGCCATGGCCAGCGGGTCGTCGGAGAACACGGTGTCGTCCTCCATGCGGCCCTGGCGCAGGCGCACGCACTTTCCGTCTTTGAGATCGATGGCGGGGATGACTAACATGGACGGCTACGCTGATCGAAAGATCGCTGGCTCCGGACGCCGCAGGCGCGGCACACGCTCCGTGTCCTTCATTGTGTTATCGGTTCGCCGCCCGCGGCGGCACCGTGCCTCACTGGATCTCCAGATCCTACTATAGACCGGCCGGCGGCCCCGCAACAGGGGGCGGTCAAGCCCCGCCGTCCCAGCCCGCGAAGTTCTCGAGCAGCTTGAGACCCGCGTGCTGGCTCTTCTCGGGGTGGAATTGCACCGCGAAGATATTGTCATGCGCCGCGGCCGAGGTAAAGCGGATGCCGTACTCGGTCACTCCGGCCACCTGCTCGCGCACGGTGGAATCGGCGTAGTAGCTGTGCACGAAATAGAAGCGCTCGTCCTGCGAAATGCCCTGCCACAGCCGGTGGGCGCTGACCTGGCGCACCCGGTTCCAGCCCATGTGCGGGATCTTGAGGGCCCGGCCGGTCCCGGGGTCGCGCATGCGCTCGGACGGGAAACGCGGCACCTGGCCGCTCAGCACGCCCAGGCCGCGGGTGCCGCCGCCCTCCTCGCTGAACTCGTAGAGCGCCTGCAGCCCCAGGCAGATGCCCAGGAACGGCTTGGTCTGCATGACCTGGTAAAGCGCGGCGCGCAGGCCCCCGGAGTCGAGCGCGGTCACGCAGGCGCCGATCGCCCCCTGGCCGGGGAACACCACGCGGTCGGCGCGCACCAGGTCGTCGGCCTCGCTGGTCAGCCGCACGCGCGCCTTGGGCGCGACATGCTCGAGCGCCTTGCACACCGAGCGCAGGTTGCCCATGCCGTAGTCGAGGACCGCAATCGTGTTCATGGCCGCGCGTGGGGTGCTGACTACAAACTGCCCTTGGTCGACGGCACGCCGGACTGGCGCGGGTCGCGCTCCAGGGCGGCGCGCAGCGCGCGGCCGAAGGCCTTGAACACGGTCTCGGCGACGTGGTGGGCGTTGTCGCCCGCCAGGCCGTCGATGTGGACCGTCGCCAGGGCATGGTTGCAGAAGCCCTGGAAGAACTCGTGGATCAGGTCGACGTCGAAATCGCCGATGCGGGCGCGCGGAAAGTTCACCCGGTACTCGAGCCCGGGACGGCCGGACAGGTCGATCACCACGCGGCTCAAGGCCTCGTCGAGCGGCACGTAGGCGTGGCCGTAGCGGCGGATGCCGGCCTTGTCGCCGATCGCCTTGGCGACCGCCTGGCCGAGCGTGATGCCGATGTCCTCCACCGTGTGGTGGGCGTCGATGTGCAGATCGCCCTGGGCGCGGATGTCGAGATCGATGAGCCCGTGGCGCGCCACCTGGTCGAGCATGTGCTCGAGGAAGGCGATGCCGGTCTCCAGCCGGGACGCACCCTGGCCGTCCAGGTTCACCGACACGGTGATCCGGGTCTCCTGGGTGTTGCGGGTCACTTGTGCGCTGCGGTCGGCCATGCGGGTTCCGGGATGGGCGTAGGCCGGCATGGTACCAATAATCCCCTCCCCGGCGAAAGCCGGCGTCATGCGCCGGTCAGGCGAGCGCCCGGGTGAGGGCCGCCAGAAAGGCGTCGTTCTCCTCGGGCGTGCCCACCGTCACGCGCAGGCAACCGGCAAGCGGGCCGCCGGCGGCGTCGAGGTTCTTGATCAGCACGCCGGCGGCCTTCAAGGCATCGAACACGCCGGAGGCCGGACGCGCCGTGACGCGAAACAGGATGAAGTTCCCCCGGCTCGGCCAGGGCCGCACACCCGGCTGGGCGGCGAGCGCTGAATGGAGCCGCGCGCGCTCGTCGCGGATGCGCGCCGCCTGGGCCTCGAGCACGGCGCCGTGCTCGAGGGCGAACTCGGCGCTCGCCTGGGTCAGCACGTTGATGTTATAGGGCAACCGGACCTTGTCGAGCTCGGCCAGCCACTCCGGCCGCCCGGCGAGCATGCCGAGGCGCAGGCCGGCCAGGCCCTGCTTGGAAGCCGTGCGCATCACCAGCAGACGGTCGTGGCGGGCGAGGTCCGCCATGAAACTGTCGCCGGCGAAGGCATGATAGGCCTCGTCGAGGATGACCAGGCCGGGCGCGGCCGCGATCACGGCCTCGACCGCCGCGCGCGCGAACAGGTTGCCGGTCGGATTGTTCGGATAGGCGAGGAACACCGCCGCCGGACGGTGGCGGGCGATCGCCGCGCGCATCGCCTCGACGTCGAGCGCGAAGTCCTCGGCGAGCGGCACGCCGACGAATTGCATGCCGGCGAAGCGCGCGATCATCTCGTACATCACGAAGCTCGGCGTCGGCGCGAGTATCGTCCGCCCCGGCGCCGCGACCGCCAGTGCGATCACCTGGATCAGCTCGTCGGAGCCGTTGCCGAGCAGCAGCTCCATGCCATCCGGCACCGCCAGCGCTTCGCGCAGCCGCTGCCTGAGGCGCGGCGCCGCCGGATCGGGATAGCGGTTGAGATCGATCGCGCGCAGGGCGTTCAGCCATTCCTCGCGCAGCGCCGGCGGGAAACTGTAGGGATTCTCCATGGCGTCGAGCTTCACCATGCCGCGCGCGTCCGGCACGGCATAGGCCTTGAGCGCCCGGATCTCCGGGCGCACCCAGCGCGCGACTTTTTCTTCGATGCGATCTGACATATCTGAATATATAAGTTTCAAGATTAGCCACGGGGGCACGGGGGGCACGGGGAAAACTTGATTATCCCCGTGCCCCCCGTGCCCCCCGTGGCAAATTGATTTACTTCTTAATCCGATACTCCGCCGAGCGCGCATGGGCGGTCAGGCCCTCGCCGCGCGCCAGGACCGAGGCGGTCTTGCCGAGCGCCGACGCGCCTTCCGCCGAGCACTGGATGAGGCTGGTGCGCTTCTGGAAGTCGTAGACGCCGAGCGGCGAGCTGAAGCGCGCGGTGCCGGACGTCGGCAGCACGTGGTTGGGGCCGGCGCAATAGTCGCCGAGCGCCTCGGCCGTGTGGCGGCCGAGGAAGATCGCGCCGGCGTGACGGATGCGCCGCGCGAGGCTCACGGGATCTTCGACCGACAGCTCGAGGTGCTCGGGCGCGATGCGGTTGACGATCTCCGCCGCCTCGTCGAGATTCTTCACCCGGATGAACGCGCCGCGGCCTTCGAGCGCGACGCGGATGATGTCGGCACGCTCCATCGTGACCAGCAGCCGGTCGATCTCGGCGCGCACGCTTTCGAGAAAGCCCGCGTCCGGGCTGATGAGGACGGACTGCGCGTCCTCGTCGTGCTCGGCCTGGGAGAACAGGTCCATCGCCACCCAGGCCGGGTCGGTGCCGCCGTCGCACACCACCACGATCTCCGACGGACCGGCGATCATGTCGATGTCGACGCGCCCGAATACCATGCGCTTGGCGGTCGCGACGTAGATATTGCCGGGGCCGACGATCTTGTCGACGCGCGGGAGGGTGTCGGTACCGTAGGCGAGCGCCGCCACCGCCTGGGCGCCGCCGACGGTGTAGATCCGATCCACGCCGGCGATGTCGGCGGCGGCCAGCACCATGTCGTTGAGCGCGCCGTCCGGCGCCGGCACGGTCATGACCAGCTCCGGCACGCCCGCGACCTTGGCCGGCAGCGCGTTCATCAGCACCGACGAGGGATAGGCGGCCTTGCCGCCGGGCACGTAGAGCCCGACGCGGTCGAGCGGCGTGACCTGCTGGCCCAGGACCGTGCCGTCGGCCTCGGTGTAGGTCCAGGAGTCGATGCGCTGGCGCTCGTGGTAGGCGCGGATGCGCTCCGCCGCGGCACGCAGCGCGGCGAGCTGCGCGGCGGGCAGCGCCCGCGCGGCGCGCGCGATGCGCCCGGGCGCGACCTTGAGCGCGCCGGCGTCGGCGACGCGGTAGCGGTCGAAGCGCGCGGTGAATTCGAGCAAGGCCGCATCGCCGCGCGTGCGCACCTGTTCGACGATGTCGCGCACCGTCTCCTCGACCCGGCGGTCGAGCGCCTCACCGCGGTCGAGCAGCGTCGCGAGCGCGGCCTCGAAACCGGCGTCGGCGCTGTCGAGGCGGCGCAGCTTGAGGCTCATGCCGCCACCGCCCCGGCGAGCCGCTCGATGAGCGGCTTGAGCGTGGCGTGCTTGGTCTTCATGGCCGCCTTGTTGGCCACCAGCCAGGCCGAGATGTCGGCGATGTGCTCGACCTCGGTGAGCCCGTTGGCCTTGAGCGTGGCGCCGGTGCCGACCAGGTCGACGATGCGATCCGACAGCCCGGCGAGCGGCGCCAGCTCCATCGAGCCGTAAAGCTTGATGATGTCGGTCTGGATGCCCTTGGCGGCGAAGTGGCGGCGCGTGATGGTCGGGTACTTGGTGGCGATCTTGAGCCGCGTCCAGGCGCGCGGATCGTCGCGCGAGGCCAGACTCGCCGGCTCGGCGACCATCAGCCGGCAGCGCGCCAGCCCGAGGTCGATGAGCTCGTAGAGGCCGTCGCCGTCGTACTCCATGAGAACGTCCTTGCCGGCCACGCCGAGGTCGGCGGCGCCGTACTGCACATAGGTCGGGACGTCGGCGGCGCGGATCACGACGATCTTCAGGCCTTCGACGTCGGTGTCGATGATGAGCTTGCGGCTCTTGAGCGGATCCTCGCGCGGCGTAATGCCGGCGCGCTCGAGCCACGGCAGCGCCTCCTCGAGGATGCGGCCCTTCGACACGGCCAGGGTCACGGACGGGCTCATGGCCTCACCCGGCGGCCGCGGCCGCGCGCGCGCTGCCGCCCGGCACGCGCCGGATGCGCGCGCCGAGCTGGGCGAGCTTTTCTTCGATGCACTCGTAGCCGCGGTCGATGTGGTAGATGCGGTCGATGACGGTCTGCGACTCGGCCACCAGCGCCGCCAGCACCAGGCTCGCCGAGGCGCGCAGGTCGGTCGCCATCACCGGCGCGCCGCTCAGACGCTCGACGCCGCGCACCACCGCGGTGTTGCCGCGCAGCTCGATGTTCGCGCCCATGCGCATCAGCTCCTGCACGTGGTGGAAGCGGTTCTCGAACACGGTCTCGGTGATGGTGCCGGTGCCCTGGGCGATGGCGTTCATGGCGACGAACTGCGCCTGCATGTCGGTCGGGAAGGCCGGGTACGGGGCGGTGCGCACGTTGACCGCCTGGGGCCGCCGGCCGTGCATGTCGAGGCGGATCCAGTCCGCGCCGGTCTCGATCTCGGCGCCGGCCTCGCGCAGCTTGTCGAGCACCGCCTCCAGCAGGTTCGGCTGGGCATTGCGCAGTTTCACCGCGCCGCCGGTCATGGCGGCCGCTACCAGGTAGGTGCCGGTCTCGATGCGGTCGGGGATGACGTTGTGGAAGCCGCCGCCGAGGCGCTCGACGCCTTCGATGGTGATCTCGTCGCCGCCGGCGCCGCGGATGCGCGCGCCCATGCCGTTCAGGCAGCGCGCCAGGTCGGCGACCTCGGGCTCGCGCGCGGCGTTCTCGATCACCGTCACGCCGTCCGCCAGGGCCGCGGCCATCATCAGGTTCTCGGTGCCGGTGACCGACACCATGTCCATGAAGATGCGCGCGCCCTTGAGGCGCTTGGCACGCGCCTTGATGTAGCCGTCCTCGATCCGGATGTCGGCGCCCATCGCCGCCAGGCCCTTGATGTGCAGATTGACCGGCCGCGAACCGATCGCGCAGCCGCCCGGCAGCGACACCTCGGCCTCGCCGAAGCGCGCCAGCAAGGGCCCCAGCACCAGGATCGAGGCGCGCATGGTCTTGACCAGCTCGTAGGGCGCGCGCAGGTCCTTGATGGTGCTGGTGTCGGCCTCGATGGTCAGCTTCTCGCCGATCACCAGGTTCACGCCCATGCGGCCGAGCAGCTCCAGGGTGGTGGTGATGTCCTGCAGGTGCGGCACGTTGCCGATCTGCATCGGGCTGTCGGCCAGGATCGACGCGACCAGCACCGGCAACGCCGCGTTCTTGGCGCCGGAGATGCGGATTTCGCCGCGCAGCGGGACACCGCCGGTGACGATCAGTTTGTCCATAGTGCTCTACTCTGCCACGGCAAAAAAAGAAGGCTGCCCACGGCAGCCCTCGAGTGATGCGTGCGGCCCTGGCCGGCGCGGCGCGCCGCCTGGCGGATAGCCGACTATTCCGCTCAGGATTTGGCGGCGGCGACCAGTTTCTGCAGCTCACCCTTCTGGAACAGCTCGGTCATAATATCACAGCCGCCGATGAACTGGCCCTTGATGTAGAGCTGGGGGATGGTCGGCCAGTTGGAATACTGCTTGATGCCGTCGCGGACCTCGGCGTCGGCGAGCACGTTCACCGCCGCGAACTCCGCGCCGCAGGCCTGCAGCAACTGCACCGAGCGCCCGGAGAAACCGCATTGCGGCATCTGCGGCGTGCCCTTCATGAACAGAATGATGTCGTTGCCTTCGATCTGCTGCTTGATCTTGTCCTGCGCGCTCATGTCTCACTCACCTCTCTCGACTTCGAATCAGGCCGTCCGGCCCGTGTATTCTTCCGGGGTCAACGTGCGCATCGACAGCGCGTGGATCTCCTCGCGCATCCTGTCGCCGAGCGCGCGGTACACCAGCTGATGCTGCGCCACCATGGTCTTGCCGGCGAACTCCGGCGAGACGATGACCGCCTCGAAGTGATGCCCGTCACCGGTCACCTCGGCGCGCGCGCCGGGCAGGCCCGCCTCGATCAGCTGCTTGATGTCTTCGGGTCGTACCATGGTTGTCGTGTTCACCGTCGATTGCGCCCTACAGGATACGCTGTCGGTCGCGGACAATAAAGTCGGACCGCCGCAAACACCCACCGGTATTGAGTTTATTGCGCTGCCGGCGACGATCCGGCAAAAACGGTTGGTGGCCGATCAATGAGGTCGCGAGCGGCGAATTTCAAGCGCGGACGGCGAAAAGAGCATGCCCGGCGCCGCGCGCGACGGGATCGGCGGTCAGGCACGGCCCGGGGCCGCGCCGAGCAGCGCCTCGCCGAGGCCGCTCACCGCGATCAGATTGCGCACCTGGGCGGGCACGTTGCGGAATTCGGCGCGCCCGCCGGCGCGGCGCGCGAGCCGCAGCCACTCGACCATGAGCGCCACGCCGGCGCTGTCGGCCTGGGTGACGCCGGCCAGATCGATGACGACGTCGGCGCCGGGCGCGAACCAGCCGCGCGACCCCGCGAGCAGCGCCGTCACGGAGTCGAAGCTCAGCGCCCCGGTCGGGGCGTGCACGGGCGCCTCCGCGCTCAAGGCTTGGCGCCCGCCGCGGCGGGGTTGCGGTTGCTCTGCGCCATCGACACCAGCAGCGCCTCCAGGCCCTCCGCGCGGATCTTGGTGGCGTACACCGAGCGGTAATTGGTCACCAGGCTCACGCCCTCGATGCTGACGTCGTAGACCTTCCAGGCGTCGCCCTTCTTATAAAAGGTGTAGTGGATGGGCACGTTCGGCGCGCCGCCCTTCTGCTTGACCTCCGTCTTGACGGTGACCTCCTCGTCGCCCGGCTTGCGCGCCACCGGCAGGACCACGATCTCCTGATCGGTGTAATTGAGCAGCGCCGTCGAGTAGGTGCGCACCAGCAGGTCGCGGAACTCGACGACGAAGCGCCCGCGCTGCTCGGGCGTGGCGTCGCGCCAGTGCCGGCCCAGCACCCACTGCGACATGCGCACGAAATCGAAGTGCGGCAGCACCTTTTCGTCGGCCAGCTTGTAGAGCTTCCGGTGGTCCTGCTCGAAGGACTTCTTGTCGGCGCGCACGATCTTGAGGATCTCGTCGGTGGTGTCGCGCACGATCTGCTCGGGCGGCGTCTCGGCGAAGGCCAAGGGCGCCCCCAGACACAGTGCGATCAGCAGTCGTGACAGTATGGTTTTCATGGCATGCCCTCGTTTGGCGATGTGCCGATTCAATAGTTGCTAATTCTGCCACGGGGGACACGGGGGACACGGGGAATACAAGAATTTTCCCTGCCGCACTTCACGTTGTTTCTCCCCGTGTCCCCCGTGCTCCCCGTGGCTAATCCTCACGACCTATCCGAGCTACTTCTTCTCTTCGGGCTTGGCGGCCATGTTGTACAGGAACTGGCTGATGAGCTTCTCCAGCACCAGCGCCGATTGCGTGAGCTTGATCTGGCCGCCGTCTTTTAGATACTCGTCGCTGCCGCCCGCTTCCAGGGCGACGTACTGCTCGCCGAGCAGGCCGGAGGTCAGGATCGAGGCGCTGGTGTCGACCGGCAGGGTATCGTACTGGCGCTCGATGCCGAGCACCGCCACCGCCTGGTAGCGTTCCTTGTCGAAAAAGATCTCGGCGACGCGACCGATACGCACCCCCGACATGGTCACCGGCGCCTTCACCTTGAGGCCGCCGATGTTCTCGAAGCGCAGCTCCACCCGGTAGCTGCCGGCCACGTCGATGGACTTGATGTTGCTGACCTTGAAGGCCAGCACCGCCAGGGCCGCGATGCCGGCCGCGACGAACAGGCCGACCAGGGTCTCCAACCACTTTCTGCTCAACATGTCACAGTTCTCCCAAGGTCAGGGCGGTCATGACGAAATCCAGCCCGAGCACCGCCAGCGACGAGGTCACCACGGTGCGCGTGGTCGCGCGGCTCACGCCTTCCGAGGTCGGCACGGCGTCGTAGCCCTCGAACACCGCGATCCAGGTGACTACCACGCCGAACACCACGCTCTTCAGCACTCCGTTCAGCACGTCGTCGTAGAAGTCGACGCCGTTCTGCATCTGCGACCAGAACACGCCGGCGTCGACGCCGACCTGGCCGACCGCGACGAAATGCCCGCCGAACACGCCGACCATGGTGAACAAGGCGGCCAGCAGCGGCATGGCGATGATCCCGGCGAACAGGCGCGGCGCCACCACGCGCGTCAACGGATTGACCGCCATCATCTCCATGCCGGCGAGCTGCTCGGTGGCCTTCATCAGGCCGATCTCGGCGGTCAGCGCCGAGCCGGCGCGGCCGGCGAACAGCAGCGCCGTGACCACCGGTCCGAGCTCGCGCGTCAGCGACAGCGCCACCACCAGCCCGAGCGAGGACTCGGCGCCGAAGTCCACCAGGGTGTTGTAGCCCTGCAGCGCCAATACCATGCCGACGAACAGGCCCGATACCAGGATGATCACCAGGGTCAGCACGCCGACCGCGTAGACCTGCTGCACCACCAGGCTCGGGCGCGCCAGCAGATGCCAGGAGCCGGCCAGCACGTCCGACAGGAACACGCTGGCGCGCCCCAGGCGCTCGACGCTCAACAGGGTGCGCCGCCCGAGCTCCTGAAATATGGTCACGACGCCACCTCCATCAGGTCGGCGAGATAATCCTTGGCCGGGTAGTGATAGGCGACCGGCCCGTCCGCCGTGCCCTCCATGAACTGTCGCACTTCGGTCATGCTCGAATTCTGCATAACGTCCGGGGGGCCCTCGGCGATGACACGGCCGTCGCCGACCAGGTAGACGTAGTCGGCGATGGTGCAGGCCTCGGCGACATCGTGGGTCACGACGATCGAGGTCATGCCGAGGGCGTCGTTGAGGCTGCGGATGAGCTTGACGATGATCCCCATCGAGATCGGATCCAGCCCGGTGAAAGGCTCGTCGTACATCACCAGCATCGGATCGAAGACGATGGCGCGCGCCAGCGCCACGCGCCGCGCCATGCCGCCGGACAGCTCGGCCGGCATCAGCGCGCGCGCGCCGCGCAGGCCCACCAGCTCGAGCTTGGTCAGCACCAGGTGGTGGATCAGCGCCTCCGGCAGGCGCGTGTGCTCGCGCACCGGGAAGGCAATGTTCTCGAAGACATCAAGGTCGGTGAGCAGCGCGCCGGTCTGAAACAGCATGCCCAAACGCTTGCGCAGCGCGAACAGCTCGCGGGTCTTGAGCGCCGGCACCGACAGGCCGTCGACGATCACCTCGCCGGCGTCGGGCCGGAGCCGGCCGCCGAGCAGATTGAGCAGCGTGGTCTTGCCGCTGCCGCTGCCGCCCATGATGGCGGTCACCTGGCCGCGGCGGATCCGGATATTCAGGTCCGAGAAGATCGTGCGCGCACCGCGCAGGAAGCGCAGCGCGCGCACCTCCGCGAGGGTCTCGGCATCGGTGTCGCGCGGGGCATCGGGAGTCACTGGCTGTCCGTTGTTGGGGTGGCGTGGTCCGGGTCGACCGTCCGTCGGGCGACTGACCCCGGACATTCTAGACGGATCGTTGCGATCTTGTCAGCCATGGCGGGGAATTGGCGACGGCCGGCGGGGTTTGCTATCTTGAGTGGAAACAACGGTCGCCGACGCATGCCGCGCGGCGGCGCAAACATCCATCAATCCACACGAGGAAGAGCGAATGAAACGGAAGCGGGTTGCAAGGTTCGGCATCGCGGGCCTGGTCCTGGCGTCATCAATGGCGGTCATCGCGCCCGCCCATGCCGACGGCGCGGTCCTGCTCAGGGTCGGCAGCGTGCAGCTGTGGGACGAGCTCCAGCAACTCGACGGCAATCCCCGCGCGTTCGAGGACAGCAGCTCGCGCACCTTCTCGGTGGCCTGGGAGGCGCGCAAGCGGCGCGGCGCGGCGTTCGGCATCGAGTATCTCATCTATCGCCACGACTTCACGCCCGGCACCCTGATCACGAGCCAAGGCCAGGCCAAGACCCAGGCGCTGATGTTCCGCGCCACCAAGTACTTCGGCGGCGCCGACGTCCGGCCCTTCATCGGCATCGGCTTCGGGCCCGGGCATACCAGCGTGAGCGGCACCAACCTCGATCCCGAGCTCAACCTCATGATCCAGGCCGCCGCGGGCGTCGAATTCCGGGTCGAGAACTTCAGCTTCCTGGTCGAGGCCCGCGGACTGTACAACGACAGCGACGGCGAAGTGGGCAACGAGTACGACCCGTCGGCCACCGGCTACTTCGGCGGCATCGGATTCTTGTTCTAGTCAGTATTTTTGCTGCAAACGGCGCAGCCGATGTCCACGGCTGCGCCGTCTCGTCAAAATTGATTACATAGGTTTCAACATTCCCACGGCTCGGCCCGAAGAAAGCTGATCTCGGTCCAGTCGTTCTTGAATATGTCAACGCCGCCCGCGGCCTGCCGGATCATACGGCCAGCAGTTCGGCGATAATTCGCGCCTGCTCGGAGGCTGGCGCCGCCCCCGCGCCGTGAAAGAATAACCCGGCGACACCCGACGCGTCACAGGCCTGCGACAACCGCTCGATCCACGTGCGCAGCGTCTTGGGCGGCGCGCCCGGGGCCAGGGCAAGCTGCAGGCGCCCGGTCGCCGGCGGCGCCTCGCCTTCGGCCGGGTGCCAGCACAGGCCGATGCCGGCGTCGGCCAGGCGCTGCGCCCCGGCACGCCAGGCGCCGGCCGGAAGATCGACACAGAGCGGAAATACCGCATCGAGCCGCCGGATGACGCGGTCGAGCCAGTCGAGATCCAGCGGCGTGCCCGCCGGCAGGCGCCACAGCGCACCGGCGACCTGGGCACGGATCGGCGCGACCCGCTCTGTGAAGGCGGCCAGGGCGGCGGCGCGGCCCGCCTCATCGGCCGCCGTCGCGAGCGTCGACGGCAGTTCCAGCACGAAGCGAAACCTCGGATCGCTTTCCTCGCGCCACGCTTCCGTGATGGCCGCGTCCACCCCCGCCCAGGCCTCGCCCGGCACCAGCACCGCGCGCAGCCGGTTGCTGTAGTAGCAGAAGCGCCACTCCGCCGGCAGCTCCTCGGGATAGAACTCGGGCACCCAGTCGGCATGATCCCAACCGCGCGCACCGATCAGCATCGATTCGCTCATGACAGTCGCCGCATCTCGTTTCCTTGCGCGCAAGACTAACCCATGGGCAAGCCGCCCGGATAGGGTATGCTAGCGCGATGCGCTTCGACCTCTTCCACGAGCTCGCCGTGCCGCCGTTCGACGGTCGCAGCGAGGCCCGGGTCTATCGCGACACGCTCGACGAGCTGGCGGTGGCCGACGGCCTCGGCTTCGGCACCGCCTGGCTGGTCGAGCATCATTTCATGCGCGGCTATTCGCACTCGTCGGCGCCCGATCTGGTGCTGGCCGCCGCCGCGGCGCGCACCACGCGCCTGCGGCTCGGTCACGCGATCCTGCCCTTGCCCTATCACCACCCGGTACAGGTGGCCGAGCGGCTGGCGACGCTCGATATCCTGTCCGACGGCCGTGTCGATTTCGGTTTCGGCCGCGGCTTCTCGCCGGCGGAATACGCCGCCTTCGGCGTGGCCATGGACGAGAGCCGCGCGCGCGTCGAGGAGTCGCTGTCGATCCTGCGCGCGTTCTTCGCCGGCGAACGCGTGAGCTTTCACGGCCGCCACTACCGGATCGACGATCTCGATATTCTTCCCAAGGTCGTGCAGCGGCCGCACCCGCCGTTGTGGATGGCCGCGGTCAGCCCCGAGAGCTACGCGCTGGCGGCGCGGCTCGGCGTCGGCGTGCTGGTCGGGCCGTTCAAGCCCTGGTTCATGGTCAAGCCGGACATCGAGCACTACCGCGACGCCTGGCGGCGGCAGCACGGCGACGCCCACGGCGATCCCGCGCTCAATCCGCGCGTCGGCATGACGATCGGGCTGTTCTGCCTGGAGGACGGCGAGCGTGCCCGCGAGATCGCCCGCACCAACATCACCTGGTTCTACCGCGAGCTGCTCAAGACCACCGCGCCGGTGCTCGAACGCCTGCACGCCGGCTACGAGTACTACCGCAAGCTCGGCAACCTGAAGTTCCTGCTCGACAAGGCCGTGCACCTCGCGGTGCTCGAGACCGCCGGCATGGTGGTGGCCGGCGATCCCGAGCACTGCCGGCGGCGGCTCGCGGCCTATCGCGATGCCGGCGTCGATCACCTGCTGTGCGCGATCGCCGCCGGTGGCTCGCCGTCGGCGGTGGTGATCGAGTCGATGCAGACCCTGGCCCGCCACGTGATGCCGCACTTCACCGCATGCGAATCGCCGTAACCGGCAGCGCGTCGCGCCTGGCACGGGTGCTGCTGCCGCGGCTGCTGGACGACCCGCGCGTGGCGGAGGTCGTCGGCATCGATGTCCGCGCGCCGCGCCTGCACCACCCGCGCCTCACCCCGGTGACGCTCGACGTGCGCGCGCCCGAGCTCGGCGCCGTGCTGGACGGCATCGACATGCTGGCGCATCTCGCCTTCGTCGTCATGCAGGCCGATCTCGGCCGGCACCGTCGCGACCGCGCGCTGATGCGCGACATCAACGTCGGCGGCAGCATCAACGTCTTCAGCCGGGCGGCGGCGGCCGGGGTGCGGCGCATCGTGCATCTGTCGAGCGCCGCGGTCTACCGGCTCGACGGCACGGCGCCCATGACCGAGACCCAGCCGCGTGCCGCGCTCGCCGGCTTCCACTACGGCGCGGACAAGGCGGCGGTCGAGGACTGGCTGGACGGCTTCGAGCGCGATCACACGCGCATCGGGGTCGTGCGGCTGCGTCCGCACGCCATCCTCGGACCGCAGGCCCAGCCGTTCCTGCGGGCGCTGCTGCGGCTGCCGTTCTATCCCGCGCTGCCGGCGCCGGCGCCGCTCACCCAGTGCGTGCACGAGGACGACGTCGCCGAGGCGGTCCTGCTCGCGCTGTTCGGCGCGGCGCGCGGCGCCTTCAACCTGGCCTGCGCCGACGCCCTGCCGTTCCGCGCGCTCGTCGGCGCCCGGCACCGCCTCGCGCTGCCGCTGCCCTGGGGCCTGGCGCGCGCCGGCTTCGCGCTCGGCTGGCGATGGTTCGGCTGGGGCACCGACCCCGGCTGGCTGCCGGGGCTGCGTCATCCGGTGGTGCTCGACTCGACCCGCGCACGCCGCGAGCTCGGCTGGCGGCCGCGCCATGACCGCGCCGCGGACATCGTGCAGAATAGCTAGCCGGCAACACTCTCGAGCGGCGCGCGCATGGCCGACATACTCAAATTCAAGAAACCGTCCGCCCGGGACCGGAACCAGGGCAAGACCTTGTGCGGCAGCGGCTTTCACAAATGGGCGGTCGTGACCGGGCGCAAGTTCGACGTCAAGCTCGGCAAGCTCGTCACCCTGGAGCGTTGCGCCCGCTGCGGCGAGGAACGCACGCGCCTGCTTTAAGATTCATCGCCGGCGAGTCACGCGAAAAACAAAATCTGCCACGGGGACACGGGGAGCACGGGGAAAAACAGATTTATTCTCCCCGTGCTCCCCGTGTCCCCCGTGGCTAAATCAAATCCGGTGACCACCGCGGCGCTCATTCGCCGACGTTGAGCAACAGCCCGCGGCGGCGCGCGGCGCGGAACACCGACAGGAATACCGCCACCCCGAGCGCCAGGTAGACGACATTCAAAAGCACCGCGTTGACCAGCAGGTCGAGCCGGAAGCGTTGCTCGATCAGCACCGCGCGCATGCCTTCGAAAACATGGCTGGCGGGCAGCAGATCGGCGACGACGCGCAGCCAGTCGGGCAGCACCGACACGGGATAATAGATGCCGCTCACCGGCGCGACCGCGAAGATCGCCACCCAGGCGAGGTTTTCGGCGCCGAGCCCGTAGCGCAGCACCATGGCCGACACCAGCAGCCCGATCGCCCAGCCCATGACCAGCAGATTGACGAAGAACGCCAGCAGCGGCAGGCCCATATCGAAGATCGAATAATGGTAGAGCGGGATCGCCAACAGCGCCGCGCCGCCGACGCCGATCAGGGTGCGGATCAGGCTGATGGTGAGCAGCGCCAGCACCAACTCGTAGGGCCGCAAGGGGCTGGCGAACAGATGGCCGAGGTTGCGCGAGTACATCTCCTCGAAGAACACCGTCGACACGCCGAGCTGGCCGCGGAACATCACGTCCCACAGCAGCACGCCGGCCAGCAGCACGCCCGAGGCCTGCGCCAGCCAGGCGCTGTGGCCGACCAGGAACTGGGTGATGAAGCCCCACAGGATCATCTGCATGGTCGGCCAATAGGCGAGCTCGAGGATGCGCGGCCAGGAGCGGCGCAGCAAATAGACATAGCGCAGCACCATGGCATAAACGCGCCCGGCCGAAAACGCGCGCGGCGCGCCGTTCATGGCGCCGCCCGGCGCGTGCCGGCGTCGCGTTCGCGCGCAATGTCGAGGAACACGTCCTCCATGGTCTGCCGGCCGTAGCGCGCAAGCAGCGCCGACGGCGCGCCGCGGTCGACGATGCGCCCGGCGCGCATCATGATCACGTCGTCGCACAGCCGCTCGACCTCGAGCATGTTGTGCGAGGCGAGCAGCACGGTCGCGCCGCTTTGCGCCTTGTACTCCATCAGGTAGCGGCGCATGCGGTCGGCGGTGTCGGGGTCGAGCGAGGCGGTCGGCTCGTCGAGCAGCAGCAGCTCGGGCGCGTTGAGCAGCGCCTTGGCGAGCCCGACGCGGGTCTTCTGCCCGGCCGACAGATTGCCGTAGGCGCGGTGCATGAGATCGCCGATGTCGAGATCGGCGCCGAGCTGCGCGAGCCGCTCGGCGCGGCGCCGGATGCCGTACAGCCGCGCGTAGACGCCCAGGTTCTCGGCCACCGTCAGGCGATGCGGCAGATCGACGTAGGGCGAGGAAAAATTCATGCGTCCGAGCACCCGGTGACGCTCGCGCAGCATGTCGGCGCCGAGCACGCTGATGCTTCCGGCGCTCGGCAGCAGCAGCCCGAGCAGCATCGACAGGGTGGTGGTCTTGCCGGCGCCGTTGCCGCCGAGCAGGCCGCAGACGCTGCCGGTCGTGACCGTGAAATCCAGGTCCTCGACGGCCACCACCTGCTGGTAGTGCTTGGTGAGCGCCTCGACGCGGATCACGGTCGCGCTCATCGGTCGTCCGCTCCGAATCGCGCCGCCAGCTCGGCGACGCGCCGCCCGGCGGGACTGTCGGCCCGGCCGGCGGCGCGCACCGCCTCGCGGTAGCCGGCGAAGAACGCCGGCAGCGCGCGCACCACCGCGCGCTGGCGCAGCCGGCCCGCCCCCTGCACCGGCCAATCGGCGCGCCAGCCGGCGTGCGGCAGCGCGGTGCAGATCTTGAGGCTCCAGCCGGGCGCGTGGATCCGCCAGGTGTGGCGCCGCACCACCAGCCGATAGACGTGCCGGCCGGCCGCGATGCCGACCTCGGGACCGTAGTACTCGACCTCGAGCTCGGCCGCCAGTTCGGCGAGCATCCGGTCGAGGCGGGCGAGCGCGGCGTCGAGCGGCGCGTCGGGCGCGATCTCGGGCGCCCGGCTCTGTGCTGCGAGAAAATCGATGAAGGTGGACATGGGCATTCGTCGTCGCGCCGCGTCAGAATGGATCATAATATAGTGAACCGACCGGATCACGCCGCCGCGCGCGGCGGCCAGCTGAGGACCTGCCCATGAACCCGCCGGATGAACGACGCTTCCAGGAGATCGAGGCGCGGCTCGCGCGGCTCGAGGCGGGCGCGCCCGTCCCGTCGCCGTCCCTGGCGCTGCCCGACCGACTCCACCCGGCCTGGGCGCTGGCATTGAGCGTCGGCGCGCTCGGCTGCGGCTATTTCGGGCTCGGCCTGCCGCAACACTACTATCAACCGCTGTTCGCGCTGCTGTTCCTGCTGCTCGGCTATCACCGCGGGTTCTTCCGCCCGGCGCCGGGCGCCTGGCGCTGGCCGCAGGTGGCGGCGAATTTCCTGTTGCTGGCCCTGTTGTTCAAGCTGCTGCTGGGCGGCGGCCTGCAATACCCGTTCGACTGGCTCAAGGTGCCGGCGTTCATCCAGTCGCCCGAGGCCGGCGACGGCAGCTGGTACAAAAAGCTGCTGCCGGATTATCAACTGACCTGGCAGGGCGTGCCGGGCGTGAGCGACTGGTACATCAACATGACCAAGATCCAGTCGCTGCTGCTGGTCGCGACCCTGGCCGGCGCGCTGTTCCGCTTCCAGCCGTTCGCCTCGTTCACCGCGCTCGTGCTGCTGCTGGTGTCGTTTCCGAGCTATCTTGGCTTCCACTGGGACTGGGTGATTCTGTTCCTGGTGCTGGGCGGCGCGGCGCTGTACCTGCAGTCGGGCAAATCCTAGCCTCATAGAGATAGCGGGGCTGGAAGATAGCGGGGCTGGAAGCCCCGCCTACAATAATTTATACGTCAACCCTCGAGCAGGATCTTCTCGGCCTCGTCGAGACCCTCCGGGCTGCCGTACAGCACCAGCACGTCACCGTCGCGCAGCCGGGTATCCTCGGCCGGCTGCGGGCCGCTGATGCCGCCGCGCCGCACCGCGGTGACGGTCACGCCGGCGGCGTCGAGCTTGAGCTCGGCGAGCCGCTTGCCGACCGCGCGCGCGCCGGGCGGCAGGCTCACGGAGTGCAGGCGCTCGCGATACGACTCCTCGGTGACGTCCTCGCCGGCCGCGCCGTGGAAGAATCCGCGCAGCATGCGGTAACGGTTCTTGCGCACGGTCTGCACCTGGCGCAGCACGTGCGACACCGGCACGCCCAGCAGCATCATCAGATGCGAACCCATCATCAGGCTGCCCTCCAGGCTCTCCGGCACCACCTCGGTGGCGCCGGCCTGCCTCAGCTCCTCGATGCGCCGGTCGTCCATGGTGCGCACGATCACCGGCATGTCGGGACGCAACCCGCGCGTCACCCGCAGAATGCGCAGCGCGGCCGGGATGTCGACGAAGCTGATGAGCAGCGCGCGCGCCTCGGACAGGCCCACCGCCTCGAGGATGTCGCGGCGCGTCGAGTCGCCGTAGACCACCGGCTCGCCGGCGTCGCGCGCGTCGCGCACGCGCACCGGATCGAGATCCAGGCCGATGTACGGGAGGCCCTCCTCCTTCAGCATCCAGCCGAGGTTCTGGCCGCTGCGGCCGTAGCCGCACAGGATCACGTGGCGGTGCGGATCGCCGGCGGCCGCCCGGATCGCGTCGAGATTGGACTCGCGCCGCTCGCGATAGCCCGGCACCAGCGCCTGGGCCAGGCGGCCGTTGTGGCGGATCACGAGCGGGGCGATCAGCATGGACAGCACCATCGCCGCCAGCACGATCTGGGTCGGCTGGCCGCCCAGCACCTGGTAACGCTCGGCCTGCAGCAGCAACGCGAAGCCGAACTCGCCGCCCTGCCCGAGCACCAGCGCGGTACGCAGCGCCACGCCGGCCTCCAGCCGGAACAGCCGGCCGAGCGCGAACACCAGCGCGAGCTTGATCGCCAGCATGCCGGTCAGCGCCGCCAGCACCCACGGCAGCAGCGCCCACACCACGCGCAGGTCGAGCAGCATGCCGACGGTGATGAAGAACAGGCCGAGCAGCACGTCGCGGAACGGCAGGATGTCGCTCTCGACCTGATGGCGGTACTCGGTCTCGCCGATCATCAGGCCGGCGAGGAAGGCGCCGAGCGCCAGCGACAGCCCGGCGATCTCGGTCAGCCAGGCGGCGGCCAGGGTGATCAGCAGCACGGTCAGCATGAAGAACTCGCGCGAGCGCGCGATCGCCGCCTCGTGGAAGGCCGGGCGCAGGCCGAGGCGGCCGACCAGGATGATCACGACGAGCACCACCACGCTCTTGACCAGCGCCCAGCCGAACGTCGCCAGCGCCGCGTCGGCCTCGGTGCCGGCCGCCAGCATCGGGATCACGATCAGGAACGGCACGACCATCAGGTCCTGGAACAGCAGCACACCGAGCGCGGCGCGACCGTGGCGCGACTGCTGCTCGAGCTGCTCGACCATGAGCTTCATGACGATGGCGGTCGACGACAGCGCCAGCACCCCGCCGATCACGATCGCCCCCTCGGGCGCCACACCCAGGCCCCAGGCGATGCCGGCGAAGGCCAGGAAGCAGGCGACGACCTGGGCGCCCCCCAGGCCCAGCACGATGCGCTTCATGGCCAGGAGCTGCGGCAGCGAGAACTCCAGGCCGACGGTGAACATCAGGAATACCAGGCCGAACTCCGCCAGGTGGCGGGTGCCCTCCAGGTCCGGGATCCAGGCCAGGCCGTAGGGGCCGACCAGCACCCCGGCGAACAGATAGGCCAGCAGCTGCGGCAGCTTGAGGTAACGGAAGATCGCGACCAGGACGACGGCCACGCCCAACAGGACGAGTATGTGATGGAAGGCGACCGTCTGCATTAGGAGATTAAAAGCCGTTTGGATATACTCGGCGCAAGATTACTCTATTCCCCGTTGCCCGCGAAACACATGACGGAATCCGCCTCCCTGGAACAGCTTGGCCGCGCGGTCGTCGAACTCGAGGCCGAGGCGGTGAACGCGCTGCGCGCGCGCATCGATCGCGGCTTCGCCCGCGCCTGCGAGATCATCCTCGCCTGCCACGGCCGCGTGGTCGTGGTCGGCATGGGCAAGTCCGGCCACATCGGCAGCAAGATCGCCGCCACCCTGGCCAGCACCGGCACGCCGGCGTTCTTCGTGCACCCCGGCGAGGCCAGCCACGGCGACCTGGGCATGATCACGCCGCCCGACGTGGTGATCGCGATCTCCAACTCCGGCGAGACCGACGAGATCCTCACCATCCTGCCGATCATCAAGCGCATGGGCGTGAAGCTCATCAGCATGACCGGCAACCCGCAGTCGAGCCTGGCGCGCCAGGCCGACGTCAACCTCAATGTCGGCGTCGACAAGGAGGCCTGCCCGATGAACCTCGCGCCGACCTCCAGCACCACCGCGACCCTGGTGATGGGCGACGCCCTGGCGGTCGCGCTGTTCAAGTCGCGCGGCTTCACCCCCGAGGACTTCGCGCGCTCCCATCCCGGCGGCAAGCTCGGCCGCCGGCTGCTGCTCTACGTCACCGACGTCATGCACACCGGCGACGCCGTGCCGCTGGTCGACGAGGGCGCCAGCCTGCGCGACGCCCTGCTGGAAATGACCGGCAAGGGGCTCGGCATGACCGGCGTGCTCGATCGCGAGCGGCGGCTGTGCGGGATCTACACCGACGGCGATCTGCGCCGCACGCTCAATCAGGGCATCGACGTCTACCACGCCATGATCCGCGACGTCATGACGCGCAACCCCAAGACCATCGGCCCGGACAAACTGGCGGCCGAGACCGTGCAGCTGATGCGCTCGATGAACATCAATGGCCTGTTCGTGGTCGATGCCGAGCTGCGCGTGCTCGGCGCGCTCAACATGCACGACCTGCTCAGGGCGGGCGTGGTATGACCTCGGACTTCGACGCGCTCGGTTTCGAGGTGCCGGCGGCGGCGCTGCAGCGCGCCGCCGAGGTCAAGCTGGTGCTGTTCGACGTCGACGGCGTGCTGACCGATGGGCGTCTGTACATCGACAATCGCGGCGAGGAGTACAAGTCCTTCAATTCGCGCGACGGCCACGGCATGAAGATGCTGCAGCGCAACGGCGTGCAGATCGGCATCATCACCGGCCGCAACTCCCGGATCGTCGAGCACCGCACCACCGAGCTCGGCATCAAGCACGTCCATCAGGGCGCGCTCGACAAGCTGCCGGTTTACGAGGAGCTGGTGAAGCGGCTCAACCTCAATCACGGCCAGGTCGCGTTCGTCGGCGACGACGTCGTCGATCTGCCGATCATGCTGCGCGTCGGCTTCGCGGTGGCGGTCGCCGACGCGCACCAGCTGGTGAAGCGCCACGCCCACTGGGTCACGCCGAACACCGGCGGTTGCGGCGCGGCGCGCCAGGTCTGTGAGCTGATCATGCGGGCACAGGGCAGTTATGGCAGCGAAATGCAGCGTTATCTGTAAGGGCGCCGCGTGACCGCGGTCGCGGCGGGTGGGGGCATGAACTGGGACCTCAACAAGACGATCATCGTAACCGCGCTGCTGGCGCTGCTGGCGCTGTCGATCTGGCTGCCCAACGCGCTCATCGACCCGGTCCTGACCATCGACAACGGTCCGAACGGCGCCCCGGACTACATTATCGAGAACTTCACCAGCACCGCGATGGACGAGCACGGCCGGCCCAAGCACGCCCTGAGCGCCGCGCGCCTCGTCCACTATCCGAACGAGAGGTCGGCACACCTGGCGCAACCGCACCTGGTGCAATACACGCCGGGCGGCCCGCCGGTCCACACCACCGCCGATCAAGGCCGCGTTTACAATGACGGCAAGGAGCTGCAGATGACCGGCAACGTCCGCGTCACCCGCGGCGGCGACGGCGGCGATCCGTCGGCCGATGTCGTCGCCCGCGAGCTGCATGTGATATTGAATTGACGATGCGTTTCCCCGCAACCGTCGTGCCCTTCCTGGTCGCGCTGCTGGCCGGCCCGGGCTGCGCCGGCGGGCCCGACCCGCTGCCGGTCGACGCGCCCACGACGGTGCCCGAGTCGCTCAAGACGCCGGCTGCCGGGACGCTCGGACCGCCGGAAACCGCAGCCGATGCGCAAGCGCCGTCGGCGCCGGCGCCCGATCGCGCGTCGCGCTGGACGCCGGATCGAAGCGCGCCGATCCGCGTGCGCGCCGACAGCATCAATGTCGACCAGCGGCGCGGCGTCACGGTGTACCAGGGGAAGGTGAGATTCGAGCAGGGCGGGCTGCGCATCGATGCCGACCGCGTCGAGGCGCGACTCAAGGGCGAGCGCCTCGAGACCGTCCATGCCCAGGGGCGGCCGCTGCGCTTCCGTCAAGCGGCGAGCGGCGAGGCGCAGGAGGTCCGCGGTTCCGCCGTGCGCCTCGAATATCACGCCGTCACCGGGCAGCTGAGCCTGTTCGGCGACGTGCGAATCGAGCACGGCCGCAACCTGTTCCGCAGCGCCGTCATGCGCTACGACCTCGACACCGAGACGCTGGCGGCCGACGGCAACGACGACGGCCAGGTCTCGGCGACCATCGAACCGGCGGCGCTCGGCGCCGACGACGCGGCCGGGCGCCTGAAGCAGCGCGGCAAGGAGCGTCCGTGAGCGTCCTGCGCGCGTCGGGCCTGCGCAAGCAGTACAAGGGCCGCCGCGTGGTCGACGACGTGGCCCTGGAGATCCACAGCGGCGAAGTCGTCGGCCTGCTCGGGCCGAACGGCGCCGGCAAGACCACCTGCTTCTACATGATCGTCGGGCTGGTGCCGATGGAGAACGGCGGCATTCACCTCGATGACCACGACTTGAGCCGGCTACCCATGCATCGCCGGGCGCGCCTCGGCGTTGGTTACCTGCCGCAAGAACCGTCGGTGTTCCGCAAGCTGACCGTCGAGGAGAACATCATGGCGATCCTCGAGACGCAGCCCGACCTGAGCCCCGCGCAACGCCAGCAGCGCCTGGAGGAGCTGCTCGGGGAGCTGCACATCACCGAGCGCCGCGCCACCCTCGGCATGAGCCTGTCCGGCGGCGAGCGCCGGCGCGTCGAGATCGCCCGGGCGCTCGCCACGCGGCCACGCTTCATCCTGCTGGACGAACCGTTCGCCGGCGTGGACCCGATCTCGGTCATCGACATCCAGCACCTGATCGCGCATCTCCAGCAGCTCGGCATCGGCGTGCTGATCACCGACCACAACGTGCGCGAAACCCTGAAGATCTGCTCCCGCGCCTACATCCTCAGCGAAGGCCGGGTGCTGGCGGCGGGCACGCCGGCCGAAATTCTGTATAATGAGGAAGTCAAGAAGGTCTACCTGGGCGAGGACTTCCGCCTGTGACGCGTCGGTCGGGACGAACGGCGCGGTCAGAGCGCCGGACCGCGGGCGGCACCACTGGAATTTTCGCCGCCGGATGCTAGCCTGAGAAGTAACGCCGGGCGACGCGACCCGCGCTGCCCCGCCTGTGCCCGCCTCCCGTTCCCATCCGTCCGCTCCCCCGCCCGAACGCTTCTTGGTTGGCACGAAAATAGACTAAACTGGGGTCATGTGGACGGTATGCCAATCACGGATCCCGATCGAACCGAATGAAACCCTGAGCAGGTCATGAAGCAGTCGCTCGATCTCAAGCTGGGTCAACACCTGACCATCACACCGCAACTGCAGCAGGCGATACGCCTGCTGCAGTTGTCGTCGCTCGAGCTCCAGCAGGAGATTCAGGAGGCGCTCGAGAGCAATCCCCTGCTCGAGGAAATCGACGAGGAGTCGGGCGCCAAGAGCGAGTCGGAAGGCGAGTCGCTCAACGGCCAATCGGACGACAGCGCCACGGACAATGTCGAGGGCGACGAGCCCGGGGACAGCGGCGAGGAACGCGTCCAGGAGGACTACGCCGGCGAGGCCAGCGAGGAACGCGTCCAGGAGGACTACGCCGGCGATGCCTGGGAGGACACCTTCGACACCCCGGCGAGCATCGCCGACCGGCCGGGCAACCGCGACGACGGCCTGCCGGACATCGACACGCGCAACAGCGCACCGCTTACCCTGCGCGACCACCTGTTGTGGCAGATGCAGATGACGCAGTTCACGCCGCGCGACGTGCAGATCGCGATGGCGCTGATCGACGCCATCAACGAGGACGGTTATCTGCGCGCCGGCACCGAGGAGATCCAGCAGGCGCTCGGCGCGGACGACCCGGTCGAGGCCGACGAGATCGAGGCGGTGCTGCACCAGATCCAGAACTTCGATCCGATCGGCGTCGGCGCACGCTCCTTGAGCGAGTGCCTGCTGTTGCAGCTGAAGGCCATGGACGCGGACATCCCCTACCTCGAAGAGGCCCGGTTGCTGGCCCGATCCGAGCACCTCGATCTGCTGGCGGCACGCGACTTCAAGGCACTGCGCCGCGTCATGAAGCTCAAGCCCGAGGACCTGCAGCCGGCGATCACCCTGATCCAGCACCTCAACCCGCGCCCGGGCAGCAGCATCCAGGCCAACCAGGCCAGCTACATCACGCCGGACATCGTCGTCAAGAAATTCCGCGGTGTGTGGCGCGCCGAGCTCAACGGCCACGTCACCCCGCGGCTGCGCATCAACAACCAGTACGAGCGGCTGATCCAACGCGGCAAGGACAGCGCCGACAACAAGTACCTGCAGGAGCGCCTGCAGGAGGCGCGCTGGTTCCTGAAGAGCCTGTCGAGCCGCAACGACACGCTGCTCAAGGTCGCACGCGCCATCGTCGACCGGCAACGCGCCTTTTTCGACCACGGCCCGGAGGCGATGAAGCCGCTGGTGCTGCACGACATCGCCGAGGTCGTGGAAATGCACGAATCGACCATCTCGCGCGTCACCACCAACAAATACATGCTGACGCCGCGCGGCATCTTCGAGCTCAAGTATTTCTTCTCCAGCCACGTGAGCACCGCCGACGGCGGCACCTGCTCGGCGACCGCGATCCGCAGCCTGATCAAGAAGATGATCGAGGAGGAGACCACCACCAAGCCGATCAGCGACAGCCGCATCGCCGAACTGCTCGCCGAACAGGGGATTTACGTCGCCCGGCGCACGGTGGCAAAATACCGCGAATCGTTGAACATCCCGCCCTCGAGCCAACGCAAGTCACTGGTTTAAGGCCGTTTACCCTGGAGAGTCACCATGCAGATCACCGTCACCGGGCAACAGGTGGAAGTCACCGAGCCGTTGCAGAACTACGTCACCGAGAAGATCGGCAAGATCCAGAAGCACTTCGATAACATGACCACCGCCAACGTGGTGCTGCATTACGAGAAGAAGAAGAACCGGCACGCGGTCGAGGCCACCATTCACGCCAAGGGTGCGTCGCTGCACGCCAATTCCGAAGGCAACGACATGTACGCCGCGATCGACGACCTGGCCGACAAGCTTCACCGCCAGGTGATCCGGCACAAGGAAAAGCTCACCGACCACCACCGCAACGGCGGCGCGCTCAAGGATCAGAAGACCGATTGACATCGTTTGTGACCACGGGGAATCGCGAGCTCTCCGTGCGCGACCGTGGAAGGATGCCGCAATCGACGCCGCGGTCATGATAGGCTGTATAATGCTTAGCCACGGGGAACACGGGGAGATAAGGATATAAATCCTGTGGGTTCGCTGGATGCCCGGTCGTGCAAGACCATCCATTTGAGTCTTCCCCGTGACCCCCGTGCTCCCCGTGGCTAGTTCAGCACCCCGAATCCGCCCCGGCGCCGCCATAGGCGCGCGGCGCAAATCTCGGTAACCTATGGGCGCGCGCCGCCCCGCGCCTGACCGGGAAACCCGATGACCACCCTGCTCACCGCCAACGACCTGTACGAGGCCCAGCACCAGTCCCTCAAGCTCGACTGGATCGCCGGCGCGGGCGGCAAGGAGCGGCTGCTGGAGCCGGCCACCGCCAAGTACCCGGGCATGGCGCTGGTCGGGCACATGAATTTCGTCCATCCCAACCGGGTCCAGGTCCTCGGCCTGACCGAGGTCGACTACTTGAAGCGCCTGCCCGCCGGCGAGCGCCGCCAGGCGGTCGACAACCTGTTTCGCTGCAAGACCACCGCGGCGGTGGTGGTCGCCAACGGCCAGAAGGTCGAGCCGGCGCTGCGCGCCGCCGCCGACAGCCACGGGCTGGCGCTGCTCGGCAGCAGCCTGCCGAGCCCGCGGCTGATCGACGGCCTGCAGCACTATCTGACCCGGGCGCTGGCCGCGCACGTGACCCTGCACGGCGTCTATATGGAGGTGCTCGGCCTCGGCGTGTTTCTCACCGGCGAGAGCGGGGTCGGCAAGAGCGAGCTGGCGCTCGAGCTGCTGAGCCGCAATCACCGGCTGATCGCCGACGACGCCGTGCAGTTCTTCCGCGTCGGCCCCGACACGCTGATCGGACGCTGCCCCGGCGAGCTCGCCGATTTCCTCGAGGTGCGGGGCCTCGGGATCCTGAACGTGCGCGCGATGTTCGGCGACACCTCGGTGCGGCGCGAGAAGACGCTGCGGCTGGTGCTGCGGCTCGAGGAGCTCAAGCAGAAGCGCCTGGCAGGCATCGACCGCCTGCAGGCCGAGCAGCAGACCCGCGCCATCCTGGACGTCGAGATCCCGGAGGTGGCGCTGTACGTCGCGCCGGGCCGCAACCTGGCGGTGCTGGTCGAGGCCGCCACCCGCAGCCATATCCTGCGCATGCGCGGCATCAATCCGCTCGCCGACCTGATGAGCCGGCAGGAGGCCAGCATGGCGGGGAAGAAGCGATGAGCCTGCTGATCGTCAGCGGGCTGTCGGGCTCGGGCAAGAGCCTGGCGCTCCAGGCGCTGGAGGACATGGGCTATTACTGCATCGACAACCTGCCGGCGGCGCTGCTGCCGCACTTCGCGCGCGAGATCTTCGGGACGCCGGCGCGCGCGCCGGCCCATGCCGCGGTCGGCATCGACGCGCGCAACCGCTCCTTCCTCGATGCGCTGCCGGCCGGCCTCAAGGAACTGCAGTCGCTGGGGCTCGACTATCAGATCATATTCCTGACGGCCGAGGAGTCGGTGCTGGTCAAGCGCTTCAAGGAGACGCGCCGCAAGCACCCGCTGACCAACCGGAGCACGCCGCTCCTGGAGGGCATACGCCTGGAGAAAACCCTGCTCGAGCCGTTCTCGGCCAACGCCCATCTGCGACTCGACACCACGCACACCACGCCGCACGAGCTGCGCCACCTGGTGCACGGCTTCGCGCGCAGCGGCGAAACCGAGGGCATGACCCTGCTGTTCCAGTCGTTCGGCTTCAAGAAGGGCACGCCGCTGGATGCCGACTTCGTGTTCGACGTGCGCTGCCTGCCGAACCCGCACTGGCAGGCCGACCTGCGCCCGCTCACGGGCCTGGACGGGCCGGTCATCGAATATCTCGAGAAGGATCCGAAGGTCGAGGCGATGTTCCGGCAACTGACCGCATTCCTCGAGGGTTGGCTGCCGGACTTCGAGGCCGAGCATCGCAGCTACATGACCATCGCCGTCGGCTGCACCGGCGGCCAGCACCGCTCAGTTTACTTAGTGAGGCGTTTGGCGGAGTATTTTACGAATAAAGGGATCAAGACCCAGATACGTCACCGGGAGTTGCCATGATAGGTTTGCTGATTCTGGCCCAGGAGGACCTCGGCAAGGGACTGCTGCATTCGATCGAGCACGTGCTCGGCGAGCTGCCGCCGCAGCTCGAAACGCTGCCGGTGAACTACCACGCCGGGCCGGAGGCGCTGCGCCGCCGCCTGTCCGAGCACCTCAAGCGCCTCGACCAGGGTCAGGGGGTGCTGATCCTGGCGGACATCTACGGCGCCTCGCACACCAACGCCGCCTGCCAGCTGCTGGTCGCGAACCGGATCGAGCTGGTGAGCGGGGTCAATCTTCCGATGCTGATCCGCATCCTCAACTACCGCGACCTCGGGCTGGCGGCGCTGGTCCAGAAGGCGTTGAGCGGCGGCAGCGAGGGCATCGTCTCCGCCTCGCAGCCGCTGCTGCGCGCCAAGGCCGGCATATGAAACTCGCGCAGCTCACCATCGTCAACAAGCTGGGCATGCACGCGCGCGCCTCCGCCAAGTTCGTGAGCCTGGCCTCGCAGTTCGAGGCGGAGATCACGCTCGGCCGCAACGGCCAGCACGCAAACGGCAAGAGCATCATGGGCATCATGATGCTGGCCGCCGCGCAAGGCAGCGAGCTGGAGCTGCGCGTCGACGGCAAGGACGAGGACCGGGCGCTGCAGGCGCTGCGCGAGCTGGTCGAGAACCGCTTCGGCGAGGAGGAGTAGCGATGCTCGCGCTCCACGGCACCGGCGTCAGCAACGGCATTGCCATCGGCAAGGCCTATGTGCTGCACCGCGAGCACCCCGAGGTGCCGGAGTACGTGCTGCCGCGCGGCCTGGTCGACGAGGAGGTCGAGCGCTTCCGTGCCGCCATCGAGCTGGCGCGCGCCCAGCTCGAGCGCATCCGCAACCACATCCCCAAGTCCGCGCCGCCCGAGATCGCCAGCATCATCGACACTCACATGCTGATCCTGCACGACAAGATGATCGCCGAGTCGCCGGCCGACACCATCCGCCGGCAGCAGTGCAACGCCGAGTGGGCGCTCAAGCTCCAGGCCGACCGGCTCGCCGAGGTCTTCGAGCAGATGGAAGATCCCTACCTGCGCAACAAGAAGACCGACGTCAATCAGGTCGTGGACCGGGTGCTGCGCAATCTGCTCGAGTCGCACGACGAGGAGCACGAGCAGATCTCCGACGCGCTCGAGGGCCAGGTCGTGGTCGCCAACGACCTGAGCCCGGCCGACACCGTGCTGCTCAAGCACAACAAGGTCGCGGCCTTCGTCACCAACCTCGGCGGCCCGATTTCGCACACCGCGATCCTGGCGCGCAACCTGGAGATCCCGGCGATCGTCGCGGTGCACAACGCGACGCGCTACATCCGCAACGGCGACGAGCTGATCGTCGACGGCAAGCGCGGCGTGCTGCTGGTCGCGCCGGACAAGCAGGTGGTCGCCGAGTACCGGCAACGGCAGAAGGACATCGTCCAGACCCGGCGCCTGCTCGACGCCATGAAGGCCAGCCGCTCGATCACCCGCGACGGCATCGAGATCGCGCTCCATGCCAACATCGAGCTGCCCGACGACATCAAGGCGGTCGGCAAGGTCGGCGCCGCGGGCGTCGGCCTCTACCGCACCGAGTTCCTGTTCATGAACCGCCCCGACGTGCCGGACGAGGAAGAGCAGTTTCGCGCCTACGTCAAGGTGGTCAAGGCGCTCGGCGACAAGCCGGTGACGATCCGCACCCTCGACCTGGGCGCCGACAAGCGCGTCGACGGCGGCCGCGACGGCGAGAATCCCGGCGCCAACCCGGCGCTCGGCCTGCGCGCTGTCCGCCTGTGCCTGTCCGACATCGCGTTGTTCCGTCCGCAGCTGCGCGCCATCCTGCGCGCCTCGGCGCACGGTCGGGTGCGCCTGATGATCCCGATGATCTCGAACCTCGACGAGGTGTTCCGCGTCCTGGACCTCATCGAGGAAATCCAGATCGAGCTCGGGCGCGAAGGCCAGAAATTCGATCCGGACATCCCGGTCGGCGGCATGATCGAGGTGCCGGCCGCCGCGGTCGCGGCCGACCTGTTCGCGCCGCACCTGGACTTCATGTCGATCGGCACCAACGACCTGATCCAGTACACCCTGGCCATCGACCGCATCGACGATGCGGTGAACTACCTCTACGACCCGCTGCACCCCTCGGTGCTGCGCCTGATCGCCACGACCATCCAGGCCGGACGCGCCGCCGGCATCCCGGTGGCGATGTGCGGCGAGATGGCCGGCGATCCGCGTTACACGCGCATCCTGCTGGGCCTGGGGCTGAACGAGTTCAGCATGCACCCCTCCGGCCTGCTGGAGATCAAGAAGATCGTGCGTGAGAGCGATCTGTCGGAGCTCGAGGGCTTCGCCGCGCGCGTGCTGGCAGCGCGCTCGACCGACGAGCTGCACGGGCTGGTGGAGAAGATGAACGCCGCCTACGAGAGCCTGCCGCGCAACGTCGAGCCGGCGTCGTAGGGGACGGCGCATCCTCGATGTCGCGCCGCACCGCCTGTATCGGCTCCATCCGTGGCGAGCGATCCCACCGCTGGCCGCGCAAGCGGCATCGGCTCTCACGGTGACGGCTTGAAATGCGGGGAAACCTCAGGGTACGTCCCCTATTATTCACTATTATTCATCAGATTAGTGCAACTGACGTGTGAGACCATCACAACCTGAAGCGGTCGCCCAGCGTGGTTGCCTCCCGGCCAGGAATAGTCATTGCGTCATATGTAACGACTATGCCAACAGATCGCTAAAACGTGGAGGGTCTATCTGTTCACGAATGAATCTCAGCACGGTACTCGGCGGATTACGCAAGCCGCCCGAATAGCGTAAGAAAAAATTAACCGCATCTGATATGCGATCCCTAACATGGTCTTTATCTCGGCAGCACTCACCATATAGTTTGTCTGACTTGCCACATCCGCAGTGCTCATCTTCTCTTAGCTCCAAAATTCGTTCATAGGGATGGGGTACAGCTTGATATCCTGGCCAGCGGCCGAAAACTTGAAGGTGAAGGTGCCGTAGAGCCCAGAGTGTGTATAGATCTAGAAGCTCCACAAGCGGATCGCCAATCATCCATGTCCCATCAGTCGGCTCGAATGCACATATCGATCCATCTGGGAAATTCGTATGACGAGGCCCGATCCACGTAGAGCCTACAACGCATCCCCAGAAACCCCAACCCCGTACAATTGTACCTGCAAAGGAAACACCAGTAAGAAAGAGAACTCTCTGCTGAAACCCGGGTAGCAGAGAGCCCTCAGTCAACAACCATAAACCTTCTTCTTGTCGCCAGACTTGGGTTCCAGGGTAGGCTTCATGTACCGCAACTAGTTCGTCTTCATACTGTGTCTGAAGACTTGCGCGGACGACCGGTGCGGTTTGACGGGGCGTCCATGATCCTCCGGCCGTCCCTTGCCGTCCGGCGGCCCCTTTCCTTGGTCTGGCTTCGGATCTTCTCTGTCTTGAGGTTTTGTCATTTCCATTCTCCACGCCCACGGTTGATGAAGGCTCGGCAAGCTCGCTGGGCATTACGATCCCGCCGTTTTTTACTCTGGGAAAAATGCCCCTATCTAGTTGACGTCCGATTACCTGTAGCATCTGCTCTACTTCCACATGCATCGTTCTTCTCGTCCTTTCGTGTGCCGCCCGTCACAGTCCCCCCAGGCTCGTTACCTTGCAACAGCCAGCGCACCAACACACAAGGTGATGATTGCGAAGGTGAGTGCAACTTGTGAACTCTGCGGCTTAAGCCCGTGAACATGCATGACGATGTGCTCGCAATTCCTTGCAAGCACATCATATTGAGTTCCAATCAGCGACCTGGCCCGACGCAATACTTCATAGCTTGGCAAGCCGCCTGGATAACCATCAACAGTCACGACGCAACCATTGGCGAACACATCCCACGGTTCTTCACGTACGCCGCCAGCTCGAGCTGATGTCGAGATAACCATCGGCTTTCCGCCATGCCAGCGGTCGGAGACGATGCCTTTGTGGCGGTAAAACAGAAAAATTGGTACCGAAGCCACCATGCCTGACTGAGGCCACGACTTCGACGTTTTTGATTCCACAATTATTTTCCCGCTAGCCGCGTATTACGGCAGGTTAATGCTGCGCCTACTTCGGAGCGCTGTCAACTATGCAAACAGAAATACTATAATAGTTTACATTGCAAACATGTTTGTAGTATTGACATATCTATGTCAATTGTTTATAAATCGCACCGATGATTTTCTACAGGGCTTTCGGAAACAAGCTCCGCCAGGCACGCAAAGCTGCGGGCCTGACCCAAGAGGTTTTGGCCGACCGTGTCGGTCTAAGCCGTCCCTCTATCGCCAATATCGAGCGCGGTAATCAACAGGTTCCGCTCCACATGCTTGATTCCTTTGCCTCAATACTGGGTATGAAGCCGTGCGAGCTGCTCCCAGAAGAAACGCACCCGAAAGAGAACAGACAACTGCCAAAAAAGCTGGCCGACAAACTTGAGCCACTACCCGAAGACAGACGGGAGTGGATCAGCCGTGTCGTTTCATCTAGCACCAGCCCAAAGGAGAAACCGTGAGCATGAACCCCACGACCGAGGCACAGAAACTCCTAAAGAGTGCCCGAATAGACAACCCGCCGGTCAGCGTGGACAAGATAGCGGCGAAGCTCAAGGCACAACTTACATTCGAACCCTTCGAGGGCAAGGACGACATTTCTGGGATACTGTACCGGGACGAAAAGCAGACTGTCATCGGCATCAATTCTACCCACAGCAAAGCGCGTCAGCGATTCACAATTGCGCATGAGATAGGCCACCTCGTGTTACACAAGGGCGAGCTATTCGTAGATCAGGCTGTGCGTGTTAACTTCCGAGACAAGCGATCGAGCCTCGCTGAGGATCAACAGGAAATCGAGGCGAACAAGTTCGCAGCCGAACTCCTGATGCCCCAAGAGATGATCAGGCGCGAGGTCGTAAAGTGCATTACGAAGAAGAAGGTCGCCACGGAAGCACAGCTCATGACGGAGCTCGCGCGCGTTTTTGAGGTCAGTGAACAAGCGATGGGATATAGGTTGTTCAATCTAGGCATTATCTCCTCGCCAAGCTAACGGCATTATCGGGGAAAATCACATACTTGTATTAGCGGGAACTTTGATCTGATCCTAATATGCTATTCATCGACTTAGAATGACCACATGCCCACGCTTGCCATACGGCCAATAGACGAAGCCTGCCTGGAGGCTAGCAAGCAGCTCGATCCCTCGCGGCGGTACAACCGGGTTAAACTGCTTAAATCTTGATCCGTATGAATCCAAAACGAATCAACGCCGACAAACCGCACCTCTGGAAATCGGACATTGCCGCCTCCGTCGATCGTTTCAACCAGTGGTTCATGCGTTTCGCACCCTCGGCATTCCGCTCGACGCGCGTCGATACAACCAAGAATGTAAAAGCTGCGCTTCTGACAACGCGCGATCTCCGCAGTATCGACGTCGCCACGCTAAGAACCAACCCCGGTGCACTACCTACGCTCCGGATGTGCACAGCCCCGCCTTTAGCAGTGGACCGCCTGATCGGCCTTGCCTATGCAAACAAGAATCTTGTTGGGCGCATGGAGGAAGGCAAGCTACCAACAAAAATGGCGACGACGCAGCTCGACGCAGAGTTGAAAGCCCTTTGTCGCATTATCGAGAAACTGTTGGACCGTGACATTTTCCCGTGGCTCGATGCGGACAAGACGCCTACCGATCACGAACGCGACCGCGCATCCACGATTATCGCCGACCGGCTATGTAGCGCGGTCGCCAACCCCATTATTCGTAATGCCCAGGAACAGCGGCAACTCAAACTCATCGGGGCACACCTGGACAAGCTCGGCTACAGAAAGCAACCCCACCCCGCCGGGAAACCGTTGAAAGAGATGGAAGCAGGCACATACACATTCCGCATGAACGTGCCGGTGGGAAAATCTCTCAGGGTTAACATTCCCATCGACACAGTGATCCAGCCCAAACGTCTGCGCAAAGATCGCCTGCCGATCCTCATCGAGGCGAAGTCGGCGGGTGACTTCACCAACACCAATAAGCGGCGTAAAGAGGAAGCCACCAAGATTCACCAGCTTCAGGCGGCCTACGGAAAGTCCATGACGCTTGTTCTGTTCTTGTGCGGCTACTTCGGCAGCGACTATCTCGGCTACGAAGCGGCGGAGGGGTTGGACTGGGTATGGGAACACCGCATTGACGACCTCAACAAACTGGGGCTGTAAGCGAGATGACCTCTCATAACACAGAAACGATTGAGGACCGCAGGCAGGCGCTGCAGGCACAAATTGACACCGGTCGATCAATGGCCGAGCGGAACCGCCTCGGCCAGTTCGCCACGCCGAACGTGTTGGCGGTGGAGATCGCAACCTATGTCGCATCGTTGCTGGGGCAGAGCGGAAAAACAGTTCGCTTTGGCGATCCCGCCATCGGTTCCGGTAGTTTTTTCTCGGCGGCCCTGGCTGTGCTCGGAGCGGACCGTATCAGGAGTGCGGTCGGGATTGAGATTGACCCCGCCTTTTGCGAAGCGGCGCGTCGCCTGTGGAGCGATGCAGGGCTTAAAGTGGTCAGCGGCGACTTCACGCGACTCGTTGCTTTCGACGCTTCTCCACCCGCGCCGAACCTCATCTTGGCAAACCCGCCATACGTTCGGCATCACCATCTGGAACGCGATGATAAGGTGCGCCTGAGAGACCTCGCATACAAGATGACTGGTATCGAGGTCAACGGGCTGGCGGGTTTGTATGTCTACTTCCTGCTCCTCGCTACCGCGTGGATGGAGGATGACGGAATTGCCGCCTGGCTCATCCCTTCGGAGTTCATGGATGTCAACTACGGTGCCGCGCTCAAGAGCTACCTAACAGATCGCGTGACACTGATCCGCGTTCATCGCTTCGACCCCGACGATGTCCAATTCGACGACGCTCTGGTCTCCTCCGTTGTTCTGGTTTTCCGCAAATCGCCACCGCCACCAAGCCACGCCGTGGAATTTACCTTTGGTGGCAGCATCGCCAAACCTCATGTCAGCGAGTCAATTCCCCTCGATCGGCTGCGCAAATCTCGAAAGTGGACCGCTCACCCTGGCCACGAGAAGAACGACCGCCGCACGGCAAACGATGGCCACGGGCCAACGCTCTCGGACTTTTTCCGCATCCAGCGCGGCATTGCCACGGGGAGCAACAAATTTTTCGTGCTTGACCGCGCCGAAGCCCTGCGCCTCGGCCTGCCTGATCGGTACTTGCGCCCTATTCTGCCCAGCCCGCGCCATCTACAGATGACGGTGATCGAAAGGGGTGAGGATGGCTATCCGCTTATCTACCCTCAGCTCTGTGTCATTGACTGCGATCTTCCAGAAGCGGTTGTGGAATCGCAGTACCCGGCGCTGTGGGCTTATCTGCAAACCGCCGAAGAACGTGGCGTCAAGGATGGCTACCTCGTGGGCAAGCGCACCCCGTGGTACAAACAGGAACAGCGTGGACCCGCCCCGTTCCTTTGCACCTACATGGGGCGCGGCTCGGACGAAAAACAGCCATTTCGATTCATCTGGAATCGCTCCGGGGCCATCGCAACGAATTTGTATCTTATGCTCTACGCGCGGGACGCCCTTGCCGCCATGCTCCGCCAGTACCCAGAGCGCGGTGCGGACGTTCACAGCCTGTTGTGCCGCGTCACCGGCCACGAGTTGCGAGGCGAAGGACGTGTGTACGGTGGCGGCCTGAACAAGATAGAACCAAGCGAACTTGGCCGCATCTCCGCTATGCCCCTGCTTAATCGGTGGCCAGAACTGAATTATGCCATGTCGCGGCAACAAACATTTGAGTTGGCTGAACCAAAGGCAATCTGGGTAGTATCTACATAATATTTGTCTGGTGTGTGCCTGTCGTACCCTTGTGTAGTGATTCGCATGACCTGCCAATAGACCGAACAATAGGGACGAACAATAGGGGACGTACCCTCTCAACGGCGGTGGGGGTTCTTCGGCAGGTGCGGGCCCATCTCCTGGGAGAGCGCCTGCGGCGGGTAGGAGAAGGACTTGCGGCGATCGTCGACCAGGGCCACCAGGCCGTTGCGGTACTTCATCTTCGTGGCGCTGAAGCCCTCGTCGGTGCGGGTCGTAAAGGTTTCCTTCAGCATCGACACGGCGGTGATCTTCTTGACGCGGAACGGGCGCCAGAACGGCGGCGGCCGGCCCGAGGACGAATAGCCTCGCGTCTGGAAGCCGTCGACCACCACCTCGCCGTTGTCCGCGGTATAAATGGCGTGCGGCTCGATGACCCGGATGTGGGCCTGATCATGGTAACGGATCGCCACGCAGCGCTTCTGCCTGATGGCGGTCGTCAGCACTTGCAGGATGTTGGGCACCATTTATCCACCGTAGTTATATTTTTATAGTTATTGTTATGGATCAAGGAGATCCTATCCACTCCGAATATTACGTTAAGGGCGCCCGCAGTGGCAAGATCTCCGGATGAATGGTCTGTTTGATAGCCCCGGCGGTCGGCCGGTCGCCGGGTCCGGCCTGGACCGTCGGATTTTTTTTCACCCTCGCCGTAAGCCTTTCACAGCAGGAATATCGTCGCCAGGCCGAGGAAGGCGAAGAAGCCCACCACGTCGGTGACGGTGGTCAGGATCACGCCGCTGGCGATCGCCGGATCCACCCCGAGCCGGCGGACCACGATCGGGATCACCACGCCCGCCAGCGCCGCAATCGCGAGATTGATCAGCATCGCCACCGCGATCACGATGCCGAGCGACAGGCTCTTGTGCCACAGCACGGTGACCACCGCCACCGCGAGCGCGAACACCAGCCCGTTCATGGCGCCGACCGCCAGCTCCTTGACCAGCACGCGCCGGGCGTTGGCCTCGGTCACGATCCCGAGCGCGAGCGCCCGCACCACGGTGGTCAGCGTCTGGGTGCCGGCGTTGCCGCCCATGCCGGCGACCACCGGCATCATCACCGCCAGCGCCACGACCTTCTCGATCGTGTCCTCGAACAGGCCGACCACCGAGGCGGCGATGATGGCCGTGAACAGATTCACGCCCAGCCACACCGAGCGCCTCCGGCTGGTGCGCAGCGCCGGCGCGAACACGTCTTCGTCCTCGCTCAGGCCGGCGCGCGCCAGCACCGTGCGGTCGGCCTCCTCGCGGATCACGTCGACCACGTCGTCGACCGTGATGCGGCCGAGCAGCCGGTTCTGCTCGTCGACCACCGGCGCGGTGACCAGGTTGTACCGCTCGAAGGCATCGGCGACCTCGGTGTCCGGGGTCTGCGCCGGGAAAACGATGAGATCGCACTGCATCACTTCCGACACCCGGCGCGCGGGGTTGGACGTCAGCAGCCGCGAGACCGACAGGGCGCCCAGCAGCCGGTCGCTGCGGTCGACGACGAACAGGCGGTTGGTGTGCTCGGGCAGCTCGCCGCGCTGCCGCAGGTAGCGCAGCACCACCTCGAGGGTCAGGTTCTCGCGCACCGTGACGGTGTCGACGTTCATCAGGCCGCCGGCGGTGTCCTCGCCGTAGGACAGCACGGCGTCCAACCGCTGGCGATCCTGCTTGTCCATGACGAACAGGATCTCGGCGATCGCCTCGTCCGACAGGTCGGGGATCAGGTCGGCGATCTCGTCGACATCCAGCGTGCGCGCCGCCGCCACCAGCTCGCGCTGATCCATTTCCCGGATGATGTCCTCGCGCACCGCCTCCGAGACCTCGATCAGCACCTCGCCTTCGACCTTGGGGTCGACCTGATCCCAGACCGCGCGCCGCAGCGCCGGCGGAATGCTCTCCAGGAGCGTGGCGATGTCGGCCGGGTGGAGGCCGGCGAGCATTACGCGCACGCTGTCGAGGCGCTGCTCCTCGAGGGCGCTCAACAGCAGCTTGAGATTGTCGGGTTGCTTTCTGGTGCGCGACCTGGCCATGCGGGTGATCCTGATGCGTCGTCCGGCGCCCGGTGGGGCGATCAAACCAGGCAGCAGTTTAGAGGGTCGCCTGCAATTCGCCTAGGCGCCGCCCGGAACCGGCCGCCCGCGGCGCCGACAGAGTGGGCAGAGGATGCGGAGAAATACGGCGGGCCCGGCGCGTCAGCTGCCGGCGATGGTCATGCCGTCGATCAGGATCGACCCGGTGCGGATGTTGCCGCGCAAATCGACATCGCTGCCGACCGCGACCAGTTGCCGGAACATGTCCTTGAGGTTGCCGGCCACGGTGATCTCCTCGACCGGATACTGGATTTCGCCGTTCTCGACCCAGAAGCCGGCGGCGCCGCGCGAGTAGTCGCCGGTCACGGTGTTGACGCCGAAGCCGATCAGCTCGGTGACCAGCAGGCCGGTGTGCATCTGCGCGAGCAGGCCCGCGAGGTCGCGCTCGCCCGGGGCGATGCTCAGGTTGTGGACGCCGCCGGCGTTGCCGGTGGTGCGCAGCTTGAGCTTGCGCGCCGAGTAGCTGTCGAGCACATAGCCCTGCAGGATGCCGTCGCGCACCAGGTCGCGGTCGCGGGTCGCCACGCCCTCGTTGTCGAACGGCGCGCTGCCGAGCGCGCGCTTCAAGTGCGGGCGCTCGTCGATGCGCACCTGCGGCGCGAACACCGGCTGGTCGAGCCGGTCCAGCAGGAACGACGCTTGCCGGTAGAGGCTGCTGCCGCGCACCGCGCCGACGAAGTGCGACAGCAGGCTGGCGGCCACCGGCGCTTCGTAAACCACCGGCGCGCGGCGCGTGGCGAGCTTGCGGGCGTCCAGCCGGCGCAGGCTGCGCTGCGCGGCGCTGCGCCCGACCTGCTCGGCGGCCTCGAGGTCGCCGGCCCGACGCGCCGCGCTGTACCAGTAATCGCGCTGCATGCCGCTCTCGTTCTGGGCGATCACCGCGCAGCTCAAACCGTGGCGCGTGGCGGCCACCGTGCCGAGGAAACCGTGGGTGTTGCCGTAAACCTCGACGCCTTCATGGCTGGAGACCGAGGCGCCGTCGGAATTGCGGATGCGCGCATCCGTATCGCGCGCCGCCGCCTCGCAGCGCTGCGCCAGCTCGATCGCCGCTTCCGAGCCGAGCGCCCAGGGATGATGGAGGTCGAGATCGGGGATGTCGGTCGCCAGCGTGTCCGGATCCGCCAGCCCGGCGCAATCGTCGGCCGCCGTGTACTTGGCGATGCTGGCGGCGGCGCGCACCGTCTCGCGGATCGCCGTCGCGCGGAGATCGGAGCTGCTCGCCGAGCCGGTATGCTGGCCGAAGTACACGGTCACGCCGAGACCGCGGTCGCGGGTGTGCTCGATGGTCTCGACCTCGCCGAGCCGCACCGTCACCACCATGCCGCGGCTCAGGCTCAGGCTCGCCTCCGCGCCGCTCGCCCCGAGCCGCCTGGCCTCGGCCAGCGCGCTCGCCACGCCTTCGCGCAGCTCGTCGACATTGAACGCCCCGCGGGTATCGGTTTCGGTCACGGATGCCATCGATCGCGCCTTTCGTATGTTAATGATGCGCCGGCGGCACGCCGACGCCTACGACCACTCGCCCCTAGCCACTCGCCACTTGTCACTTGTATCTGATTCAACTCTGCGTCCCGCCGACGGTCAGCCCGTCGATCAGCATGGTCGGCTGGCCGACACCGACCGGCACGCTCTGGCCGTCCTTGCCGCAGGTGCCCACACCGCTGTCGAGCTGCATGTCATTGCCGACATGGGTGACGCGCGTCAGCACGTCCGGGCCGTTGCCGATCAGGGTCGCGCCCTTCACCGGCCGCGTGATCCGGCCGCCCTCGATGAGGTAGGCCTCGGAGGCCGAGAACACGAACTTGCCGGAGGTGATGTCGACCTGGCCGCCGCCGAAGTTGACCGCGTAGAGCCCGTTGCTGACGCTGCCGATGATCTCCTGCGGATCGTGGCGATCGGCGAGCATGTAGGTATTGGTCATGCGCGGCATCGGCAGGTGCGCGTAGGACTCGCGCCGGCCGTTGCCGGTCGGCGCGACCTTCATGAGCCGCGCGTTGAGCGTGTCCTGCATGTAACCCTTGAGCACGCCGTTCTCGATCAGCACCGTGCACTGGCTGGGCGTGCCCTCGTCGTCGACGTTGAGCGAGCCGCGCCGGTCCTGGAGCGTGCCGTCGTCGACCACCGTGCATTCCGGCGAGGCGACGCGCTCGCCGATGCGGCCGGCGAAGGCCGAGGTGCCCTTGCGGTTGAAATCGCCCTCCAGGCCGTGGCCGATGGCCTCGTGCAGCAGGATGCCCGGCCAACCGGGCCCGAGCACCACCTGCAGGCTGCCGGCCGGCGCCGGCACCGCCTCGAGGTTTACCAGCGCCTGGCGCACGGCCTCACGCGCGTAGCCCTTGGCGGTGTCGCCCTGCAGGAAATACGCGTAGGCGTAACGCCCGCCGCCGCCGTGGCTGCCCTGCTCGCGGCGCCCGCCGGCGCCCTCGACGATGACCGTCACGTTGAGCCGCACCAGCGGCCGGATGTCGGCGGCCAGCACGCCGTCGCTGCGCACCACCAGGATCACCTCGTGGACGGCCGCCAGGCTCGCCATGACCTGCTTGACGCGCGGATCCTGGCGACGCGCCTCGGCCTCTACCTCCTCGAGCAGCCGCACCTTGGCGGCATCGTCGAGGCTGCCGATCGGGTCGATCGGCGCGTACAACTCGCGCCCGGCGACCGGCCGGCGTGCCGCCGCCCGCGTGCCGCCGCCGTGGCGGGCGATGGCGCGCGCCGCGCCGGCCGCGTCCAGCAGCGCCGGCAGATCGATCTCGTCGGAGTAGGCAAAGCCGGTCTTCTCGCCGCTGACCGCGCGCACACCCACGCCCTGCTCGATATTGTGGCTGCCGGACTTGACGCGACCCTCCTCCAGCGACCAGGCCTCGTGTCGGCTGTGCTGGAAATACAGATCGGCGTAATCGATGCGGTGATCGAGCAGCCGCCCCATCAGCCGGTCGAGCTCGGCCTCGCCGAGGCCGGCCGGCGCCAGCAGCGCGCCGCGCGCCCGTTCGATCACGTCGCTCATGGCATGAGCCTCCGATGCCGGATGGTCGGGAAGCTGGAACGGATGCGCGTGAGCATCTGCCGGTCGTGCTCGGCGATCACGAAACCGGAGCCGCGCGCCAGCCGGTCGAGCACCTCGCCCCAGGGGTTGACGATCATGCTGTCGCCGTAGGTTTCGCGCCCGTTGAGGTGATAGCCGCCCTGGGCCGGCGCGATCACGTAGGCCAGGTTCTCGACCGCGCGCGCCCGCACCAGCACCTCCCAGTGGGCACGGCCGGTGCGCGCGGTGAATGCCGAGGGCACACAGATCAGCTCGGCGCCGTCGTCCAGCAACCGGCGGAACAGTTCCGGGAAGCGCAGGTCGTAGCACACCGCCAGCCCGAGGCGGCCGAACGGGGAGTCGATCACCACGGTGGTGTCGCCGGGCTCGATCGCCTCCGACTCGTTGTATTGCTCGCCGCTCTCCAGGCGCACGTCGAACAGATGGATCTTGTCGTAGCGCGCGCGGCGCTCGCCGCGCTCGTCGTAGACCAGACAGGCGGCGCGCACCCGGTTGGGGCGCTCGGCGCGCAACGGGATGGTGCCGCCCACCAGCCACACCCCGTGGCGGCGCGCCTGGGCGGCGAGGAAGTCCTGCAGGGGTCCGACGCCGTCGGCCTCGGCGACCGCGAGGCGGTCGGCGTCCTTCATCGGCATGATGCAGAAGTTCTCAGGCAGCACCACGAGCCGGGCACCGGCCTTGGCGGCCATGTCGATCAGGCGCGCAGCCTCGTTGAGATTGGCCACCACCTGCGGGCCCGAGGCCATTTGTATTCCGGCAATCTTACTCACAATGCTTGCTCTCCGACTCTTGTCTTGGCAGGCGTCCCGCCTGCGCGTTACCGTATCACAATCCACTCGCCCGGCCGCTCATCAAATGATTTGATCAGTGGATTCAGGCCGGCGCGGCACCCGCGAACGCGGGACAGGCGATCCATCCCCGCTTGCGTGGCATATTGGGACCCGGATCGAATGCGGCTTTAGTCTTCGCCAGGGTTGATGACGGTCAGCTTGGGGACCCTGACGATCACCGGCTCCTGCCAGCCTCCCTTGACTGTATAACTGATCCGCGCACCCTGCTCCAAGGGCTTCTTGAACAGCTCCTGCGCGGCCAGCACCGCCGCGCCGACCGCCGGGGAGCCCAGGATCAGGCCGGTCATCGCCAGCTCTTCCTTGAATCGCGGAACCACGTCCACCTCCAGGTCCAGGTCCTGCGTCGCCAGACCGACGCGTCCCGACAGAAACAGATGGGCCGAAGGCCCCTTCACGGAGAGGTTGCGGGTGTAGGCGTTGCCGCGCTCCACCGTTGCCTGCCCCTTAATGCTATCAAAAGCGAAGCCCTTGCCGAACAGGTTGCTGAAATCGAGCGCCAGATAGCGGGTCAGGGAGTTGAGGTCGAGCACGCCGAGGATGCGGCCGGTCCCCTGCTTGACCTGCACCAGACGGCCCTCGTCGATCGACACGGACAACTCCCCGTCCAGCCGCGCCAAGCCGAACTCCGTCGGCGCGCCCTGCCAGGCGCCGCCGAGCTCGAAATGCGCGACCCCGCCGACCATCTCGTCGGGGTAGCCGAGCCGGGCGAGCAGACCGCCCAGATCCGGGCTGTGCAGGCTGCTGTTGATCTCGGTGCGCTGGGCGCCGGACGCCAGCACCCGCCAGCGGCCGCTGGCGTCCACCCGGTGCGGCGCCTGCCGCAGGCCCAGGCTCTCGATGCGCCATCCGTCCGGCGCCGGCACGCCGCGCAGCTCGAGCTCGCCCCACTCACGCCCCGCCAGCTGCAGCCGGCGCGCCGACACCCGCAGCCGCGGCAGCCGGCGCGGATCCATGCGCTCCGCCGCGGCCCCGGATTCCGGCGGCGGAATCTGCAGCCGGTCCAGGTCCAGCTCGATGCCGATCGCGGCGGATTCGGTGGTCACCAGCATCGCGCCGTCGACGGCGTCGCCGCGCACCTGACCGCGCCAGCTCTCGGGCCAGCGCGACAGTTCCACGCTGAACGCGCCGAGCTCGCGATTGAAGCCGTGCAATGCCTTGACGTCGGCGCTGACCCGGGTCAGCGGCTGGTGCCAGGCGGACGACGCGTCAGCCGGCACCAGGGCCTTCAGCGCCCGCCACCAGGCATCGGCGTCCAGCCGGGCCTCGCGCAGACTGAGGTGCAGACCGGACTCGTCGCTGAGGCCCGGTTCCTCGCCGACCGCGATGCGACCGCGTGCCAGCGACCAGCGGTCGTCGGGCGCGTGCCGGAGCTCGACCACGGCGCCCAGCACATCGTCCAGCCGGACGTCGATTCGGCGTGCGCCGGAAGCCAGGTCGACGGCGTCGAGCCGCAGTCCGGCGGGCCGGTCGAGCGGCTTGTCCAGCGGCGCCGGCAGCGCGATCGCCATGCGCGTGAGATCGGCGGTGAGGCCCGCGCGCGATCCGCCGTCGGGGCGTATGCGCAACTGGGCGTCCCACGGCGCCTCACCGCTCACGAACGCCAGCCCCGGGGCGCCGATCAGCGGCCGCAAGCCGGCGGCGGTCACGCCACCGCCGGCGCGCAGCAACCATTCGCGCTCGCCGCGCGACAGCGACAGCGTCGCCGGGCCGCCGAACAGGCGGCCGCCGACTTCACCGTCGAGCGGCCCGCGCTCATCGAAACGCAGCTCGCCGTTCAGCGCCTGCGCCGCGATCTCGGTCCCGGGCAGGCGCAGCGCGGCATCGGACAGCTGCACCACGCCGGTGACGCGCGTGTCGGCCGGCGCGTGCACCGGCACGCGGACGTCCAGGGACAGCGCCGCCGGACCGCTCGCCGCGATGCCGCGCGGCAGGAACTCGAGCCACGGCGGATCGCTGACGTACAGCGCGTCGAGCAGATCGCCGGCCGCGCCCGCGATCCGGCCGGTGACTTCGACCACGCCTTCCGCCGACGGCGACATGTCGGCGATGCTGGCCGCGACGCGGCTGACCGCAAGGCCGTGCAGGCTTCCGCTGCGCACCGTGATGTCGAGACCGGGGCCCTGGAAGTGCAGGTCGGCATCGATATTCTCGATCGCCGGCCAGCCCGGCAGGTATTCGAAGACCCCGTCCTGGACATGCGCCATGACCTCGAACTTGCCTTCGCCCGCGCGAAACGGAAACTGGCGCACCGGACCGGTGTAGATCAGGTGGCCCTCGCTGACCCGCCCGCCGACGACCGCGCGTTCCAGCCACGCGCGCAGCTTCGGCGGCAGCCGCGCCGGGTAGTAATGGCGCGCGGCGGCGACATCGACATCGCGGAAGTCGATCCGCAGCCGAAGCTGCGGCGAGCGCGCGCGGTCGTGCGGCAGGCGCAGCTCGAGGCCGGTGACGGCCCGGCCATCCGCGGCGTCGATCTCGAGCGCCTGCGCGCCCAGCAGCCAGCCGCCGTCGGCCCGCTCCCAGCTCAACCGGCCCTGCACCCCGCCGAGCGCCAGCGGCTGCGTGAATATCGTCGGCAGGTCGAAGTGCAGCGCGGGACTGGCGATGATCAGTTCACCGGCCGCGGCATCGGCCTCGATGCGCCCGCTCAGGCCCGCGACGCCGGGAAACCGGTCCTGGGCGGCGAAGCGCAGATCGAACAGCTCGCCGCTCAGCGTGTAGTCGCGCGGCGCATCCGGTTCGCCGGTGGTGCGCAGCTTGAGGTCGCGGATGCGGCCGCTCGGCCGTGCGGCCAGCACCGCGCGCAGCAGGTCGGAATCGGCCGGCAGGGTTTCGGCGAACGCCGCCAGGTCGTCCAGCTCGACGTTGCGCACCTGCAGCCGGAACTGCTCGTCGCGACGTTCCAGCCGCAGGCGTTCCGCCTGCCAGGGCGAGCCGGTGAGTCCCAGGCTCAGGTCGTTCAGGTCGAGTCGCCACTGCCGCCCTTCCCGGGCTCCGCGCCATTTGACGTCGCCGGCGAGGTGCCGGACGGCGATCGGCGCGGCACCGGTGCGCGGCCAGGCCAGGCCGTCGACCGCGACCTCGCCCTCGATGCGCGTCGGTTGGGCGCGCTCCCAGCGGCTCAGCAGATTGACGTCGGCGCGGCCCTTGAGCCCGGCCGGCAGGCGCTCGCGCAGGATCGCCGGCAGCGTCGCGGTATTCAGGCCGATGGCGCGCAGATAGATGTCGCCCCGCCAAAGCGCGTCGGCGAACGGGTTGCCGCGCACGTCCGCCACGACCAGGCACTCGGCGCACAGGTCTTCGGGAAACCGCGCGCGCAACCCCAGCCGGTGCCGACGACCGCTGTTGTGCAGGCTGAAGTTGACGCCGCTCAAGTAGAGCGGATCGCCGCCGGCGCGATGATCGACCCATTGCAGCTCGCCGTCCTCGATGACGAGCCTGGACTGGGCGAACAGCCAGGTGAGCGGCGCCTCCGCCGCCTCCCGGTCCGCCGCCTCGTCGAACGGCCGCAGGCCGGTCACCTGGAACCGGCCGTCGGCGAGGCGCTCGATCGTCAGACGCGGTTGCGCCAGCACCAGGCTCGCGATCGTCAGCCGGCCGCGCAGCAGCGGCAGCCAGGCGAGCGTGATGCGCGCCTCGTCGAGCATCACCGCGGGCCGCTGCGTGGTCGGGGAATACACCGCGAGGCCGGACACCCGAAACCCGGGGTTCGGCCCGTCCCAGTACGCGGTCAGCGCCTGCATGCGCACCGTATACCCGGCCTGGCGGCTCAGATAGTCCTCGAATTCGGTCTTGCGCTCGGCGAGCACCGGCAGGTACAGGCGCACACCGGTGAACACCACGGCGATCAGCACCAGGACGATGGCGCTGCCGTACCAGGTCCAGCGCGCCAGCGGGCGCAGCCGGCGACGAGCGGCCTCGATGCGGCCCAGCCATCGGCGCCACTCCGGACGGCCGCGCGGCGCGGCGCGGCGTCGCCGGCGCGCGGCGAATCGTTTGAACCAGGCGATCATGGGGCTATTCTGCCGCAACGCGGTGGGTCAAGACAGCCGCGCCGTCCGAACCGGAAAATCCCGTCGCGCCCGGCGCGCTCACAACAGCACCACGTCGAACTGCTCCTGCTGATACAAGGTCTCGACCTGCAGCTGCACCGGCCGGCCGATGAATTCCTGCAACTGCAGGAAGCTCGCCGATTCCTCGTCGAGCAGCATGTCGATGACCACCTGTGAGGCCAGCACCATGTAGCCGTCGCCCTCGAACTGGCGCGCCTCGCGCAGGATCTCGCGGAAGATCTCGTAGCATACCGTCTGCGGTGTCTTGAGCACGCCGCGGCCCTTGCACACCGGGCACGGCTCGCACAGCACGTGCTCCAGGCTCTCGCGCGTGCGCTTGCGGGTGATCTCCACCAGACCCAACGGCGACATCTCGGTGACGTAGGCCTTGGCGCGATCGCGGCTCAAGGCCTTCTCCAGCGCGCGCAGCACCTGGCGCTTGTGCTCGGCATCGACCATGTCGATGAAGTCGATGATGATAATGCCGCCGAGATTGCGCAGCCGCAGCTGGCGCGCGATCACCTGGGTGGCCTCGAGATTGGTCTTGAACAGGGTCTCCTCGAGGTTCTTGCGGCCGACGTAGGCGCCGGTATTGACGTCAATGGTGGTCATCGCCTCGGTCTGGTCGATGATCAGGTAGCCGCCGGACTTGAGCGGCACCTTGCGCTCGAGCGCCTTCTTGATCTCGTCCTCCACTGAATACAGATCGAAGATCGGCCGCTCGCCCGGATAGTATTCGAGCCGGTCCTCGATCTCGGGCGTGAACTCGCGCACGAAATCGAAGGCCTTGAGGAAGGTCTCGCGCGAATCGATGCGGATCTTCTCGACGTTGTCGCGGATCAGATCGCGCAGCGCGCGCAGCGCCAGGCTCAGGTCCTCGTGCAGCAGGCTCTCGGCCGGCGCGCTCGCCGTGCGCTCCTGGATGCCGGTCCAGACCTTGCGCAGGTAGCGGATGTCGGTGCGCAGCTCCTCCTCGCTGACCGCGCCGGCGACGGTGCGCAGGATATAACCGCCCTCGTCGCCCTCCTCCATGGCGGCGCGCACCGCGTTGCGCAGGCGCTCGCGCTCGGCGTCGTCCTCGATCTTCTGGGAGATGCCGATGTGCCGGGTGTGGGGCATGTAGACCAGGTAGCGGGCCGGCAGGGTGATGTGGGTGGTGAGGCGCGCGCCCTTGGTGCCGAGCGGGTCCTTGACCACCTGCACGACGATCTCCTGCCCGTCGTGCAGCAGCGCGCTGATGCTCGGCGGCGCGCCGCCTTCGTGGCCGTTGCCGCCGGGCGGCAGACGCAGGTCCGACAGGTGCAGGAAGGCGGCCCGCTCCAGGCCGATGTCGATGAAGGCCGCCTGCATACCGGGCAGGATGCGCGACGCCCTGCCCTTGTAGACGTTGCCGACGATGCCGCGGTTGCGGGCGCGCTCGATGTGCACTTCCTGCAGCACGCCGTTCTCCACCACCGCCACGCGCGTCTCCTGCGGCGTAATGTTTATTAAAATTTCTTCGCTCATGCGTGGTTGCGGTTTTCGCTATTACCTGCCGTCCATGGCGTGACATCCTCACCCTTGGCCGGGCGCTCAGCGGCGCGAATGCACATTACTGGTCCGGCCACTAAATAGTGCGTACGGTGTTCTCCCTCTCCCTCCGGGAGAGGGTCGGGGTGAGGGCCGACGGCTCCGAAAAAACCGCCCTCATCCTGTCCTTCTCCCGGAGGGAGAAGGAACCCGACTGGTTGTTGGTGTGCACTATTTGATGGTCTCCTCAGTAAGTGCATTCGCGAATTCTCCGCTTCGCCCTCGCTCACGGCCAGTCGATCCCGGCTTTGCGCAGCAGTTCCGCCAGCTCGTACAAGGGCAGGCCCATCACGCCCGAGTAACTGCCGTCCAGCCGCTCGATGAACCCGGCGGCGCGCCCCTGCACCGCGTAGCCGCCGGCCTTGTCGGCGGGCTCGCCGGTCTCCCAATAGCGCTGGATCTGGGCGTGCGAGAGCGCGCAGAAGGTCACCTCGCTCTCGCTGATCGCGGTGTGCTCGTCGGCGCCGTGCACCACGCACAACGCGGACAGCACGCGATGGCTGCGCCCCGACAGGCGCCGCAGCATGGTCACGGCATGATCCCGGTCGCGCGGTTTGCCGAGCACCTCGTCGTCCAGCACCACCTCGGTGTCGACGCCCAGCACCGGCCACACCGGCAACCCGCGCTCGGCGATCAGGCGCGCCACGAAGCGCGCCTTGTCGACCGCCACCCGCAGGACGTATTCCTCCGGCGGCTCGCCGGCGCGCTGCTCCTCCAGCACATTGGACGGCAGCGTCTCGAAGCGCAGCCCGAGCTGCGTCAGCAGCTCGCGGCGCCGGGGGCTGGCCGAGGCGAGGTAGATCATCGGTCCGTCAGTCACGCAGCTTCCTCATGGGGCGGCGGGTACGCGGCCTTCGCCGGCGTCGTTCCTCGACCCGTTCATCGATGGTAGGGCAGGCGGTTGAGTATGCTCCAGGCGCGGAACAGCTGCTCCGCCACCACCACCCGTACCAGGGCGTGCGGCAGTGTCAGCCGCGACAACGACCAGACCGCGTCGGCGCGCGCCAGGCAGTCCGGCGCCAGCCCCTCCGGCCCGCCGATCAGCAGCGCGGCGTCGCGGCCGCCGGCCAGCCAGTCGCCGAGCGCCTCGGCCAGCTCGGTGCTGCTCGGGGCGCGGCCTTCGCGATCCAGCGCAATCAACCGGCAGCCGGCCGGCACCGCGGCCAGCAACCGCGCGCCCTCGTCGGCGGCGATCTGCCGGAGGTCGGCCGCCTTGCCGCGCTTGCCCGCCGCGATCTCCGTCAGCGTCACGCGGCAGGCGCCGCGCAAGCGCCCGGCGTAGTCGCGGAACGCCGCGTCCACCCACGCGGGCATGCGCTCGCCCACGGCAATGATATGTATCCGCAATCGTTGAAATACCTCGAAAATCCCAATCGTGAACCGCGCGGGACATGGGGACGGCCACACTCATGTCTGCCGCGGCATTACCTGTCGGACACCCCGGGGCCTTTACAATTCAACGATTCTGCCATGGCCCGAACCTCCGGCTCAGCGCTCGGCGGCGCCGGCGGCGCGGCTGTCTCCCCAGAGCTTCTCCAGGTTGTAGAAGTCGCGCGTCTGGGGACGCATGATGTGAACGACGACGTCGCCGAAGTCGATCAGCACCCAGTCGCCGAGATCCTCGCCCTCGACGCCGAGCGGCCGCTGGTCGTGCTCGCGCAGCTTGTCCAGCACCTTGTCGGCCATGGACACGACGTGCCGGTTCGAAGTTCCGGTGACGATGATCATGTAGTCGGTGAAATCGGTGACGCGGCGTACATCCAGGACCCGGACGTCCTGGCCCTTTGCATCTGCCAATGCTTCGGATATCAGTTGCTGCATTCTCTTGGCCTGCATCACGCTCCCCGGTCGCCATGACCGTAAATGCCCTTGCCGTAAATATAGTCAATAACCGCCTTCGGCAGCATCCCGTCCACCGGCTCGCCGCGCTTGAGACGCGCACGGATCCCGGAGCCGGATATATCTTGGGGGCTAACCGGCTGAATTACCAGCCCGCCCGCCGGCCGGCCGGCCAGGGTGACCGGGTCCGAAACCCGACGCTCGCGCGCCCACTCCGGCAACCCGTCGAGGGCATAGCCGGGCCGCTGCATGACGATCAGGTGGGCGAGCTCCGGCAGGCGCCGCCACGCATGCCAGGTCTCGATCCCGCGGAACGCGTCCAGACCCAGAAGCAGGCACAACGGACGGTCGCCGAGCTCGGCACGCAGGGACTCCAGGGTGAGGACCGTATAGGACGGGCCGCCGCGCCGCACCTCGCGGTCGTCCACGACGAAGCCGGGGAATTCGCGCGCCGCAAGCCGCGCCATCGCCAGACGGTCGGTGCCGCCCGCCACCGGCGGCGCGCGGTGCGGCGGGATGCCGGCCGGAATCAGGCGCAGCTCACGCAGGCCGAGCGCCGCCATCGTCTCCTGCGCGGGCCGCAGGTGGCCGTAGTGGATGGGGTCGAAGGTGCCGCCGAGGAGGCCGATCATTACGGCAGAGAAAAGTGGAAAGAAAAAAGAGAAAAGAAAACTGTTCGATACCTGACCACAGCGGATTCCCGCATTTCCTCTTTCCTCTTTCCTCTTTTCTCCGCCTTCAGGTCCTGATATGCCCATCACCCAACACGATGTACTTCACCGACGTCAGCCCCTCGAGCCCGACCGGCCCGCGTGCGTGCAGCTTGTCGGTGCTGATGCCGATCTCGGCACCGAGGCCGTATTCGAAGCCGTCGGCGAAGCGCGTCGAGGCGTTGACCATCACCGAGCTGGAGTCGACCTCGCGCAGGAAGCGGCGCGCGCGGGCGAGGTCTTCGGTCATGATGCTGTCGGTGTGGGCCGAGCCGTGCTGCCGGATATGCTCGATGGCCTCGTCCAGACCGCGCACCACGCGGATCGACAGGATCGGCGCGAGATACTCGGTGTCCCAATCGGCGTCGGTCGCGGTGTTGACGCCCCCGAGGAGCGCGCGCGTCCGCTCGCAGCCGCGCAGCTCGACACCCTTTTCGCGGTACAGCCGGGCAAGCTCCGGCAACACCTTGGGCGCGATGCCCTCGGCGACGAGCAGCGTCTCCATGGTGTTGCAGGTGCCGTAGCGCTGGGTCTTGGCGTTCAACGCGACCTTGATGGACTTGTCGGGATCGGCCCGGTCGTCGATATAGACATGGCAGATGCCGTGCAGGTGCTTGATGACCGGCACGGTCGCCTCGGCGCTGATGCGCTCGATCAGGCCCTTGCCGCCGCGCGGCACGATCACGTCGACGTACTGTTTCATCGTGATCAGCTCGCCGACCGCGGCGCGGTCCGGGGTGTCGATCACCTGCACCGCGTCGGCCGGCAGGCCGGCCGCGGTGAGCCCCGCCTGGATGCGCTCGGCGATGGCGCGGTTGGAGTGGAGCGCCTCCGAGCCGCCGCGCAGGATCGCGGCGTTGCCCGACTTGAGGCACAGCCCGGCGGCGTCGGCCGTCACGTTCGGGCGCGATTCGTAGATGATGCCGATCACCCCGAGCGGCACGCGCATGCGCCCGACCTGGATGCCGGACGGCCGGTACTTGAGGTCGGTGATCCCACCGACCGGATCGGCCAGCGCGGCGATCTCGCGCAGGCCCTGGGCCATGGCGGCGATGCGCTCCGGATTGAGCGCCAGCCGGTCGAGCAGCGCCGCGTCGAGGCCGGCCTTGGCGCCGGCGTCCAGGTCCTTGCGGTTGGCCGCCTCCAGCGCGGCGCGGTAGCGGTCGATCGCGTCGGCGATCGCATGCAGCGCCCGGTTCTTGGGATCGGTTTCGGCGCGACTCATGGCGCGCGCCGCCTGCCGGGCGCGCCGCCCGACCTCGGTCATATAACGTTTGATATCCTGCCCCTGAGCGGATGCGGACGCGGTCTTCATGGTCGTCCCCTCGATGCCGGTATATTTGGATTCTCACATACTCGGGGGAATCCGTCACGCGGCGGCGTGGTTTTGGCTGTTTTCAGGAGACTTGTTGGTCAACAAGCCGGTTTTGACTTTAACCCCCCGTCGGAGCTCGCCGAGCACCGCAGCCCGGCCGGGGGCAGTCGCGAACCGCTGTTCGAGCCCGAGCCGCGTTTTTTGCGGCCGGCGAGTTCGGTTCGCGCCCGGCCGGGCGAGGTGCGCAGGGGACCGGCCGAAGGCCGGCGAGCGACCGGGGTCGCCTTCTCTTTGGTTACTTTCTCTTGGCGAGACAAGAGAAAGTAACCCGCCCGCGGTGCGGGAACCGCAAGTAGGGGTTCATTATCGCCGACAGGCGATTCCAACCACACCAAACTTAAATCAGTCGAATCGCCTGACGGCGATGGTGGAAAAGCTGATTGCGGGCTTCCGCGCCCGCGCGGCAGGTTACTTTCTTTGCTCGTGCAAAGAAAGTAACCAAAGAAAGCACGCCCCGGTCGCTCGCCGCGCAAGATCGGCGCGGTCCCCTGCGCTCCTCGCCCGGCCGGGCGCGCGCGATGTACAGGATGTACAAGTGCCGCGAAGCGCAGGGATGCGCGAGAGCGGCCCGAACTCGCCGAGCGCAAAAAACGCGCTTCGGGCTCGACACCGGCGCGCGAAACCTCCCGGCCGGGCTGCGATGTGGAGGGATCCACGAGTGCCGCGAAGCGCAGGGATGCGCGAGAGCGGCCGGTGCTCGGCGAGCTCCTACGGGGATTGAAAGTCAAAAGAAGGGTCGATGCGCGCTAGGCGCGCATCTATTATTCCACTGGCGGCGGCCGCACGCCGCAGACCGCCAGGCTCAAACTCAGCAACTCGTCCCAGGCATCGCCGCTCGCGCGTCCCTTGATCACCCGGTCGAGGGG
>DASWHF010000010.1:0-19741 GCA_036393295.1 Acidiferrobacterales bacterium
AGGCGGCCGCACCGTGGGGGCGGGGGTGGTGGCGAAGGTTATCGAATGATTCATACATTGTAGGCGGGGCTTCCAGCCCCGCTGGGCCTATCGCCCGGCAATGATCACAAGGTGGGATCCGCGCCAGGATGGCGCTCCTACGAAAGGTTGATAATATGGCAAACCAGAAAATCCGCATCCGGCTCAAGGCCTTCGATCATCGCCTGATCGATCGTTCCGCGATGGAGATCGTCGACACGGCGAAGCGTACCGGTGCGCTGGTCAAGGGCCCGATTCCGCTGCCGACCAAGATCGAGCGGTTCACGCTGCTGCGCTCGCCGCACGTGGACAAGAAGTCGCGCGACCAGTTCGAGATCCGCACGCACAAGCGCATCATGGACATCATCGAGCCGACCGACAAGACCGTCGATGCGCTCATGAAGCTCGATCTGGCTGCGGGAGTGGATGTTGAGATCAAACTGAGTTAAGGCGGTAGTAGCAAGTCACAAGTGGCAAGTAGCAAGGAAGATCTTGCGACTTGCCCGGCCCGAGAGGGGTTCCTTGCTACTTGAAACTTGCTACTTGAAACTGGATTTAATATGGCAATCGGACTGATAGGCAGAAAGGTCGGCATGAGCCGCGTGTACAACGCGGACGGCAGCGCCGTGCCGGTCACGGTCTTCGAGGTCGGTCCCAACCGGGTGACCCAGGTGAAGACCGGCGAGACCGACGGCTACCGCGCCGTGCAGGTGACGGTCGGCGAGCGCCGCGCCACGCGCGTGACGAAGCCGATGGCGGGCCACTACACCAAGGCCGGCGTCGCGCCGGGCCGCGGCCTGTGGGAGTTCCGCCTGGCCGACGGCGAAGGTGCGGATCTCAAGCCCGGCGCCGAGATCAAGGTCGACATCTTCGCCGCCGGCCAGATGGTCGACGTGCAGGGCACCTCGATCGGCAAGGGCTTCGCCGGCGTGATCAAGCGCCATCACTTCGGCGGCGGTCGCGCCAGCCACGGTAACTCGCTGTCGCACCGGGCCCCGGGCTCGATCGGCCAGCGCCAGACGCCGGGCCGCGTTTTCCCCGGCAAGAAGATGGCCGGCCACCTGGGCAACGCCACCCGCACCCAGCAGAACCTGGAGGTGGTGCGCGTCGACGCGGAGCGCAACCTGCTGCTGGTCAAGGGCTCGGTCCCCGGCCACAAGGGCGCGGACATGGTGATCCGCCCGGCGGTCAAGGCCGCAGCGAAGACGGAATAAGGCGAACGACGATGAAAGTAAGCGTCTTGAACGATACCGGCGGCAAGGGTCAGGACATCGAAGTGTCCGACGCGACCTTTGGCGCGCGCTTCAACGAGCCCCTGGTGCACCAGATTGTCGTGGCCTACCAGGCCGGCGGCCGTGCCGGCACCCGGGCGCAGAAGAACCGCAGCGCGGTCAGCGGCGGCGGGACCAAGCCCTGGCGCCAGAAGGGCACCGGCCAGGCGCGCGCCGGCACCATACGCAGCCCGTTGTGGCGCGGCGGCGGCAAGACCTTCCCGTCCTCGCCGGACGAGAACTTCACCCAGAAGGTGAACAAGAAGATGCACCGCGCGGCGATGCGCGCGATCCTGTCCGAGCTGCTGCGCCAGGAGCGCCTGGTGACGGTCGAGAGTTTCAGCGTCGATGCGCCGAAGACCAAGGCGCTGCTCGCCAAGCTCGCCAAGCTCGGCGCCTCCGACGTGCTGATCGTCACCGACGGCGTCGACGCCAGCCTCGGCCTGTCGGCGCGCAACCTGCACAAGGTCGACGTGCGGCCGGTCGGCGGTGTCGACCCGGTCAGCCTGATCCGGCATGAAAAGGTCATCATGACCGTGCCGGCGCTGAAGCGCCTCGAGGAGATGCTGGCATGAAGGACGAACGGCTTTACCAGGTGATCCTCGCCCCGCACGTCTCGGAGAAGAGCGCGCGCGTCGCGGACAAGCATCGCCAGTTCGTCTTCGAGGTGCGCCCGGACGCCACCAAGCCGCTGGTCAAGCAGGCGGTCGAGAAGATGTTCAAGGTCGAGGTCGACGACGTGCGCATCCTGAACGTGCGCGGCAAGCGCAAGGGCCAGGGCCGCACGCCCGGTCGCCGGCAGGACTGGAAGAAGGCCTATGTGAAGCTCAAGCCGGGCCACGACATCGATTTCGTCGGCGCCGAATCCAAGTAAAGGCAGAGGAAAGAGAAAAGAGGAAAGAGGAAAGAAATGAACGAGAAAGGTTTTACTTTTCTCTTGTCACTTTTCTCTTGTATCTGAGGCTACTATGGCACTGATAAAGACAAAACCCACGTCGGCCGGGCGCCGCGGCATGATCAAGGTCAAGACCCCTGATCTGCACAAGGGCGCGCCGCACGCCGCGCTGGTCGAGAAGAAGGCGAAGATCGACGGCCGCAACAACCACGGCCGCATCTGCGTGCGCCATCGCGGCGGCGGCCACAAGCGCCATTACCGCGTGGTCGACTTCAGGCGCGACAAGGACGGCATCGCGGGCCGCATCGAGCGCCTCGAGTACGATCCGAACCGCAGCGCGCACCTGGCGCTGGTGCTGTATGCCGACGGCGAGCGCCGCTACATCATCGCGCCCAAGGGCTTGAACGCGGGTGACCAGGTCGTGTCCGGCACCGATGCGCCGATCAAGGCCGGCAATGCCCTGCCGCTGCGCAACATCCCGGTCGGCTCGACCGTGCACTGTGTCGAGCTCAAGAAGGGCGGCGGCGCCCAGCTGGCGCGTTCCGCCGGCGCCGCCATCCAGCTGGTGGCGCGCGAGGGCGTTTACGCGCAGCTGCGCTTGCGCTCCGGCGAGGTGCGCAGGGTGCACGTCGATTGTCGCGCCACCATCGGCGAGGTCGGCAACGCCGAGCACAGCCTGCGCAAGCTCGGCAAGGCCGGCGCCAAGCGCTGGCGCGGCTGGCGCCCGACGGTGCGCGGCACCGCCATGAATCCGGTCGACCACCCGCACGGCGGCGGCGAAGGCCGCACCAAGGGTGGCCGTCATCCGGTGAGCCCCTGGGGTCAGCCGACCAAGGGCTACAAGACGCGTGTCAACAAGCGCACCGGCAGCATGATCGTGCGCCGTCGCAGCAAGAAGAGAGAGGGTTAAGCCGTGCCACGTTCCGTCAAGAAAGGCCCGTTCATCGACGCCCATCTGGTCGCCAAGGTCGAGAAGGCGCGCGCCGAGGGGATCAAAAAGCCGATCAAGACCTGGTCGCGGCGCTCCACCATCATGCCGGACTTCATCGGCCTGACGATCGCCGTGCACAACGGCAAGCAGCACGTGCCGCTGCTGATCACCGAGAACATGGTCGGCCACAAGCTCGGCGAGTTCGCCGCGACCCGCGCCTTCAAGGGTCACTCGGCCGACAAGAAGGCCGCGGAGAGCAAGTGATGGAAGCGACTGCCGTATTGAAATTCACGCGCCTGTCCCCGCAGAAGGGGCGACTGGTGGCCGATCAGATCCGCGGCCTGCCGGTCGAGCGCGCCCTGGAGATCCTCCAGTTCAGCACCCGCCGGGCCGCCAAGCCGGTCAAGAAGGTGCTGGAGTCGGCGATCGCCAACGCCGAGCACAACGCCGGTGCCGACATCGACGAGCTCAAGGTCACGCGCGTGCAGATCGACGTGGGTCCGACCTTGAAGCGCTTCCATGCCCGCGCCAAGGGCCGCGGCGTGCGCGTCCTGAAGCGCACCAGCCATATCACCGTCACGGTCGGCGAGGCGAAGAAGAAGGCCGCGCCGGCCAAGACCAAGCCCAAGGCGAAGGCCAAGCCCGCCACAAAGGCGAAGGCCGCGAAGGAGGAAAGCTAATGGGTCAGAAGATCAACCCGAACGGCCTGCGCCTGGGCGTGATCCGTGACTGGACCGCCAAATGGTACTCGGGCAGCAAGCACTACGCCGGGAATCTGGCTTCCGATCTGGTGGTGCGCAAGGAGCTCAAGAAGCGTCTTGCGCACGCCGCCGTCAGCACCATCATCATCGAACGCCCGGCGCAGAGCATCAATGTCACGCTCCACACCGCGCGCCCCGGCATCGTGATCGGCAAGAAGGGCGAGGACATCGAGAAGCTGCGCCAGGAGTTGACCAAGAAGCTCGGCCAGCCGGTGCACATCGCCATCGAGGAAATTCGCAAGCCGGAGCTCGACGCCACCCTGGTGGCGGAGAACATCTGCCAGCAGCTGGAGAAGCGCATCATGTTCCGCCGCGCCATGAAGCGCGCCGTGACCAACTCCATGCGCCTCGGTGCCCAGGGGATCAAGATCATGTGCGCCGGGCGGCTCAACGGCGCCGAGATTGCGCGCACCGAGTGGTACCGCGAGGGCCGGGTGCCGCTGCACACGCTGCGCGCCGACATCGACTACGGCGCCGCCGAGGCCTATACGACCTATGGCGTGATCGGCGTGAAGGTGTGGATCTTCAAGGGCGAGGTGTTCGACCCGACCGAGGCCGGTCAGTCCGAACAGGACGGTATCAAGAAGGCCATGTGAAGGAAACCGCGCGCAGCGCGCACGGCTCGCTCCCTTCTCCCTCCGGGAGAAGGGATGGGGATGAGGGAAACGGCCCTCACCCCATCCCTCTCCCGAAGGGAGAGGGGGAGTTGGTGAAAATCTATTTTAAGGTCGGACAATGTTACAGCCGAAACGAACCAAGTATCGCAAGCAGCACAAGGGCCGCAACCGCGGCGTCGCCACGCGCGGCGCCAAGGTGAGCTTCGGCGAATACGGCCTCAAGGCCACGACCCGCGGCCGCGTCACCGCCCGCCAGATCGAGGCGGCGCGTCGCGCGCTGACCCGCTACATCAAGCGCGGCGGCCGTGTCTGGATCCGCATCTTCCCGGACAAGCCGATCTCCAAGAAGCCGTTGGAGGTGCGCATGGGCTCCGGCAAGGGCAACCCGGAGTACTGGGTGGCCGAGGTCAAGCCGGGCACGGTGCTGTACGAAATGGAAGGCATCCCCGAGGCCGACGCGCGCAGCGCGTTCCGCCTGGCGGCGGCCAAGCTGCCGGTGCAGACCACCTTCGTGTCGCGCCACGTGGCGTAACGGAACTTAAGGCGCGAGATAAGACTATGAAGGCGAAAGACATCCGCACGATGAATGCGGACACCCGGACCCAGGAGCTCGAGGGCCTGCGGCGCGAGCAGTTCAACCTGCGCATGCAGGCCGCGACCGGCCAGCTCAACAGCCCGGCCCGGCTCCGGCAGATCAAGCGCGATATCGCGCGCATCAAGACCGTCATGAACGAGAAGTCGGGTACCGGCGCATGAGCGAAGACCAAAGCACCAGCAATCCGCGCACCGTCACCGGGCGCGTCGTCAGCAACAGGATGAACAAGACCATCACCGTGCTGGTGGAGCGGCGCGTGCGCCACCCACTGTACGGCAAGTTCATCCGGCGCAGCACCAAGCTGCACGCCCATGACGAGAACAACGACTGCGGCGAGGGCGACCTGGTGCAGATCCAGGAGTGCCGGCCGCTGTCCCGGACCAAGACCTGGAAGCTGATCAAGGTCCTGGAAAAGGCCCCGGCGGCGTGACGCAAGGCCCCGCGGGGTGATAGAATCGGCGGCTTTCCCGCGCGAATCCGCGGGGGCCCGAAGAGGCGCAAGAAGGCGGAGTAAGGATCATGATCCAGATGCAGACCCTGCTGTCGGTGGCCGACAACAGCGGCGCGAAAATGGTGCAATGCATCAAGGTGCTGGGCGGCTCGAAGCGCCGCTACGCCGGCATCGGCGACGTCATCAAGGTGAGCATCAAGGAGGCGATCCCGCGCGGCCGCGTCAAGAAGGGCGACGTCTACGATGCCGTGATCGTGCGTACCCGCAAGGGCGTGCGGCGTCCGGACGGCTCGGTGATCCGCTTCGACACGAACGCGGCGGTGCTGCTCAATCCGCAGCATCAGCCGGTCGGTACCCGTATCTTCGGCCCGGTGACCCGCGAGCTTCGAAGCGAGAAGTTCATGAAGATCATCTCGCTGGCACCGGAAGTGTTATAACGGCAGAGGAAAGAGAAAAGAGGAAAGAGAAAAGAAGTGGAAGAGAAAGATTTTACTTTTCTCTTTTTACTTTTCTCTTGTGCCTGGGGTTAACATGAACAAGATACGCAAAGGCGACAAGGTGATGGTCCGGGCCGGGCGCGACAAGGGTAAGACCGGCACGGTGCTGCGCGTGCTCGGCGACGACCGGCTGCTGGTGGAGAGCGTGAACATGGTCAAGCGCCACACGCGCCCCAACCCGAACCGCAACGTCACCGGCGGCATCATCGACAAAGAGGCGCCCATCCACGTCTCCAACGTGGCGCTGCTGAACGGCGCCACCGGCAAGGGCGAGCGGGTGGGTTTCAAGATACTGGAAGACGGCCGCAAGGTGCGTGTGTTCAAGCGCAGCGGCGAAGTGGCGGACGTGTAAGCTTATGACCCGGCTGGAAGAACATTACCGCAAGCAGGTCGTGCCCGCGCTGATGAAGCAGTTCGGGTACCAGAACGTCATGCAGGTGCCGCGCATCAAGCGCATCACGCTCAACATGGGCGTGGGCGAGGCGCTGGCCGACAAGAAAGTGCTCGAGAACGCCATGGGCGACATGGAGAAGATCAGCGGCCAAAAGCCGGTCGCGACCCGTGCGCGCAAGTCGATCGCGGCCTTCAAGGTGCGCGAGAACTGGCCGATCGGCTGCAAGGTCAGCCTGCGGCGCGCGCGCATGTACGAGTTCCTGGACCGCCTGATCGCGATTGCGATCCCGCGCATCCGCGACTTCCGCGGCCTGTCGAACCGCTCGTTCGACGGTCAGGGCAATTACTCGATGGGCGTGAAGGAGCAGATCATCTTCCCGGAGATCGACTACGACAAGATCGACGCCCTGCGCGGCATGGACATCACGATCTCGACGACCGCCAAGACCGACGAAGAGGCGCGCGCGCTGCTGCTCGCGTTCAACTTCCCGATCAAGACCTGAGGACGCTATGGCCAAGAAATCCATGATCAACCGCGATCGCAAGCGCAAGCAGCTGGCGGCGAAGTACGCCAAGCGCCGCGCCGAGCTCAAGGCGATGATCGTCGACATGAAGCTGCCGGACGAGGAGCGCTACCAGGCCGTCATGTTGCTGCAGAAGCTGCCGCGCGACTCGAGCGCCAGCCGCATCCGCAACCGCTGCGCCCTGACCGGCCGGCCGCGCGGCTACTACCGCAAGTTCGGCCTGGGCCGCAACAAGCTGCGCGAGATCATGATGCGCGGCGAGACGCCTGGGGTGGTGAAGGCTAGTTGGTGAGAGGCAGAGAAAAGAGAAAAGAACAAAGAGAAAAGGAAAAGAGCGAGGGTTTCACTTTTCTCTTTTCTCTTTTAACTTGGAACTGAATTTATGAGCATGACTGACCCAATCGCCGATATGCTGACCCGCATCCGCAACGGCCAGATGGCCGAGATGCTGGCCGTGGACATGCCGGGCTCGCGCATCAAGCAGGCAATCGCCCAGGTGCTGAAGGACGAGGGTTACATCGAGGACTTCAGCCCGAGCCAGGACGGCAACAAGCCGTTGCTGCACATCCGCCTCAAGTACTACGCCGGCCGGCCGGTGATCGAACGCCTGCAGCGCGTGAGCACGCCCGGCAAGCGCGAGTACCGCGGCAAGGACGAGCTGCCGACGGTGATCGGCGGGCTGGGCGTCGCGATCGTTTCGACGTCCAAGGGGATCATGACCGACCGTGCCGCCCGCAAGGCGGGCCTGGGCGGCGAGGTCCTGTGCGTCGTATCGTAACGAGGAGCTGACCGTGTCCAGGGTAGCCAAATATCCGGTCGAGATCCCGAAGGGGGTCGAGACCAACATGAATGCCGGCGTGCTGAACGTGAAGGGCCCGAAGGGCCAGCTCAGCTACAGCGTGCACCCGCTGGTCAGGATCGACCAGGAGGGCGCGAGCCTCAAGTTCGCCGCGGCCGACGCCTCGCCGTTCGCCAACGCGCTGTCGGGCACGGCGCGTGCGCTGGTGAACAACATGGTCCGGGGCGTGAGCACGGGCTTCGAGCGCAAGCTCACCATCATTGGTGTCGGCTACCGCGCGGCGGTGCAGGGCAAGAAGCTCAACCTGACCCTGGGCTTCTCGCATCCGGTGGTGTACGCCGTGCCGGAAGGCATCACGGTCGAGACCCCGAGCCAGACCGAGATCGTGGTCAAGGGTGCGGACAAGCAGCTGGTCGGCCAGGTGGCGGCGGAGATCCGCGCCTACCGTCCGCCCGAGCCCTACAAGGGCAAGGGCGTGCGCTATGCCGACGAGCATGTCGTGAAGAAGGAAGCCAAGAAGAAGTAATCGTTGGCGACTATGACGAGGTGGCGGTAGCAACCATGAACAAGCATTCGGCGCGCGATCGGCGCGCAAATCGTACCCGGCGCAAGATCGCCCGTCTGCGGGCGACGCGCCTGACCGTGCATCGCACGCCCCGGCACATCTACGCCCAGATCATCGACGTTTCGGGCGGGAAGGTGCTGGCGGCCGCCTCGACCGTGGAGGCCGAGATCCGCAAGGAGCTCAAGAACGGCGGCAACGCCATCGCGGCCGCGCTGGTCGGCAAGCGCATCGCCGAGAAGGCCAAGGCCTCGGGCGTGACCAAGGTCGCCTTCGACCGCGCCGGGTTCAAATATCATGGCCGCATCAAGGCGTTGGCGGATGCCGCGCGCGAGAACGGTCTGGAATTCTAGAGGATAGGCACGTGGCGGATTTCGATAGCGAAGGGCGTGGAGACAATCTCCAGGAGAAGCTGATCAGCGTGAACCGCGTCGCCAAGGTGGTGAAGGGCGGCCGGCAGTTCGGCTTCGCGGCGCTGACCGTGGTCGGCGACGGCAACGGCCGCGTCGGCATCGGTCAGGGCAAGGCGCGCGAGGTGCCAGTGGCCGTGCAGAAGGCCATGGACGACGCGCGCCGCAATCTGGTGCGCGTGAGCCTCAAGAGCGGCACGCTGCACTACGCCGTCAGCGGCCGGCACGGCGCCGCCAAGGTGGTGATGAAGCCGGCCTCGGAAGGTACCGGCGTGATCGCCGGGGGCGCGATGCGCGCGGTGTTCGAGGTCGCGGGCGTGCAGAACGTGCTCGCCAAGTGCATCGGCTCGAACAACCCGATCAACGTCGTGCGGGCCACGCTCAAGGGCCTGCTGTCGATTTCCAACCCGGCCGAGATCGCCGCCAAGCGCGGCAAGAAGGTCGAGGACCTGACGGCTTAAAGGAGCGAACGTGGCGACCAGCAAGCAATCGACCTCGGGCAAGAAGCTCAAGGTGACCCTGATCAAGAGCCCGTTCGGCACCGGGAAGCGCCACATGGCGACCGTCCGGGGCCTGGGGCTGCGCCGCATGCACCACACGGTCGAGGTCGAGGACACGCCGGCGGTGCGCGGCATGATCAACAGCATCGCCTACATGGTGAAGTGCGAGGACTAGTCACGATGCGCCTCAATACATTGAAGCCGGGACGCGGCGCCAAACAGTCCGCCAAGCGCCTCGGGCGCGGTGGCGGCTCGGGCCTGGGCAAGACCGCGGGCCGCGGCCACAAGGGCCAGCATGCCCGCGCCGGCGGTTTTCACAAGGTCGGGTTCGAGGGCGGCCAGATGCCGCTGCAGCGGCGCCTGCCGAAGCGCGGCTTCCGCTCGCCGCTGAAGGGCGACACCGCCCAGGTACGGCTCGGCGAGCTCGGCAAGCTGGATGCCGCGGTGATCGATCTCGCGGCGCTGAAGGCGGCCAATATCGTTCCGGCCGAGGCCAAGCGCGCCAAGGTGTTCCTGTCGGGCAAGCTCGATAAGGCGGTCACCCTGCGCGGCATTGCCGTGACCCAGGGCGCGGCGGCGGCGATCACCCAGGCCGGCGGTACGGTCGAAAGCTGATGGCGCTCGCGGACGCCCGTGCCGCCGCCAAGTCCGGCATGTTCGGCGGCGGCAAGCTCACCGACCTGAAGCAGCGCATTTTTTTCGTGCTGGCGGCCCTGGTCGTGTTCCGGATCGGGGCGCATGTGCCGGTGCCGGGGATCAACCCGGACGCGCTGGCCGAGATGTTCAACCAGCTGCAGGGATCGATCGTCGGGCTGTTCAACATGTTCTCGGGTGGCGCGCTGGAGCGCTTCTCGGTGCTGGCGCTGGGCGTGATGCCCTATATCTCGGCGTCGATCATCATGCAGCTGATGACGGCGGTGGTGCCGACGCTGGAGCAGCTGAAGAAGGAAGGCGAGGCCGGGCGCCGCAAGATCACGCAGTACACGCGCTACGGCACGGTGGTGCTGGCGGTGTTCCAGGCCTTGGGGATAGCCATCGCCCTGGAGAGCCAGCAGGCCGGCGGCATGCAGGTGGTGATCAGCCCGGGGCTGCAGTTCAAGCTGATCACGGTGGTGACGCTGGTGACCGGCACGATGTTCCTGGTGTGGCTGGGCGAGCAGATGACCGAGCGCGGCATCGGCAACGGCATCTCGCTGATCATCTTCGCCGGCATCGTGGCCGGGCTGCCGAGCGCGATCGGCGGCACGCTGGAGCTGGCGCGCACGGGCTCGTTCAACCCGCTGTTCGTGCTGCTGCTGTTCGTGATCGCGGTGGCGGTGACCGGGTTCGTGGTGTTCATGGAGCGCGGCCAGCGGCGCATCACGGTGAATTACGCCAAGCGCCAGCAGGGGCGGAAGATGTTCGCCGGGCAGACCAGCCATCTGCCGCTGAAGGTCAACATGGCGGGCGTGATCCCGCCGATCTTCGCGTCCAGCCTGATCCTGTTTCCGGCCACGGTCGGCAGCTGGTTCGGCCAGGCCGAGGGCATGGGCTGGTTGCGCGACCTGTCGACGACGCTGTCGCCGGGCCAGCCGATTTACGTGGTGTTGTATTCGGGGCTGATCCTGTTTTTCTGCTTCTTCTATACGGCGTTGATGTTCAACCCGAAGGAGACGGCGGACAACCTGAAGAAGTCGGGCGCCTTCATCCCCGGCATCCGGCCCGGCGAGCAGAGCGCCAAGTACATCGACGGGGTGATGTCGCGGCTGACCCTGGCGGGCGGCTTGTACGTGACGCTGGTGTGCCTGCTGCCAGAGTTTCTGATCGTGAAGTACAACGTGCCGTTCTATTTCGGCGGCACGTCGCTCTTGATCATCGTGGTGGTGTGCATGGACTTCATGGCCCAGATCCAGGCGCATCTGATGTCGCACCAGTACGAGAGCCTGCTGAAGAAGGCGAATTTGACGGGCGGCGGGATGGGTATCCCGCGCTAACCGGGCACGGGGCGGCATGCCTCGTTCACGCAGCCGTAGACGCGCCTTCCAGGCGCGCACCCGAAGCAAGCGTTCCGCGCTGCCGGTGATCCGTACCGGGGCGCCCGAAAGAGGTGCAGGAAAATGAAAGTAAGAGCATCGGTGAAGAAGTTGTGCCGCAACTGCAAGGTCGTGCGGCGCAAGGGCGTGGTCCGGATCATCTGTTCCGATCCGCGCCACAAGCAGCGCCAGGGCTGAGGCCCGGGCCGGTAGGCGGTTGATTTTTCGGCGGAATACCAGTAAAGTCACGCGTTTTCGCGTGGGAAAGCGTGGGGTTGGGAGAAGCGTATGGCGCGTATAGCAGGCATCAACATACCGAATCACAAGCACGTCGAGATCGCGCTGACCTCGATCTACGGCATCGGCCGGCCGCGCGCGCAGCACATCTGCGCCACCGCCGGAGTGCCCAGCACGACCAAGGTCAAGGACCTGACCGAGGCCGAGGTCGACAAGCTGCGCATCGAGGTCGGCAAGTTCACGGTCGAGGGCGACCTGCGGCGCGCGGTGTCAATGAACATCAAGCGCCTCATGGACCTCGGCACCTATCGCGGCCTGCGTCACCGCCGCGGTCTGCCGGTGCGCGGTCAGCGCACCCGCACCAACGCCCGCACCCGCAAGGGACCGCGTAAGGCGATCCGCAAGTAAGCGACCCGATAAGAGACGAACATATGGCCAATCCGAGCAGCACCGCCTCTCCCGCCGCCAAGGCGAAGAAGCGCGTCAAGAAGAGCGTCTCCGAGGGCATCGCCCACGTCCACGCGTCGTTCAACAACACCATCATCACCATCACCGACCGTCAGGGCAATGTCCTGACCTGGGCGACCGCCGGCGGCGCGGGCTTCAAGGGCTCGCGCAAGAGCACGCCGTTCGCCGCGCAGGTGGCGTCGGACAAGGCCGGGCGCGCCGCGCAGGAATTCGGCGTGAAGAGCCTGGAAGTGAAGGTCAAGGGTCCGGGGCCGGGCCGCGATTCCGCGGTGCGCGCGCTGCACGCCCTGGGTTATGAAATCAGCAACATCATCGACGTGACGCCGATCCCGCACAACGGTTGCCGCCCTGCCAAGCGGCGTCGTGTCTGATCGGAACCGAAGAGCGGAGAGTCCATGGCGCGTTATACCGATTCCAAATGCCGTCAGTGCCGGCGCGAAGGCGGCAAGCTGTTCCTGAAGGGCGAGAAGTGCTTCACTGACAAGTGTCCGGTGGAGAAGCGCACCTATCCGCCCGGCCAGCACGGCCAGCGGCGCAGCCGCTCGTCCGATTATGGCACCCAGCTGCGCGAGAAGCAGAAGCTGCGCCGGATCTACGGGATCCTGGAACGGCAGTTCGCGAACTATTATACCGAGGCGGCGCGCCGCAAGGATTCGACCGGCGACACGCTGCTCAAGCTGCTCGAGAGCCGGCTCGACAACGTAGTATTCCGCATGGGCTTCGGCGTGTCGCGTTCCGAGGCGCGCCAGCTGGTGCGTCATAACGGCATCACGGTGAACGGCAAGCGCACCAATATCCCGTCGTTCCAGGTGCGCCCGAACGACGTGATCGAGGTGACCGGCAAGGCCAAGGAGCAGCTGCGCATCAAGGCCGCCCTCGAGGCCGCCGAGCAGCGCGGTCTGCCGGAGTGGGTCGAGGTCGACAGCAAGGCCCTGAAGGGCACCTTCAAGGCGGTCCCGGAGCGCAGCGACCTGCCGCCGGATATCAACGAGCACCTGGTCGTCGCGCTGTACTCCAAGTAACGGAGCGGATTCACACGAGGATAGTTTATGCAGAGCTCTGCCACGGAATTTCTCAAGCCGCGCCTGGTCGACGTCCAGACCCTGGGACCGATGCGCGCCAAGATCACCCTGGAGCCGCTCGAGCGCGGCTTCGGTTACACCTTGGGTAACGCCCTGCGCCGCATCCTGCTGTCGTCCATGCCGGGCTGCGCAATCACCGAGGTCAGGATCGAGGGCGTGCTGCACGAGTACTCGACGGTCGAGGGCGTGCAGGAGGATGTCATCGAGATCCTGCTCAATCTCAAATCGCTGGCGCTGCGCATGCACGGCACGCGCGCCGAGACCACGCTCAAGCTGAACAAGAAGGGACCGGGGCGCGTGACCGCCGCCGACATCGTCCTGGATCAGGACGTCGAGGTGGTGGATCCGAACCACCTGATCGCGACGCTGACCAAGACCGGCTCGCTCGACATGGAGATGCGCATCGCGCGCGGCCGCGGCTACCAGCCGGTGCTGGCACGTCCCGCCGACGAGAACCGCAGCATCGGCGTCATGCAGCTGGACGCGTCGTTCAGCCCGATCCGGCGCGTGTCCTATACCGTCGAGAACGCGCGCGTCGAGCAGCGCACCGACCTGGACAAGCTGGTGCTGGACATCGAGACGAACGGCGCCATCGATCCGGAAGAGGCGGTGCGCCGCGCGGCCAACATCCTTCAGGACCAGATCTCGATCTTCGTCGATCTCAAGAGCCCGGAGGCCAAGGCCATCGAGTCGCCGGAGCCGAACATCAACCCGCTGCTGCTGCGGCCGGTCGACGACCTGGAGCTGACGGTGCGTTCGGCCAATTGCCTGAAGGCCGAGAACATCTTCTACATCGGCGACCTGGTGCAGCGCACCGAGGTCGAGCTGCTCAAGACGCCGAACCTCGGCAAGAAGTCGCTCACCGAGATCAAGGATGTGCTGGCCACCCACCAGCTGTCGCTGGGCATGAAGCTGGAGAACTGGCCGCCGGCGTCGCTCAAGGGCAAGCTGCCGGAGAAGGAGTCGGCGTGAGTGGGCGCCCGCTCTGGCACCGTCGCTGATTTCGACGCTGCTGTTTTGTAGCCACGGGGGGCACGGGGGACACGGGGAAGAGCGAAAAGATATGTGTTATTGGAACTTAAGGCCGGGTATCGGTCGGTTGAACCAACAAACGATTTTCCCCGTGGTCCCCGTGTCCCCCGTGGCTAACGGAAATATTATTCAGAGGTCTTAAGCCATGCGTCACCACAAGAGCGGCCGTAAACTCAACCGCACCAGCAGCCACCGCGAGGCGCTGTTCAAGAACATGGCCGCGTCGCTGATCCGCCACGAGCAGATCAAGACCACGCTGCCGAAGGCCAAGGAGCTGCGCCGCGTCGCCGAGCCGCTGATCACGCTGGCCAAGACCTCGAGTGTCGCCAACCGCCGCCTGGCCTATGCCCGGCTGCGCGACCGCGAGGCGGTCGGCAAGTTGTTCGACGAGCTGGGCGTGCGCTACAAGGATCGTCCGGGCGGTTATCTGCGCATCCTGAAGTTCGGCTTCCGGACCGGCGACACCGCGCCGATGGCGCTGGTGCAGCTGGTCGATCGCCCGGAGGGCGGTGTCGCCCAGGCCGGTGAGACCGCTGCGGCCGAGGCTGACGCCGGAACCAAGCCGGTCAAGAAGAAGGCCGCCGCCAAGCCAAAGGCGGCCAAGAAGGCCGCCACGCCAAAGGCTGCCAAGCCCAAGGTGGCGAAGAAATCCGCGAAAGCGAAAAAGGCCGACGCCGACGCGGAATAGGTGTCGCGTCGTCCCGATGTTGTCGAGAGGCCGGGTGAACCCCGGCCTTTTTGTTTGCCGGCAGCGCCGGGGTCGCTAGAATCCCGCCATGGCTCCGCTCATCGCGCTGTTCACCGATTTCGGCCTGGCCGATCCCTATGTCGGTCAGGTTCACGCGGTGCTCGCCCAGCGCGCGCCCGGTGTGCCGGTCGTCGACCTGTTTCATCATGCGCCGAGCTTCGACATCCGCGCGGCCGCCTATCTGCTGCCCGCCTATGTGCGCGAGCTGCCGGTCGGCAGCATCGTCGTCGGCGTCGTCGACCCCGGTGTCGGCGGGCCGCGGAACGCGGTGCTCGTCCGCGCCGACAGCCGCTGGTACGTGGGTCCGGACAACGGCTTGTTCGAACTCGTGGCGCGCCGCGCCCGGCGCCTGGACGTGCATCAGATCGACTGGCGGCCCGGCCAGCTGTCGGCGAGTTTCCACGGCCGCGACCTGTTCGCGCCGGCCGCGGCGGTCCTGGCACGCGAGGAGCTGCCGGCGGCCTCGCCCGGCCGCCTGACCCCGGTCGACCCGCCCTGGCCCGATGACCTCGCCCAGGTCTGCTACCTCGACCATTACGGCAACGCCATCACCGGCATGCGCGCCGCGTCGGTCCCCGCCGGCAGCCTGATCCGGATCGCCGGACACAGGCTCGTGCCCGCCCGGGTGTTTTCCGACGTGCCGACCGGACAAGCCTTATGGTACGAGAACGCCAACGGCCTGGTGGAGATCGCGGTCAACCGGGGCGATGCGGCGCGCACGCTCGGGCTGGCCCTGGGCACGCCCTTTGACGTCGTCCCGACGAACGGCGACGCCTGACCCCGACAAAACCCTTGCGTCGGGGCGGCAAAGCATATAGCGTAAGCCAGGTTACGCCAATCAGCGTAACTATTTGATATAAAAATAAAAACAATCGTTTCTGCGGCAGTCCCGCGCTCCGGGTTCGAGGCGATCGCCAGCGGCGACCGACCCGGAAAGGCCATGCCGACGCCGCATAACGGGGATTCTTGAGGCATCGGCACGACGCCGCTTTAACGTATTTAAGGGGCAGCGCATTGTTTGGCACTACCGCAGCGGATTCAGCGGGACGGCGTCCGGCGGACCGTGGACCCGGCAGGTCGACGACCCGGCCCGGCCGGCGGGTCCGCGGCGTCGACATCCTGTTCGGCGTGCTGATCGTGTGGCTGTGCCACCCGCCGGCCGTCGCCGCGGCCGACGGCCGTCAGTTCTCGGAGCGGGACTATCTCGCCGATCTGCCCGTGGTGCTGTCCGCCACGCGGCTGTCGCAGCCCTTGTCCGATACGCCGGTCGCCATGACCGTCATCGACCGCGCCATGATCGAGGCGAGCGGCGCCCGCACCATCCCCGATCTGTTGCGCCTGGTGCCGGGCATGGTGGTGGGCATGCAGACCGGCTACAACACGGTGGCCAGCTACCACGGCATGGCGGACCGCGCCGGTCGGCGCATGCAGGTCCTGATCGACGGCCGCTCGGTCTACACGCCGTCGCTGGGCGGCGTGCCCTGGGTGGACCTGCCGCTGGCGCTCGAGGACGTCGAGCGCATCGAGGTGATCCGCGGGCCGAATGCCGCCACCTACGGCGCCAACGCCTTCCTCGGCACCATCAGCATCACCACCCGCCATTCCGCGGTGCAGCCGGACGAGGTCAAGGCCCGTGTCGGCACGCACGGCATCCGCGACGCCCTGGTGCGCCACGCCGGCAAGCACGGCAGTCTGGACTATCGCCTCACCGCCGGACACGACGAGGATCGCGGCTTCGACCTGCGCCACGACACGGCGCGCTCCAATTATGCGACCGCCCGCGGCGACTACCGGATCGATACCTACAACACCCTGGAGCTGCAGTTCGGCTACAAGGACGGCGACCGGCAGCGCGAGTCCGAGGATCCGCCCTGGGACGTGCGCCACGGGCGCGAGATCATCAGCCGCTACGGGCAGGCGCGTTGGCGCTACGCCCTCGACAGCGGCAACGAGCTCAGCGTGCAGCTCTATCACAACTACCACGAGTCGGACGAGCGCTACACCATCGGGCCGGGGCTGCCGCCACCGGCGTTGCCGGCCTGGCAGATCCCGATCGTCTACGACGTCGTTTCCGAACGTCTCGACCTGGAGCTGCAGCACACGCTGAGCCCGACGACCAGCCTGCGGCTCGCCTGGGGCGCCGGCGCGCGCGAGGATCGCGTGTTCGCGCCCGGCTTCTTCCAAGGCGAGGCGCGTGTCGAGAACGACATCCTGCGCGCCTTCGGCAGCGCCGAGTGGCGCATCGTCGAGCCGCTGCTGCTGCTGAACGCCGGCGCCATGGTCGAGAAAAACGACATTACCGGCACCGATACGTCGCCGCGTCTGGCCGCCAACTACCGGTTATGGCCCGGACACACGGTTCGATACGGCATCTCGCGCGCGACCCGCAATCCGGTGCTGGTGGAGGAGCTGGGCTATGCGGGCGCCTGCATCGATCCACCGGCCTGTTCGATGTTCATTCCGACGCTCGTCGCCAGCGGCGGCCTCAAGCCGGAGACGATACTGTCGCGCGAGATCGGTTATGTCGGGCATCTGGCCTTCGGTTGGGTGCTGGACATGAAGTTCTACCGCGATCACATCGATAATCTGATCGCCGTGACCACCACGCCTGCCGGCGTCGAGGACTACGTCAACGCCAACGACGCGCTGGTCACCGGCTTCGAACTGGCTCTCGACGCGCGCCTGACGCCGGCGACCCGCGCGGTGCTCGGCTATGCCTACGCGGATATCGACAGCGAGGACAAGCTGAGCGCGCGCTATTCCGTCAGCATGCCGCGCAACAGCGGCAGCCTGCTGCTGATGCACGACCTGTCACGCCATGTCCAGGCCAGCCTCGCGTATTACTACCGCGATGCCATGCGCTTCATCGACCAGAAGGCGCTCGGTGCCGCGCGCCGCCTCGATCTGCGCCTGGCGGGACGTCTGCCGGTCGGTCGCAGCGAGGGCGAGGCGGCGTTGGTCATCCAGAATGCCCTGGACAGTTATGACGAGTACTACCCCGCGAGCCGCCTCGACAATCAATTCGATACGCGGGTATTCGTGACTCTGGGTTGGCGGTTCTACTGATGGCCTGTGGCGACGGGGAACGTTGAGAGGGATAGGCAAGACAATGTTCAGGGAGCGGTCGGGGCGTGTCGTTTTGCGGTCGTGCGCGCGGTATCCGCGCGCTCCCGGATCGCGGCGCGCGTCGTGGGTATCCGGCTTGGCGCTGGGCGGCGCGCTGTTGGTCGCGGCGGCCGCCGGACCGCCGGCGCCGGACCGGGAGGTGTGGATCGTGTTGAGCGAGAACGGCGGTGTTTATCGACAAGTGGCTGACGGCATCGCGGCGACCTTCGCCGGGAGCGATGCCGCGCGCACGACCCTGCGCACGCTGACGCGCGACGAGTTTCCGGGCGCCATGGCAGGGTCGCCGCGCGCCGGCCTGATCGTGTCCGTGGGCGTCGACGCCGCGCGCGTCAGCGCAACCGGGCAGGGCGTGCCGCGCCTGTTCACGCTGCTGCCGAAAGCGAGCTTCGACGCGCTCACCGCCGGCACGGCGGGCAGGTCGGCGCCGGTGAGCGCCGTCTATCTCGACCAGCCGCCGGCGCGGCTGCTGCGGCTGATCCGGCTCGGTCTGCCGGAGGCGCGCCGCGTCGCCATGCTCTTCGGACCGGCGTCGGCCGGCCAGCTGCTGGACTTCGAGGCGGCGGCGCGCGATCAGAGCCTGACATTGCAGGCGGTGACCATCACCGAGGAGCGCCAGCTGTTCGGTGCGTTGACGCGCGCGCTCGAGGGCGCCGACGTGCTGCTGGCGGTGCCCGACCCGCAGGTGTTCAACCGCCACACCTCCCAGAACATACTCCTGGAAACCTACCGGCGACGCATCCCGGTGATCGGCTACTCGGAGGCTTATGTCGAGGCCGGCGCGCTGCTGTCCTTGTACTCGACGCCGGAGCAGATCGGCCGCCAGGCCGGCGAGTGGCTCGCCGCGGTGGGTCGCCCGCCGGCCCAACGCCTGCCGGCCGCCTCCCATCCGAAGTACTTCACGGTGCGCAGCAACCGGCGGGTCGCGCGCTCGTTGGCGCTGGAGCTGCCCGCCGACAGCCTGCTCGCGCGGCGTCTGGGCGCCGCCCCGGAGAACATGCCATGAAGAATTGGGGAATCCGGGCCAAGGTGCTGTTCGTCACGCTCTTGCCGCTCGCCGTCATCGTCACGCTGCTGGCCGCCCATTTCATCGCCAGCCGCCTGGGGGACCTCGATCAGGCGTTGCGCGACCGCGGTCTGGCGATCGCCCGCCAGCTGGCGCCGGCCTGCGAGTACGGCGTGTTTTCCGGAAACCGTACGATTCTGGCCGGCTTGGCGAAGGCGGCGCTGCGCGAGTCGGACGTCAACGCCGTGGCGATCACCGACGCCGCCGGCAATGTGCTGGTGTACGCCTCCAACACCCTGGACAGCGCGCACGCCGCCCCGAGCGTGCGCGGCGACTCGTTCTACGAGTTCCGCGCGCCGATCGCGCAGAGCGCGGTAGCCGTCGACGATTTCCTCGAGACGGGTGCCGCCACACACGGCGCCCGCGAGCTCGGCTGGGTCAAGGTCGAGTTGTCGCGTGCCGCCACGATCAAACGCCAGAATCGCGTGCTGGTCGAGGGCCTGGCCATCACGCTCATCGGCCTGATCGGCACGACCATTCTGGCGCTGCGGCTGGCGGGCAGCGTCATCCGGCCGATGCGCCGTTTGGGCCGGGCGGTCGAGGCCATCAAGGGCGGGCGCTTCGATCAACGCGTCGACGCGAGCTCGGCGGGCGAGTTGGGGGCGCTCGAGCACGGCGTGAACGCCATGGCCGCGGCCTTGGAAGCGGCGCGCGACAACGAGCGCAGGCGGGTCGAGGATGCGCTGTATCTGGAGAAGGTGCGCGCCCAGGTGACCCTGGAGTCGAGGGGCGACCGCGGGATCACGACC
>DASWHF010000011.1:0-3824 GCA_036393295.1 Acidiferrobacterales bacterium
GGCGTACTCGGCATCCCGGTCGCCGGCCAGCCACGAGACGATCAGCTTCGACTCGGCAGCGAGCCCAACCCAGGTCCACACGTCGCCAGCTCGCTCCGGCGCGGCGTTCGCGGTCGGCACGTTCCTGGCTTTGGTGTAACAGAAGCTCCAAATTTCGTCGCACTGGACGCGCTTCGCCTTGACGCCGCGCACTGCCTCGTCATGGAAGCGAGCGCAGGCGACCCCGGCATTGACCAGGAGCTTGGAAACGGTGTTGATGCTTACGTCGGCCACGCGGGCGACCGATCGCATGGACGAGCCCTCGCACAGCATAGAAAGGATTTGGACGCGCTTGGCGGTAGGGAGCTTGTTCATGCTCTCTGTATATGAAAGTTTATTCTTACCGTCAAGGATATTTTTCATTTCTGGCGCCTGCTTGCAAATTGTGTGGTGCAAGCATATGCTTATAGGGCGTCGATGCAAGCAGGAGATTGGAAGTGGACGACAACCAGAAAAACCCGACCAAGGTTGCGGCCGCTTTAGCCAGAGCTAATGCTCTTAGCCCGGAGGATCGGAGTGCTATTGCGCGAAGGGCCGCCCTAGCCAGACATGGCAGGAATCTGCCTAAGGCGGTCGCTGAAGGAACGCTGTGGATTGGCGATCTGCCGCTGCCGTGTGCCGTCTTGGATGACGCTGGGAATACTCGTGTCCTCACGCAGGAAGGCTTTCTCACTGCAATCGGGCGAGCTGGCAAGGCGAAGGGTGGCGAGGGGGCTTCGGTCGACGGAAAGCCCGCTTTCTTGCGCGCTAAGAACCTAGAACCGTTTATTTCCAAGGACTTAATGGAGTCGACAACTCCTATCGAATTCATTCCTTGGAAGGCGCCGGGCTACCAGGGACGCGCTTTCGGATATCAAGGCAAGCTTCTGCCCGGAGTGTGCTGGGTTTATCAGGATGCCTTGGTGGCAAGTCGCCTCTTGCCGAGCCAGCGGCATATTGGCGAAGCCTGCAAACTCTTACTGAAGGCTCTCACCAACCACGCGATCGAAGACTTGATTGATCAGGCGACTGGTTTTGATGATCTTCAGAAACGAGAAGCCATTGATCGCCTGCTTGAACTCTATGTCCGAAAAGACGCGCTTCCTTGGGTGAAGATGTTCGATATCGACTTCTATCGGCACATTTACAGGCTAAATAGATGGCCCTTTGACCCAGCTAATACAGCTCGGCCGGGAGTAATAGGGCATTGGACGAACGATATCTATGACAGGCTGGCGCCTATGATCCGTCCCGAATTACATCGTCGTGTTAAACGCAATGCTAAAGGACGACCGACAGAGAAGCTTACGCAGTATCTCACTCCCGAAGAGGGAAAGCCGAGGCTTCGGGAGCTTTTGGAAGGGGTCAAAGCGCTTATGAGGATATCGGCTGATTGGGACGACTATATGGCGAAGCTCGATATTGCCTTCCCGCGCTTTGGCGAGACGTATCAATTGCCATTTACGAGTGGCACTTCAGTGGCGCTGCCGAAGCCTGATTAGTGCCGTTCCCAGCGAGCCTGCGCCGCTTTTTTGGCGATCTCCGCCCGCCGCTCTTTGCTAAGCCGTTTGGCCCGAGCTGTGCCGCCCTTCCGGCCCAGCTCGGCAGCCGCTTGATCCTTTCCAACTTCGGGCTGGTCGATTTCGTCTCGCTCCTGGCCCGTCGCGATCCGCATGACCTTGACGGCTGCGCCGATCACGTCGGCTGGGCGCTTCTCGCCTCGTGGTCCTTTCGGCATCGTTCGCCTCCCGTATGCTTTACGCCAAGCATACATACGCTCACAGCTCCCGTTTGCCAAGCCCACGAGCCGCCATCACCATTGCGTCGTATCTGTCGATAACATCCTTAAGGCGGGCAAGCCTTTCGCTGTGATGCACAAGCTCAGGATGGCGGGCGATATAGTCGGGCAAAGTGATGTTGATGATATCCAATGCATCGAAGATTTCCGCTTGCGCAGGCGTGATCTCCCGCAACTTTCCCATGACGTCAGAGTGCCAGGCGAGCAGAGCTGACTTGTCGGCCTCATTCAAGGCGTCCTTTATGGCAAGATCATTCCGCATGCTCACCCCGCGCCGACGCATTTTGCCTAGTTCAACCAAAACGCCCTCAATGGCATCGGCCCTGCTCAATTCCAAGCGCGCCGCATCCCGCTCAGTTTCCACTTCCGTGTGGAGCCAATGTGGCGCCTTGATGAATCCGTACAGCAACAACCCAGTTAGGGCCAAAGCAAACACGATGGTAGGAAGCCAACTCACAGCCTCGCCCCATGGCTTCCACACAAGCCCAATAGGTGCCGTGACCAGGAAGAGGAAACCCGTCCACGCTTGGGCCCTGCCGCGCGCGCCAGCCGTAGCGCGCCTTGCCCAAAGCCCGCGATACTCCCGCCACTCCATGCGCGGAGTATACTGGACATCACCTGTCAACCCCGCCCGATTCCAAACTGACCCAGTACCTGCTCGCGGCGCGCGGGCGCGGCCTTGACCGTGCGCGCGCCGTCGTGCGACATGGCGGCTGAGCGCGGCGGCATCGGAGCAGAGCGGTGATGGACCTCGACGCCTTCAAGGTCTCGCTCGCCGGCGACTCTCCGCCCGCCGGCGTCGCCGGCACGCTGGCGGCGTTGTGGCATCTGGCCAAGGGCGAGTGGGACGCCGCGCACGCGCTCGCCCAGGCCGCCGACGATGCCGACGGCGCCTGGGTGCACGCGCATCTGCACCGGGTCGAGGGCGATCCGTCCAATGCCGGCTACTGGTACCGGCGCGCCGGCCGCAGCCGCTCGCATGCGCCGCTCGACGTCGAATGGGACGAGATCGCCTCGGCCCTGCTGCGCGCGCAGGCGCACGCCGCGCCCTGAGCGCAGCCGGCGCGGCGCTGGCGCTGTGGCTTGCTGCGCCGGCGCTCGCCGACCCGGCGCCGGCGGGCGCGCCCGGCGCGGGTGGCATCTCGCGCGAGCTCGCCTTCGACCGGGCGCGGGTCCGGATCAGCGCCGACGTGGCGGCGACCGCGATCGTCGACCCGGTGCGGGTGACGGTCTCGGTCGATGCGCTCTCCGGCCTGGCGGTCGGCTTCGCCGACCACGGCGGCCGGCTCGGCCCGTTCCGCGTTCTTGCCGAGGAGGCGGGCGCGCCGACCTGGGCCGGCAAGGGGTTCGCGCGCTGGCAGCGCCGCTATCTGCTCGCCGCCGATGAGGCGGGCGAGGCGGTCATCCCGCCGCTGCCGGTGTTCGTCGAGGACACCTCGCCGATCAACTACATCGCCTGCGTGACCATGCGCGGCTGCGGCGCCGGCCACATCCCGGGCATCGCCGGCAGCCGGCGGCTGCGCACGCCGCCGCTCGCGCTCGCCGTCACCTCGGTGCTGCCGGCCGGCGCCGACCCGACCCAGCCGCGGCCGATCGCGCCGCCGCTGCCGCTGCCGAGGCCCGGCGGGGCCGGCCTTGGATTCCTGTCGGCGGGCTTGGCTGTGCTCGCGCTCGCCGGCGCGCTTGCCGGCCTCGCCCGGTGGCGGCTGCGCCGGCGCGCCGCCCTGCCCGCGCGGCGTGCCCTGGCGCACGAGCTCGCGCTGGCGGCGCTGCGCCGGCTCGATGCCGAGCTTGCCGCGGGCGGCGCGCGCATCGAGCAGGCGGCCGAGCGCCTGTCGGCGATCGTCCGGCGCTATCTCGCCGGGCGCTTCGGCCTGCCGGCGCCGGCGCGCACCACCGAGGAGATCGCCGCCGCCGCCGCCGCCGGCGCGGCGCCGCTCGCGCGCCGCAGGCAGCCGCTCGCCGGCGTGCTGGCGCACTGCGACCTGGTCAAGTTCGCCCGCCACCG
>DASWHF010000012.1:0-30895 GCA_036393295.1 Acidiferrobacterales bacterium
CTTGGGCTGCGCCAATATCCGTTTGATGAATGCATTGTCCGCTCGAAGACGTTTGTCGAGTTCTTTGCGGGAATACACCGTCGGATTCACGGTCCGTCCGAGCCGCTGCGTCGCGCCTTCCAGAACGGTGAACAGGTCGGCATAAGACAGGCTGTCGCTCACCACCATCAGATCGATATCGCTCTTCGCCGTATCCTGTTTCTTGGCCACCGAACCATACACGAAGGCCGCGGTGATTCGCTTGGCCAACGGCGCGAGCGCCTCCCGCAACGGCTCGGTCAGGCCGACGGTCTTCCGCGCGATCGCACAAAGCTCGGCGAAGATCGGCGACTTCGGATTGGCCTGGTAGTGCTTCTGCGTTCCGATGCGCGTGACCGTCACCAGCCCGCTGTCCGCCAGACGCGCCAGCTCGCGCTGTACCGCGCCGGAGCCGCCGCCGGCGAGACGGATCAGCTCGGTAGCGAAGAAACTGCGTTCCGGCTGACCGAACAGATACGCCAGCACCCGCTGCTGGACGGTCGAGAACAGCGCGCCGGCCAGGCTGGCGTGCTTCGGGGTCTTGACGGCCCTGGGTTTGGCTCTTGTGCCCATATTGGGCATATTAATGCCCATTCTGGGCATGTTCAAGCGCACTGGGATTATTGAAACCTCAATGAGCCCTCAGGAACAGATATATTATTTTGATTTCCTTGGCCTGCCGCTCGGCCTTATTTCGTACTTAACCACTTCAGTCCTGCGTAGAAACTGCGTGCCCGCCACCTCATAGGTCTTTAGCTTCCCCTGCCGTACAAGCTTGGCTATGGCCTGCCGCGAGACACCACGAAGTCTCGCGGCCTCCGCTTGAGTAATGAGGTCTGACAATAAATCGGTTGACAATGTAAACCTATTTATCTACGATTGGCCAAGTGGCTTTCGGGTCCGCCCGATTTTAGCCCATGGCACATTTTTGTCCTAAATCGGGCAATCCGCCCGGCTACTGGTCGCGAACCGATGCGAAGAAAGGCGCGCACTAAGAATATGCCCAGCTCAAGAAAGAAGGTCGATAGCAGATCGGCTGTGCCCGCGCGAATTGCTGACCTTGTACGACGAATTGACGGCAGTCCATGCCTGCAGCACCTTTGTCATGCGGGCTCTGGCTGCCACGCTGGTCAGCCGGGACGGATTGGACGAACGTTCGGCAAACGGGGCGGTGTTTTGCGCTCAGTGGCTGAACGGCCGCACGGCCAAGCTTGAGCGGCAGCTCAAGAACATCGTGTCGCAGGCCTACGCTTCCACGACGACAGCTGGGTCGTAACCCGGTCGAGCAAACGGGAGTAATTGGGGGCGTACCGGGATTTCGTACTGTATGGACGTCCGTCGCGTGACCGGGTCGAGTCAAGGGCGAATGTGTTGAAATTCGTCGATGAACCTTTCGCGCTCAATGTGTTGCTGCGTTGAGTACCGGCCATTGCGTGGGGTCAGTCTCAGGTAATGCTCGAGCACCAGGTCTGCGCGTCTGGCTTTGTACGATCTCAGATAGGGCGCGATCTGACTGAGCAGTGCCAATGCCTGTCGATTGGTGACGACATAGGTCATGCTCGGAGTATGTTCCGGGTGGGCGATTCGCTTACGGGTGATTTTGCCGACGCCGGTGGCGTTCCGGACGAATTCGAGCAGTGCGGTCTCGGTGTTGGCAATGCTGATGGCGAGCTGGCGGTTGTCTTGGCGGTGTTTGCGGCTCAGTGCGATTGTCCCTTCGCCGTCGATCAGGCCGGCGATATAGGCGGCGTCCTCGCGGCTGAGGGTCCGGGTCTTCTTGTATCGATTCACGTCGCCTCCCTGCGAGCGGCTCACGGCAAGGTGTGGACAAGCGAATGGACCCCGGACCATCCTGGTCCGGGGTTTTCGACAATTGGTGGAGGCGGCGGGACAGCTGATCCACTTCTTTCGAAATGGGCTGGACTATGCCTTCACCCGTCGCCGATCGCCGGTGACGGGTGCGGGGCGTGTTATCCATGACGCAAGCGCCATGGATCCTAGTATCGGCTCATCCGTTACCGCCGGACCAGCCGGTCTATGAGTCTCTACAGGGCAGGCCTGAGGTTGGCCCTCTTCCTACCCCTCGGCGTCGCCATGCCACCTGCCGGTGGCGTCAGGGTTCGCCGATGTGAGCCCCGTTTTCACTCTGCCCTCGCGGGCAGAGGCGACCATGGTGTTAATCGAACCCGCGTCCGCAAGCCCTCCGCCGTCCGGTTCTACATGCGTAGTCTGTCTTCGATTTAACCCGCCGTCCTCCGGCAGACAGGAGAATCGGAAGGCTTAGCCCGCTTCAGTTTAACGTGGACTCAACAGGCACGAGGCCACGCGATCCCGTGTGGATGACCTTCCAGCCCGGCCCACGGGCGAGACGTAGGTGGAAGGTTAGCGGGGATTAAGCCGCTAAGGCGTAGTTGTCGTCGTTGGCAACTATAAGTTTGCAGCTGGATTTACGAGGTATTCTGCCCCTCGGCATGCCCCGGAGGTTTCATGACCCACGTCGAAGCCGTGTCGCCCCCATTACTTCAGATACAAGTTGCAAGTGACAAGTGGCAAGGAAAACCGTCGCCGCCTGTCGATGCTGAGACAGTATAGCGGAGGCGGGGTTCCGTGTCAGGAAGTCGATGCGGGCCGGTCAGTGGGATTTCATGGCGCGCTCCGCCTCGCGGGCGCGTTCGCGGTCCTTGAGGGCGGCGCGCTTGTCGTGCTGCTGCTTGCCCTTGGCCAGCCCGATTTCGAGCTTGGCCTTGCCCCTTTTCCAGTACAGCGACAGCGGCACCAGGGTATAGCCCTTGCGCTCGACGGCGCCGATCAGCTTGCCGATCTCCTCGGCGTGCAGCAGCAGCTTGCGCTTGCGCGTCGGGTCGGGGCGCACGTGCGTCGAGGCCGAGGCGAGCGGCGAGATATGCGCGCCGATCAGCCAGACCTCGGCATTCTCGACGACCACGTAGCTCTCCTTGAGCTGGGCACGGCCGGCGCGCAGGCTCTTGACCTCCCAGCCCTCGAGCGCGAGCCCGGCCTCGAACTTCTGCTCGATGAAGTAGTCGTGCCAGGCCTTCTTGTTCTGGGCGATGTTGGCGGGGGCGGGCTTATCGGTCTTCTTGGCCATGGCGGTGGGCGGCCATGGCCACCCCTGTAAAGTCGTTCGATTCCTTTATAATAACAGCTAGGATGCCATTCCTCCCAAACAGCGCCGGCCGATGCCGATAAAAATCCCCAAGCCGGTCCACGGCCAATGGTCCTCGGCCGGCATCTTCGTCCTGGCGGCGACCGGCTTCGCCATCGGGTTGAAGAACATCTGGCAGTTCCCCTATCACGCCGGCCTGTACGGCGGCGGGGCGTTCATCCTGGTCTATGTGTGCTTCGTGTTCCTGTTGGGGGTGCCGCTGCTCATGACCCAGGTGATGCTCGGGCGGCTCGGGCGGCAGTCGCCGCTCGGCACGCTCAGGCACCTGGTGCGGCGCGAGCGGGTGTCGCGCCACTGGCTGATTGCCGGAGGCTTGAGCGTCGCCGTGGCGTTTCTGATCCTGTCCTATTTCAGCGCGATCGCCGGCTGGATCCTGGCGTATCTGATGCGCGCGGTATTCGGCGGCCTGCAAGGGCAGAGCGCCGACAGCGCCGGCGCGCTGTTCTCGGCGCTGATCCGCGATCCGGAGAAGCAGCTGTTCTGGTACTCGCTGTTCATCTTCCTGACCATGGTGGTGACGGCGCGCGGCGTGCGCCTTGGGATCGAACTGGCGGTGAAGTTCGCGGTGCCGGTGCTGCTGGGGCTGTTGGTGGTGCTGGCGGTCTACGCGGTCAGTGTCGGCGCGCTCAATCAGAGCCTGAACCTGTTTCTCGCGCCCGATTTCACGCGCTTGTCCGGCATCGGGCTGTTGACGGCGCTCGGCGACGCGTTCTTCAGCCTCGGTCTCGGCGTCGGCGTCATGCTGCTGTACGGCGCCTATCTGCCGGCGGATGCGCCGATCGCGCGGGTCTCGGTGCTGGTCGTCGCGATCGACTGCATCGCCGGCCTGCTCGGCGGCCTGATCGTGTTTCCGGTGGTCCTGGCCGCCGGCCCGGAGACGCAATCCGGCGTCGGCCTGGTGTTCCAGTCTCTGGTGGTGGGCTTCGACGGTCTGCCGGGCGGCGGGCTGATGCGCGCGCTGTTCTTCGTCATGCTGGTGCTGGTCGCCTGGATGTCGAGCATCGCGCTCGCCGAGCTGGTGGTCGCGTGGCTGGTCGAGCGCTTCGCGCTCGCCCGGGTGCGGGCCGCCGCGCTCACCGGCGTCGGCGCCTGGCTGTTGGGCGTGGCCACCATCCTGTCGTTCAATTACTGGCGGTTCACGTTCCCGGTCTTCGGGCAGATCAAGACCTATGGGTTCTTCGACCTGTTGCAGATACTCACCTCCAGCATCATGCTGCCGGTGATCGGCCTGCTGCTGGCGCTGTTCGGCGGCTGGGTGCTCAAGCCGGCGACCACGCGCGAGGTGCTGAACCTGCGCTCCCCCTGCGCCTACGACGCCTGGCTGTGGCTGACGCGGCTGGCCGTGCCGGCGTGGATGCTGATCGTCCTCGTCAACATGAGGTTGTACCTGTGACCACGGTGCGCAAATCGGCGCTGGTGCCCTACAGTGCGCACGAAATGTACGAGCTCGTGGCCGACATCGAGCGCTACGGCGAGTTCCTGCCGTGGTGCGGCGGGGCGCGCATCCTGGCGCGCGACGGCGACACGGTGACGGCGGCGATCCTGATCGCCTACCGTGGCGTCAACAAGAGCTTCACCACCCGCAATAGTGTGGTGCCGGATCGGTCGATGGAGATGCGCCTGGTCGAGGGCCCGTTCCGGCACCTGCTCGGCAACTGGCGCTTCGAGCCGCTCGAGGAGCATGCCAGCAAGGTGTCGCTCGACCTCGAGTTCGAGTTCGCCAACCCGCTGCTGGCCATCGCCGTCGGGCCGGTGTTCAACCACATCGCCAACGGCCTGGTCGACAGCTTCCGCAAGCGCGCCGCGCAGATGCATGGAGCGCGTTGACGTCGTGCAGGTCGAGGTGGTCTACGCCGCGGCGGACGAGCAGGTCGTGCTGACGGTCGAGCTTGCCGCGCCGGCGACGGTCGAGCAGGCGATCCGGGCGTCGGGGATGCTCGCGCGTTTTCCGCAGATCGACCTGGCGCGTCAGCCGGTCGGCATCCACGGCCGGCGCGCCGCGCTGCACGATCCGCTCCGCGACGGCGACCGCGTCGAGATCTACCGGCCGCTGATCGCCGACCCCAAGGCCGCGCGGCGCCGGCGCGCCGGCACGGAAGGGCGTCGGCGCTAGGGTTGGGCGGCCGGTGCGGGCGCGAGGTGGGCCGGCACATCGTCGCCGGTCACGGCCACCACGGCGTCGTTCTTGAAGAATACGGCAACGTGGCGCCGTTCCTTGAGCTTGCCGGCCAGTTCCAGCGTGTAGGGGTAGTCCCAGCGGCTGGGGTGGAAGGGATCGCGGATCAGCGGCGTCCCGAGCAGGAAGCGCACCTGGCGCGGCGTCATGCCGAGTTTGAGATTTTCCAGCATCTCGGCGGTGACCATGTTGCCCTGCTGGACGTCGGCCTTGTAGAGCGATATGCAGCCGCCGAGCAGGCCCGGTGTCAAGGCGATGAACATCCAGCGATATCGAGCACGATCCCGGCGCGGCTTTGGCATTGGGGCCCCAAGTGATTTACACTCCGGCCATCATAGCCCACGGCCCCCGGGCCCGTCACCCGCGATCGCAGAAGGAAACCGCATGTCCGACAGCACCGACCTCAAGAAGGCGGGACTCAAGGCCACGCTCCCGCGCCTCAAGATCCTGAGCATTCTCGAGGAGAGCCGGGTGCGGCACATGAGCGCGGAGGACGTGTACAAGACCCTGCTGGAGCAGGGTGAGGAGGTTGGGCTCGCCACGGTCTACCGGGTGCTCACCCAGTTCGAGACCGCCGGCCTCGTGATCCGCCACAACTTCGAGGGCGGCCGCTCGGTGTTCGAGTTCAATCAGGGCCGGCACCACGACCACATGGTGTGCGTCAAGTGCGGCAAGGTCTTCGAGTTCGTCGACGCGCAGATCGAGGAGCGCCAGCGCAAGGTCGCGGAGAACGCCGGCTTCGCCATGGAGGAGCACTCGCTGTATCTCTACGGCATGTGCGAGGGCATGAAAACGAACGGCGTTTGCTCGAAAAAGTGACCCACCGCGCGCGCCGCTTATACTGATCCGACCGGCAACTATTGCGTACTGTTTTCTCCCTCTCCCTCCGGGAGAGGGCCGGGGTGAGGGGCCGGGGTGAGGGCCGACGGCTCCGAAAGACCGCCCTCATCCTGACCTTCTCCCGGAGGGAGAAGGGACCCCGTAGACAGCAGTGTGCACTATTTACTGTTCTCCTCAGTAATTACCGCAACTCGTACAGCACCGCCGTCTCATCGCACTGGTTGTACTTGTAGCACTTCACGCACACCGACCAGACCTTCTCCGGCAGCGCGCCCTTGGAGACGGTCTGGAATCCCAGCTTGTGGAAGAACGCCGGCACGTAGGTCAGCGCCATCACCCGGCGCAGGCCCAGGTGGCGCGCCTCGGCCAGCAGGCGCTGCACCAACAGCCTGCCCAGCCCGTGGCGTTCGAAGTCCGCGTCCACCACCAGGCTGCGGATCTCGCCCAGGTCCTCGGTGAAGATCTCGAGCGCACCGACCGCCGCGACCCGGCCGCCCTGCTCGATCACGAAGAAATCGCGCAAGTGGCGGTAGAGCTCGCTCATGCTGCGCGGCAGCAGGTTGCCCTTGCTGGCGTAGATGTCCAGCAAGTGATGGATGGTCGGCACGTCGCGGATGGTCGCGGCGCGCACCTGCGGCGCCGCGCCGTGGGCGGCCGCCTGGGCCGGGGCGTCAGGCGGAGACACGGTCGAGCATGTCCGAGGCGAGCGCCAGCGTCTTGGGCGTGATCTCGACGCCGCCGAGCATGCGCGCGATCTCGTTGACGCGCTCTTCCGGCGGCAGCGGATGAATGCGCGTCAGCGTGGCGCCGTTGTGATTGTGCTTTTCGACCTGCAGGTGATGGTGGCCTTGGGCCGCGACCTGCGCCAAGTGGGTGATGCACAGCACCTGGCGGCGCCCGCCGAGCCGGCGCAGCTGCTGGCCGACGATCTCGGCGACGCCGCCGCCGATGCCGACGTCCACCTCGTCGAAGATCAGCGTCGGGATGCGCCCGACCTGGGCGGTCGCGACCTGGATGGCCAGGCTCACGCGCGACAGCTCGCCGCCGGAGGCGACCTTGTTGAGCGGCTTCACCGGCTGCCCGGGGTTGGCGCTCACCAGGAAATCGACGCGCTCCAGGCCGTGCGCGCCGAGCTCCCCCTCCGGCAGGGGTGTCAGGGCGACCTCGAAGCGTCCGCCGGCCAGCCCCAGCCCCTGCATGAACCCGGTCACTGCTTCCCCGAGCTGCTGCGCGGCGCCGGCCCGGCCGGCGCTCAGCGCGCGCGCCAGCTTGAGATAATCGTCCTTCGCGGCCTGGATTTCGCGATCGAGCTTCTCCAGGTTGAGATCGGCGTTCTCCAGGTCGTCGAGCTCGGTCGCGAGCCCTTGGTGCACGTCCGGCAATTCCTCGGGGCGCACCTTGTGCTTGCGCGCCAGGTCGTGCGCCGCGCTCAGCCGCTGGTCGACCCAGTGCAGGCGCTCCGGGTCGAGATCCAGGCCGTCGAGATAATGATGCAGGTCGCCGGCCGCCTCGTCGACCTGGATGGCGGCCTCGTTCAGCAGGGTCGCGAGCGGCGCGAGTTTGGCGTCGTATTCGCTCAGGGATTCGAGCCGGTTGAGGCAGCGCGCGATCAGCCGCGACACCGCCTGCTCGTCGTCGTCGTACAGGACGTTCACGACCTCCTGGGCGCCCTGCAGCAGCTCGTTGGCGTTGGCGAGCCGCGCGTGCTCCTCCTCGAGCTGCGGCAGCTCGTCGGGCTTCAAGTCGAGCGCCTCGAGCTCTTTCACCTGGTAGCGCAGCAGCTCGACGCGCGCCGCCTGGTCGGCGCCCTGGCGGCTCAGACTGGCGCGGCGCGCCTGCAGCGATTTCAGCGTCTGATAGTGCCCGGCCAGCGTGGCCGCCGCCGCGCTCAGGCCCGCGTAGTCGTCCAGCACCTGGCGCTGGGCGTCGCGCTTGAGCAGCGACTGGTGCTCGTGCTGGCCGTGGATGTCGGCCAGCAGCTCGCCCAGCTCGCGCAGCATCTGCATCGGCACCGGGCGGCCGTTGATGAAGCCCTTGGACGGCTTGTCGGTATCGAGCACCCGGCGCAGCACGCACTCCTGGTCGTCGAACAGCTCGTGCGCGGCCAGCCAGCGCGCCGCGTCGTGATCGGGCTTGAGATCGAAGGTCGCGGCGATCTCGCTGCGCGCGCAGCCGTGGCGAATGACGCCGGCATCGGCGCGCGCGCCGAGCGCGAAATCGAGCGCGTCGATCAGGATCGACTTGCCGGCGCCGGTCTCGCCGGTCAGCACCGTGAGCCCGGGCGCCAGCGCCAGCTCCAGCTGGTGCACGATCGCGAAGTCACGTATGAAAAGGGCGCTTAGCATCGAGATTTGGTAATAAATGATTTGCCACGGGGGCACGGGGGACACGGGGAGAAGAAGAATGTAAATCCACTAACCGATCGGCATGGCAGCCGTTCGCGGCAAGGCGCCCGGCGAAATATTCTTCCCCGTGTCCCCCGTGCCCCCCGTGGCTAGGCAGTTCGATTATCATATTCAAGCACGCTCAGAACTTCTCGCCCCAGCGGAGCTTGGTGCGCAGCACGTCGTAGTGATTGCGGTGCGAGGGACGCAGCAGCGTCACCGGGGTCTCGGTGCGGCGCACGCTCACGCGGTCGCCGTCCTGCAGGCCGAAGTTGGTCTGGCCGTCGAAGGTGACGTGCGCGGTCTGGTTGCCGGTGTGGGTCATGACGATCTCGATATGACTGTCGCTGCTGACCGCGATCGGCCGGTAGCTCAGGGTATGCGGGCAGATCGGCACCATGATGAAGGCCGGCAGGGTCGGGTGCAGGATCGGGCCGCCGGCCGACAGGGCGTAGGCGGTCGAGCCGGTCGGCGTGGCGATGATGATGCCGTCGGCGCGCGTGCTGGTGACGAACTCGTCGTCGACGTAGGTCTCGAACTCGATGAGCCGCGCCACCTGGCCCTTGTTGATCACCACGTCGTTGAGCGCGTTGTGGTTGTGCAGCACTTTGCCGCCGCGCCATACGTCGGCGCACAACAGCAGGCGCCGCTCGGTCTGGTAATCGCCGTCGAGGACGCGCTGCAGGCCCTCGAACATGCTGTCGCTGGGGATGTCGGTGAGGAAGCCGAGCCGGCCGAGATTGACCCCGATCAGCGGCACGTCATAGGGGGCCAGGCTGCGCGCCACGTTGAGCATGGTGCCGTCGCCGCCGACCACGATCGCCAGATCGATATGCCGGCCGATCTCGTGGACCGGCTGGGCCTTCGCCTTGGGATCGCGGACCAGGCGGGCGGTGGCATCCTCGAGGACCACGGTGAGCCCGCGGCCGTGCAGAAACTCGCACAGGCTGCCGACGATCGGGCCGACGCTCTGGTCGCCGTACTTGCCGAACAGGCCGATGGTCTTGAGCGCGGGTCTCTCTACGGGGCAGGTTCTGGCCATGAACGCGGGTCGCGAAGTCTCAATAAGATAAACTAGCATGCGGCGCCCAGGCGGCCAATCCGGCCGGCCGCCGGCGATGCCCGGGTTTGCGCCGCCCGGCGCCGGCTTCCGGCCGCATGCGGTTGACAGTCCGGGGTGCGGTTGATAGTTTCCCTTATTAGCACTCGTATTGCGAGAGTGCCAAATCGAAAGGACGGGGCCCCATGGCCGCACTGACGCCGCGCGCAGAGCAACTGCTCAAGGCATTGATCGAGCGCTACATAATCGACGGCGAGCCGGTCGGTTCCCGTACCTTGTCGCGCCAGTCGGGCCTGGAGCTCAGCCCGGCCACGGTCCGCAACGTCATGGCCGACCTGGAGGATCTGGGTCTGATCCGGTCGCCGCACACCTCCGCCGGCCGGGTGCCGACCGCGCTCGGCTACCGGGTGTTCGTCGACACCCTGCTCAAGGTCCGGCCGCTGGACCTCGCCGAGATCCAGCGGCTCGGCGTGGAACTGGTTTACGAGGGCAGCCCGCAACAGCTGCTCGAGTCGGCATCCAATCTGCTGTCGCAGCTCACCCGGCTCGCCGGCATCGTCATGGTGCCGCGCCAGCGCCAGGCGGCGTTCCGCCAGATCGAGTTCCTGACCCTGTCGCACGACCGGGTGCTGGTGATCCTGATCACCGACGACGGCCGGGTCGACAACCGCGTGATCAGTCCGGACAAGCGCTATTCGCCGGCCGATCTGGTCGAGGCGGCGAATTATTTCAACGGGGCCTTCGGCGGCCGCACGCTCGAGGACGTCAAGCAGGCGCTGCTCGCGGAGATGCAGCGCGACTCCGACGCCATGCAGCGCGCCATGTCGACCGCCATGGACATGGCCCGGCGCGCGTTCGCGGCGGGCGAGGACCAGGACGAGGACGATCTGGTGGTGCGCGGCGAATCCAACCTGCTCAAGATTCCGGAGCTCGGTGACATCGAGAAGCTGCGCAATCTGTTCGACGCCTTCACCACCAAGCGCGACCTGCTGCACCTGCTGGACCAGAGCATGCGCGCCGCCGGCATGCAGGTCTTCATCGGCGGCGAGTCCGGCTACCAGTCGCTGGAGGCGTGCAGCGTGGTGACTGCACCCTACCACGTCGACGGCAAGCTGGTCGGAACGCTCGGCGTGGTCGGGCCGACCCGCATGGCCTACGAGCAGGTCATTCCCATCGTCGACGTCACCGCCCGTCTGCTCGGCAGCGCGCTCAGCGGCGAGCATCGCATTGTCCAGGAACGGTCTTGAAACCGCCGCCCGCGACCCCAACAATCAGCCGGATCGCGCATTCCCGTTACCCTTGAGATCGCAGAGGAGTGGCATGAGCCAGAAGAATCCCGCAACGCCGGAAACCGGCGCTGAATCCGCTACCGCCCCGGCGGCCGAGGCCGCGCTGCCGGCCCCCGACCTGGCCGCGATCGAGGCGGAGCTCGACAAGGTGCGCGCCGAGGCCGCCGAGAACCTCGACCGGTTCCTGCGCGCCAAGGCGGAAACCGAGAACGTCCGCCGGCGCGCCGATACCGAGGTGGCCAACGCCCATAAGTACGCCGTCGAGCGCTTCGCCGCCGAGATCCTGGCGGTCAAGGACAGCCTGGAGCTGGCCCGGGCGGTCGAGCTGCCCCAGGACAGCCCGGTGGTGCAGAAGGTCGTCGAGGGCCTGGACCTGACCCTCAAGCTGCTCGACAGTGTCTTCCAGAAGTTCGCGCTGACCGAGGTCAATCCGGCCAAGGGCGAGAAATTCGACCCCGAAAAGCACCAGGCCATGAGCGTCGTGGAGTCCACCGAGGTGCCGGACAATCACGTGCTGACCACCGTTCAGAAGGGCTATTTGCTGCACGGCCGGGTGGTGCGCCCGGCCATGGTCATGGTCGCCAAGGCCCCGGCCGAGGCCGGCGGAAAGTCTTGAAATCCGGGGTTAAGGCCCCACACTACAAAAACATCGGCTATTTCACCTAGGAACACTGGTAGTATTTCGCGAGGAAAAAAATTATGGGCAAGATCATTGGCATCGATTTGGGCACCACAAACTCCTGCGTGGCGGTCATGGAGGGCGGCAAGCCGCGGGTGATCGAGAACAGCGAGGGCGACCGCACCACGCCGTCGATCGTCGCCTTCACCTCGGACGACGAGGTCGTGGTCGGCCAGGTCGCCAAGCGTCAGGCCATCACCAACCCGCAGAACACGCTGTACGCCATCAAGCGGCTGATCGGCCGGAAGTTCGAAGACGAGGTCGTGCAGCGCGACATCAAAATGGTGCCGTACAAGATCGTCAAGGCCAAGAACGGCGACGCCTGGGTCGAGGTCAAGGGCAAGGCCATGGCGCCGCCCGAGATCTCGGCGCGCGTCCTGCAGAAAATGAAAAAGACCGCCGAGGACTATCTGGGCGAGGAGGTCACCGAGGCGGTGATCACCGTGCCGGCCTATTTCAACGACTCCCAGCGCCAGGCCACCAAGGACGCCGGCAAGATCGCCGGCCTGAACGTGCGGCGCATCATCAACGAGCCAACCGCGGCGGCGCTGGCCTTCGGCATGGACAAGCAGGAGGGCGATCGCAAGATCGCCGTCTACGATCTGGGCGGCGGCACCTTCGATATTTCCATCATCGAGATCGCCGAGGTCGACGGCGAGCACCAGTTCGAGGTGCTGTCGACCAACGGCGACACCTTCCTGGGCGGCGAGGACTTCGACAAGCGCATCATCGATTACCTGGTCGACGAGTTCAAAAAGGACGCCGGCGTGGATCTGCACAAGGATCCGCTCGCGCTGCAGCGTCTCAAGGACGCCGCCGAAAAGGCCAAGATCGAGCTGTCCTCGGCCCAGCAGACCGACGTCAATCTGCCGTATATCACGGCGGATGCCTCGGGCCCGAAGCATCTCAACATCAAGCTCACCCGTGCCAAGCTCGAGAGCCTGGTCGACGACCTGATCGCGCGCACCGTCGAGCCCTGCAAGATCGCGCTCAAGGACGCCGGGGTCAAGGCCGCCGATATCGTCGACGTGATCCTGGTCGGCGGCCAGACGCGCATGCCCAAGGTGCAGCAGGCGGTCAAGGACTTCTTCGGCAAGGAGCCGCGCAAGGACGTCAATCCCGACGAGGCGGTCGCGGTCGGCGCCGCCATCCAGGGTGGCGTGCTGGGCGGCGAGGTGAAGGACGTGCTGCTGCTCGACGTGACGCCCTTGAGCCTGGGGATCGAGACCCTGGGCGGTGTCATGACCAAGCTCATCCAGAAGAACACCACCATCCCGACCAAGGCCTCGCAGGTGTTCTCGACCGCCGACGACAACCAGGGCGCCGTGACGGTGCACGTGCTGCAGGGCGAGCGCGAGATCGCGTCCGGCAACAAGTCGCTCGGCCGCTTCGATCTGTCCGATATCCCGCCGGCGCCGCGCGGCGTGCCGCAGATCGAGGTAACCTTCGACATCGACGCCAACGGCATCCTGCACGTCTCGGCCCGGGACAAGGCCACGGGCAAGGAGAACCGGATCGTCATCAAGTCGAGTTCCGGCTTGAGCGAGGCCGAGATCGACAAGATGGTCAAGGACGCCGAGGCCCACAAGGAAGAGGACCGCAAGGCGCACGAGCTGGTCGACGCGCGCAACCGCGGCGACGGTCTCGTTCACAGCGTGCGCAAGTCGATGAAGGACATGGGCGACAAGATCGAGTCCGCCGACAAGGACAACATCGAGTCGGCCATCGCCGACCTGGAAGCGGTGCTGAAGGGCGACGACAAGGCCGAGATCGAGGCCAAGACCCAGGCCCTGGCCGAGGCCAGCCACAAGCTTGCCGAGCATATGTACGCCCAGGCCAGCGCAGCCGAAGGCGCGCAGGCGCAGACCGAGGGCGGGGCCGCCCCGGAGGCCGAGTCGGGCGACAACGTCGTCGATGCCGAGTTCGAGGAAGTGAAGGAGAACAAAAAGAAGTAGCATGTGGCAAACAGCGAGTGGCAAGTGGCAAGTAGCAAGTAGCAAGGTCACCCGAGCCACCCGCCCTGCCCGAACTGAGTTCACGACGAACGACGGCGAACGCCGTCGTTCGTCGTTGCTTTGACTTGTTACTTGCTACTTGCCACTGAAAAATTATGGCCAAGAAAGACTACTACGAAGTCCTGGGTGTTCCGCGCAACGCCCCGGAGGCCGAGATCAAGAAGGCCTACCGGCGGTTGGCGATGAAATACCATCCGGACCGCAATCCCGACAACAAAGAGGCCGAGCACAACTTCAAGGAGGCCAAGGAGGCCTACGAGGTCCTGACCGACGCGCAGAAGCGCGCCGCCTACGACCAGTTCGGTCACGCCGGCGTCGATCCCGGCATGGCGGCCGGTGGCCGCGGCGGCTTCCATGCGGCCGGCGGCGCCAGCTTCGCCGATATCTTCGGCGACGTGTTCGGCGATATTTTCGGCGGCGGCGCCGGCGGCGGGCGCGGGCGCGGTTCCCAGGTCTATCGCGGCGCCGATCTGCGCTATGTCCTCGAGCTGTCGCTGGAGCAGGCGGTGCGCGGCACCGAGATGCGCATTCGCGTGCCGACCCTGGATACCTGCGAGACCTGCCACGGCAGCGGCGCCAAGCCCGGTACCACGCCGAGCAAGTGCCCGACCTGCGGCGGCCACGGCCAGGTGCGCATGCAGCAGGGGTTCTTCTCGATCCAGCAGACCTGCCCGAACTGCCGCGGCACCGGCAAGGTGGTCACCGAGCCCTGTCCGGACTGCCACGGCCAGGGGCGCGTGAAGCACACCAAGACCTTGTCGGTGAAGGTCCCGGCCGGGGTCGACGAGGGCGACCAGATCCGCCTGGCGGGCGAGGGCGAGGCCGGTGAGAACGGCGGGCCGCACGGCGATCTGTACGTGCAGATCCGCCTGAAGCCGCACCCGATCTTCAAACGCGACGGCGACGACCTGCATTGCGAGATGCCGGTCAGCTTCGCGACCGCCACGCTCGGCGGCGAGGTCGAGATCCCGACGCTCGACGGCCGCGCCAATCTCAAGATCCCGGCCGGCACCCAGAGCGACAAGGTGTTCCGCCTGCGCGGCAAGGGCGTCACCAACGTGCGCAGCGGCCATGTCGGCGACCTGTACTGCCACACCAGCATCGAGACCCCGGTCAATCTCACCAAGCGCCAGAAAGAGCTGCTCGAGGAGTTCGACGCGCTGCTGCGCGAAGGCGGCGCGCGCCACAATCCGCGCAGCCATTCCTGGGTGGACAAGCTCAAGAGCTTTCTCGGCTAGGCGGGCGGTGGGCCCGTGCCGGCGGGGAATAAAACCGGCGCGCCGGTGGTCGTATAATCGACATGCCGCGCGCCGGCGCGCGGCCCCAGCCCCGAGGATCCCGCATGGCCAAGCTCCCGAGCCTGCTCCAACCGGTTGACCGGCTGCGCCGCCGCTGGCTGGCGCGCCTGCTGGCGGGCGGCGGCGCCCTGGCCCTGGGCGGCCAGGCGGCGCGTGCCGGGGCCAAGGAGGACGCGCTGCGTTTCCCGGGCGATCCGCCGGCGCACAAGGTGGTCTACCAGCTCAACCGGGCGGAGGCGGACTATCAGGAGCACGTGATTTTTTCGGTCGGCGCCATGCTGCGCCAGTACGGCGACGACATCAAGATCGTCGTCGTCGGCATCGGTCCCGGCATCCACCCGCTGCTCAAGAAACCCCAGCGGCCGGTCTCGCAGACCATTCGCGAGAAGGTCGCGAGCCTTGCTCAGTACGGGGTCGAGTTCCAGGCCTGCGGCAACACGCTGACGTCGCTGAAGCTGACCGAGGCCGACATCCTGCCGTTCGCCCAATACGTCGAGGTCGGCGCGGCCGCGCTCATGGAGCTGCAGGAACAGGGTTACGCCTATATCAGCTGGTAGCGCGTAATGTTCCCGGGGCGCCGGCCGTCCAATCGGTAACGCGGGTTTCGCCCTCGGGGCGGCCCGTCCTGTCCAGCCATGGGAGCCGTCATGCTGATACGCAAACCGTCCGACATCCGGCCCGCGGAGATCACCGACCCCGCAGTGTACCTCGGGCGGCGGCGCTTCCTCGCGACCGCGACGGCCGCCGCCGCGGGCCTGTGGCTGGCGCCGGGCGCGATGGCCGCGCAAAAGCTCGACGCCGCCGGCAACAGCCGGTTCAGCACCGCCGAGCCGTCGACGCCCTACCAGGACATCACCCGCTACAACAATTTCTACGAATTCGGCACCGACAAGGAATCGCCGGCGAAGCGCGCCCACACGCTGCGCACGCGCCCGTGGACGGTTGCCGTCGAGGGCGAGGTCAAGCGCCCCAAGGTCTACGACATCGATACGCTGATCAAACTGGCGCCGCTCGAGGAGCGCATCTACCGGCTGCGCTGCGTCGAGGCCTGGTCGATGGTGGTGCCCTGGGTCGGTCTGCCGCTCGGCGCGCTGATCAAGCAGTTCCAGCCGACCGGCCGGGCGAAATACGTCGAGTTCACCACGCTCCACGATCCGGAGCAGATGCCGGGCCAGCGTTCCGGCGTGCTCGACTGGCCCTATGTCGAGGGCCTGCGCCTCGACGAGGCCATGCATCCGCTGACGATCCTGGCCGTGGGCCTGTACGGCGAGGTGCTGCCGAATCAGAACGGCGCCCCGATCCGCCTGGTGGTGCCGTGGAAATACGGCTTCAAGAGCATCAAGTCCATCGTCCGCATCCGCTTCACGGACACGCTGCCGGCCACCACCTGGGCGCTGTCGGCGCCGCGCGAGTACGGCTTTTACGCCAACGTCAACCCGGCGGTGTCGCACCCGCGCTGGAGCCAGGCGCGCGAGCGGCGCATCGGCGAATTCCTCAAGCGTCCGACCCTGCCGTTCAACGGCTATGGCGAGCAGGTCGCGGAGCTGTACCGCGGCATGGACCTGAAGAAGTTCTTCTAGCGGCGCGCGGGATACCGGTCGCAGCCCCGATGCGCGCCGTCACCGTCATCAAGCCGCTGCTGTTTCTCGCCTGCCTGGTACCGTTGGCGCTGCTCGGGGTCGACGCCTGGCACGATCGGCTCGGCGCGAATCCGATCGAGACCATCACCCACGTCACCGGCGACTGGACGCTGCGCCTGCTGCTGATCACCCTGGGCGTGACGCCGCTGCGCCGGCTGACCGGCTGGAACGCGCTGTTGCGGCTGCGCCGCATGCTCGGGCTGTTCGCGTTCTTCTATGCCTGCCTGCATTTCTCCACCTGGCTGGTGCTCGACCAGTTCTTTTACTGGCCGGGCATCGTCGAGGACATCGCCGAGCGGCCGTTCATCACTGTCGGGTTCGCGAGCTTCCTGATGCTGATTCCGCTGGCCGTGACCTCGACCAATGGGATGGTGCGGCGGCTGGGCGCGAAGCGCTGGCAGGCGCTGCACCGCCTGGTGTACGCGATCGCGATCGGCGGCGTGCTGCATTTCCTGTGGTTGGTGAAGAAGGACCTGACCGAACCGCTGCTCTACGCGGCGATCCTGGCGGTGCTGCTGGGTTATCGTGTCGCGGTACGGGTGCGGAAGTTCGGAAAACCCGACGCAGCGGCGCAAAGACCTATTAAATTGTAGGCGGGGCTTCCAGCCCCGCCGGCCGGCGCCGGACAAACCGGTCGTTCTTACCTGGGTTCGCTGCCGTGCCCGGCGGGGCTGGAAGCCCCGCCTACAGGATTCTATTGCGCCTTTGCGTTGGGTGTCGACCTTCCCGTCCGCTGGTCCGGCGTCAGTCCCCCGCCGGGGTGATGCGGAACTCCTGCACGGCATCCATTCCGGTCAGCCGCTCGGCGAGCCGCCGCGAGTAGTCCTGGTCCTGGCTGCGAATGGTCATCTGGTATTCGAAGAACTTGCCCTCGTCCTGCAGGTGGTAGCTCAGGTTGGCCACGGTGAAATCGTATTCCGCGACCAGCGCGCGCAGCGCCGCCTCCGGCATCGCGTCCTTGCGGGCGAAGCGCACCTGCAGGCGCGCGTAGTACAGCTGCGGCGCGATCATTTCGATCCAGCGGAACAGCGACAGCGTGCCGAGCGTCAGGAAGGTCGCGACCGCCGCCGGGAAGTAGAAACCGATGCCGATCAGGATGCCGATCGAGGCGGTCATCCAGATCGAGGCGGCGGTGGTCAGGCCGCGCACCGTGAGCCCGTCCTTGATGATCACGCCGGCGCCGAGGAAGCCGATGCCGGTCATGATCCCCTGGGCCATGCGCGTCGGGTCGACGCGCACCGTCTCGAGCGGCGCGCTCGCCAGCAGTTGCCATTGGTAGACGGTGAGCAGCATCAGCAGGCTCGAGGCGGTGCACACCAGGGTGTGGGTGCGGAAGCCGGCCGGCCGGCCGTGGTAAGTGCGCTCGAGCCCGATCATGCCGCCGGCCAGCAGCGCCAGGCACAGGTGGGCGAGTATGGTGAGATATTCTTCCTGCATCGCTGGTTATTATTATAGGTCTCGGAGCAGGGAGTGTAGCAGGTCGCCCGCGTGGCCGGTTAGCCAGCCCCGGTGAAATCCATTATGCTTGGCGACTCGTTTCCCGTCCGGAGCATCCATGAGCAGAATCGCCATCGCCGGCGCCAGCGGCCGCATGGGCCGCAGCCTGATCGAGGCCGGTCACCGCCATCCGGAGGTCGAGCTGGGCGCGGTCCTGGATCGTGCCGGCAGCCCGATGCTCGGGCGCGACGCCGGCGAGCTGGCCGGTCTGGGCGTGCTCGGCGTGAAGGTGAGCAGCGAGCTCGGCACGGTGCTCAAGGATTTCGACGTATTCATCGACTTCACCCGGCCCGAGGCCACCCTGGCCTATCTCGAGACCTGCCGGGCCGCGAAAAAGCGGATGGTGATCGGCACCACCGGCTTCGACGCCGCCGGCCAGGAACGGATCCGCAACGCGGCGCGCGACATCGCCATCGTGTTCGCGCCCAACATGAGCGTCGGCGTGAACCTGTGCTTCCGGCTGGCGGACATCGCGGCGCGCGTGCTGGGCGAGGAGGTCGACGTCGAGATCATCGAGGCGCATCACCGCCACAAGGTCGACGCGCCCTCGGGCACCGCGCTGCGCCTCGGCGAGGTCGTGGCGGCGGCGCTCGGCCGCGACCTCGGACGGGATGCCGTCTACGGCCGCCAGGGCCATACCGGCGAGCGGGCGCGCCGCACCATCGGCTTCGCCACGGTGCGCGGCGGCGATATCGTCGGCGACCATACCGTTCTCTATGCCGGCGACGGCGAGCGCGTCGAGATCACGCATCGGGCCTCGAGCCGGCAGACCTTCGCCCACGGCGCGCTGCGCGCCGCGCGCTGGCTGGCCGGGCGCGAGCGCGGCCTGTTCGACATGCAGGACGTGCTGGGCTTGCGCTGAGCGCCGCCGCAAAAGGGATCGGGCGGGCGCGCGTCCGCCGGAATCGCGTTGATTTCCCCGCGCCGCTTCCGTAAAATGCCGGCTTAGCCCGAACACATCGTTCAAGACGGGAGAGGCACGGCGGCCTCTCCCGTTTTTGTATGCCTGCCCGGAGGTTTTGCACTGATGCGGCCCGCCCTGCTCGCCCTGGAAGATGGATCCCTGTTCAGCGGGGAGGCCATCGGCGTTCCGGGGCAGGCGGTCGGCGAGGTGGTGTTCAATACCGCCATGACCGGCTACCAGGAGATCCTCAGCGATCCCTCCTATGCCCGGCAGATCGTCACGCTCACCTACCCGCATATCGGCAATACCGGCGCCAATCCCGAGGACATGGAGTCCGGCAAGGTCTACGCCGCCGGGCTCGTCATCCGCGACCTGCCGCGGCGCCTGAGCAGCTGGCGCGCGACCGAGTCGCTCGGCGAGTTCCTGCTCCGCCGCAAGGTGGTCGGCATCGCCGGCATCGACACCCGCCGCCTCACCCGCCTGCTGCGCGAGAAGGGTGCCCAGAACGGCTGCATCGTCACCGCGGCCGAGGGCGCCAAGCCCGACAAGAAGGCGGCGTTGGCCGCGGCCCGCGCCTTCGAGGGCCTGAAGGGCATGGACCTCGCCAAGGTCGTGACCACCAAGGCGCCCTATGCCTGGACCGAGGGCGGCTGGGACCCGGCGGGCGGCTACCGCAAGGACCTCGCCGGCCGTTTCAAGGTCGTGGCCTACGATTTCGGCATCAAGCACAACATTTTGCGCATGCTCGCCGACCGCGGCTGCGCGGTCACGGTGATACCGGCCAAGACGCCGGCCGCCGAGGCGCTCGCGCTCAAGCCGCACGGTGTGTTCCTGTCGAACGGCCCGGGCGATCCCGAGCCCTGCGACTATGCGATCGCGGCGATCCGCGAGATCCTCGCCGCCGGCCTGCCGGTGTTCGGCATCTGCCTCGGCCACCAGCTCCTGGGACTGGCCTCCGGCGCGCGCACCGTGAAGATGAAATTCGGCCACCACGGCGCCAATCATCCGGTGCTCGATCTCGCCACCGGCCGCGTGATGATCACCAGCCAGAACCACGGCTTCGCGGTCGATGAGGCCAGCCTGCCGGCGAACCTGCGCGTCACCCACCGCTCGCTGTTCGACCAGACCGTCCAGGGCCTGGAGCGCACCGATTGCCCGGCATTCTGTTTCCAGGGGCATCCGGAGGCGAGCCCGGGGCCGCACGACGTCGCGCCGTTATTCGATCGTTTCATCGCACTGATGGACGAAAAGCAAGCCACGGGGAGCACAGGGAGGAATGCCTCTATTTCCCCCGTGTCCCCCGTGTCCCCCGTGGCGTAGTTGAAATGCCAAAACGCGAAGATATCAAGAGCATCCTGATCATAGGCGCCGGCCCGATCGTGATCGGTCAGGGCTGCGAGTTCGATTACTCCGGCGCCCAGGCCTGCAAGGCGCTCAAGGAGGAGGGCTACCGGGTGGTCCTGGTGAACTCCAACCCGGCGACCATCATGACCGATCCGGAGCTGTCCGACGCGACCTATATCGAACCGATCAACTGGCAGACGCTGGCGAAGATCATCGAGAAGGAGCGGCCCGACGCGCTGCTGCCGACCATGGGCGGGCAGACCGCGCTCAACTGCGCACTCGACCTCGACCGCGAGGGCGTGCTGGAGAAGTTCAAGGTCGAGATGATCGGCGCGACGCGCGAGGCGATCGACAAGGCCGAGGACCGCGAGCTGTTCAAGAAGGCCATGGAGTCCATCGGCCTGGGCGTGGTGCGCGGCGCCATCGCCCACAGCATGGAAGAGGCCGTGCAGGTGCAGGCGATGATCGGCTTTCCGGCGATCATCCGCCCGTCGTTCACGCTCGGCGGCTCGGGCGGCGGCATCGCCTACAACAAGGAGGAATTCACCGAGATCTGCGAGCGCGGCCTGGACGCCTCGCCGACCCGCGAGCTCCTGATCGAGGAGTCGATCATCGGCTGGAAGGAGTACGAGATGGAGGTGGTGCGCGACAAGCGCGACAACTGCATCATCGTCTGCTCGATCGAGAACTTCGATCCGATGGGCGTGCACACCGGCGACTCGATCACGGTCGCGCCGGCGCAGACGCTCACCGACAAGGAATACCAGATCATGCGCGACGCCTCGATCGCGGTGCTGCGCGAGATCGGCGTCGAGACCGGCGGCTCGAACGTGCAGTTCGCGATCAACCCCGACGACGGGCACATGATCGTGATCGAGATGAACCCGCGCGTGTCGCGCTCCTCGGCGCTGGCCTCCAAGGCCACCGGCTTTCCGATCGCCAAGATCGCCGCCAAGCTCGCGGTCGGCTACACGCTCGACGAGCTCAAGAACGACATCACCGGCGGCAGGACCCCGGCGTCGTTCGAGCCGACCATCGACTACGTGGTGACCAAGTTCCCGCGCTTCACCTTCGAGAAGTTCCCCAAGGCCGATGCCACGCTGACCACCCAGATGAAATCGGTCGGCGAGGTGATGGCGATCGGCCGGACCTTTTCGGAGTCCTTTCAGAAGGCGCTGCGCGGCCTGGAGATCGGCGTGCACGGGCTCGACCCGCGCATCGACCCCGGCCTGTCGCCGGAGGCGGCGCGCACCAAGCTTGCCCAGGAGCTGCGCGTGCCGGGCGCCGAGCGCGTCTGGTACATGGCCGATGCCTTCCGCGCCGGCATGACGCTGGACGAGGTCTTCGCGCTCACCCGCATCGACCCCTGGTTCCTGGCGCAGATCGAGGAGCTGGTCGCGACCGAGAAGGAGATCGCCGCTCACGGCAAACGCAAGCCGGGCGCCGAGCGTCTGCGCGGCTGGAAGCGCCTGGGGTTCTCGGACGTACGGCTCGGCCAGCTCATGGGTCTGCCGGAGGCCGAGGTCCGCAAGCTGCGCCACAAGGCCGGCGTGCGTCCGGTGTTCAAGCGCGTCGACTCCTGCGCCGCCGAGTTCGCCGCCAGCACCGCCTACATGTATTCGACCTATGAAGAGGAGTGCGAGGCGGAGCCGGAGAAGAAGGACAAGATCATCGTGCTGGGCGGCGGACCGAACCGCATCGGCCAGGGCATCGAGTTCGACTACTGTTGCGTGCATGCGGCCTTCGCGCTGCGTGAGGACGGTTACCAGACCATCATGGTCAATTGCAATCCCGAGACCGTGTCGACCGACTACGACACCTCGGACCGGCTGTATTTCGAACCGCTGACGCTGGAGGACGTGCTGGAGATCATCCAGCTCGAGAAGCCGAAGGGCGTGATCGTGCAGTTCGGCGGTCAGACGCCGCTCAAGCTGGCGCGCGCCCTGGAGAAGGCCGGGGCGCCGATCATCGGCACCACGCCGGATTCGATCGATCTCGCCGAGGACCGCGCGCGCTTCCAGAAGCTGGTGACGAAGCTCAAGCTGGCTCAGCCGCCCAACCGCACCGCCACCAGCGCCGAGCAGGCGGTGAAGCTGGCCGAGGAGATCGGCTACCCGCTGGTGGTGCGGCCGTCCTACGTGCTCGGCGGGCGCGCCATGGAGATCGTCCACAACCGCGAGGACCTCGAAACCTACATGCGCGTCGCGGTAACGGTGTCCAACGATTCGCCGGTGCTGCTCGACCGCTTCCTGTCGGATGCCATCGAGGTCGACGTCGACGCGGTCAGCGACGGCAGGAAAGTGGTCATCGGCGGCATCATGGAGCACATTGAGGAGGCCGGCGTGCATTCCGGCGACTCGGCCTGTTCGCTGCCGCCGTTCACGTTGTCGAAGAAGATCCAGGACCGGCTGCGCGCCCAGACCGTCGAGCTCGCCAGGGCGCTCAAGGTGGTGGGACTCATGAACATCCAGTTCGCCGTCAAGGACGGCGAGATCTTCCTGCTCGAGGTCAATCCGCGCGCCTCGCGCACCGTGCCCTATGTTTCCAAGGCGACGTCACGGCCGCTGGCCAAGATCGCCGCGCGCTGCATGGTCGGCCAGAGCCTCGCCAGGCAGGGGGTGGTTTCGGAGATCGTCCCGGATTATTATTCGGTCAAGGAGGCCGTGTTCCCGTTCATAAAATTCCCCGGCGTGGATACGGTTTTGGGGCCGGAGATGAAGTCGACCGGGGAGGTGATGGGGGTCGGGCGCAGCTTCGGCGAGGCGTTTTCCAAGTCTCAGCTGGCTGCCGGATCCGAGATTCCGCGCAGCGGCCGCATGTTCATCAGCCTGCGCGACGCCGACCAGAAGGCCGGCATCGATGTCGCCCGTTATTTCAGCGCCCACGGGTTCGAGATCCTGGCGACGCGTGGTACCGCCGCGGTGCTCGCGACGGCCGGTGTGCCGGTGCAGCCGGTGAACAAGGTGTCCGAGGGCCGGCCGCACATCGTCGACATGATCAAGAACGACGAGATCGCCATTATCCTGAATACGGTGTCCGACAAGCAGAGTATCGCCGACTCGTACCAGATCCGCCGCGAGGCGCTGCTGCACAAGGTGACCAACTACACGACGCTGGCCGCGGCGCGCGCCGCCCGCGAGGCCCATCGCGCGATCGAGGAATTCGACGTCAACCGGTTGCAGGACCTGCACCAGGAGATCGTCACATGAACAAGGTACCGCTGACCGTGACGGGCGCGGAGAAGTTGAAGGCCGAATTGCAGCGGCTCAAGGCCGTCGAGCGCCCGCGCATCATCCAGGCGATCGCCGAGGCGCGCTCGCACGGCGACCTGTCGGAGAACGCCGAGTACCACGCCGCCAAGGAGCAGCAGTCCTTCGTCGAGGGTCGCATCGTCGACATCGAGTCCAAGCTCGCCACCGCCCAGATCATCGATCCGCTGACGGTCAACGCCAACGGCCGCGTGGTGTTCAGCGCCACCCTCGACCTGTTCGAGGAGGAATCGCAGAAAGAGGTCACCTACCAGATCGTCGGCGACGACGAGGCCGACATCAACGCCGGCAAGATCTCGGTCGGCTCACCGATCGCCCGTGCGCTCATCGGCAAGTCCGCCGGCGACGTCGTTGAGGTGCGCGTCCCCGACGGTGTGCGCACCTATGAAATTCTCGACGTCCGCTACGTTTAACGCCCGCCACGCAGTCGTGGGTGCCGGGCGGGTACGCGGCTTCCGGAGTTTTCGCCGCCGCCCGTATCGGGTACCTTGCCACTCGCCACTCGCTACGCGCCACTGAATTTATGCGCCGCTCCAAGAGCAGCAAGACCTGGCTCGCCGAGCACTTCAGCGACGAATACGTGAAGCGTGCCCGGCGGGAGGGTTATCGCTCGCGCGCCGTTTACAAGCTCCAGGAGATCGACGCCCGCGACCGGCTGCTCAAGCCCGGCATGACGGTGGTCGACCTGGGCGCGGCGCCCGGGGGCTGGGCGCAGTACGCCGCCGAGCGCGTGGGCCCCACCGGCCGGGTCGTGGCCCTGGATATCCTGCCGATGGACGCGCTCGCGGGCGTCGAGGTGATTACCGGGGACTTTACCGAGGCCGCGGTGCTCGCCGAGCTCGAGACGCGCCTCGGCGGCCGACCGGTGGACCTTGTAATCTCGGATATGGCGCCCAATATTAGTGGAATAGGCGTATCCGACCAGGCGCGCGCCATGTATCTGGCCGAACTGGCGGCGGATTTCGCCATTCGACACTTGAAACCCGGGGGCGGGCTCCTCATTAAAACCTTTCAGGGCCAAGGCTTTACCGAACTGCTTGGCCGTCTGCGCGCGGCCTTCGGCAAGGTCCAGGCGCGCAAGCCCAAGGCCTCCCGGGACCGCAGCCGCGAGACCTACTTGCTGGCCCGCGAACGGCGTCCGGACGCGTCCGGATGATGCGGTTGTCTCCCCGTCCCGGCCATAGGAGAATGGGATTTATCCCGCCCGACCGCGGTCTTAAACGAGGCGCTGGTGTCTGCGGTGCGCTCGGGTCGATGTCGGTCTTTCGATGAGGTAGGACTTTGAACAATCTTACGAAGAATCTGCTGCTGTGGCTGGTCATCGCCGTCGTGCTGATGTCGGTGTTCAACAACTTCGGCAACCGCCCGCCGCAGCGGACGAAGGTGGAGTATTCGCAGTTCTATACCCAGGTGCTCGAGGGCCGCATCGAGAGCGTCACGATTCAGGGTCAGAACATCGAGGGCACCACCAAGAACAATGAGAAGTTCAGCACCTTCAGCCCGGAAACCGACAACCGCGCGCTGATCGGCGATCTCATCAAGAACGGCGTCGTGGTCGACGCCAAGCCCCAGGAGCAGTCGCTGCTGATGCAGATCTTCATCAGCTGGTTCCCGCTGCTGCTGATCTTCGGCCTGTGGATCTATTTCATGCGCCAGATGCAGGGCGGCGGCGGCGGCCGCGGCGGGGCCATGGGCTTCGGCAAGAGCCGCGCGCGCATGCTCACCGAGGAGCAGAACAAGGTCACCTTCGACGATGTCGCCGGCGTCGAGGAGGCCAAGGAAGAGGTCGGCGAACTGGTGGAGTTCCTGCGCGACCCCGGCAAGTTCCAGAAACTCGGCGGGCGCATCCCCAAGGGTGTGCTGATGACCGGCTCGCCCGGCACCGGCAAGACCCTGCTCGCCAAGGCGATCGCCGGCGAGGCCAAGGTCCCGTTCTTCTCGATCTCCGGCTCCGACTTCGTCGAGATGTTCGTCGGCGTCGGCGCCTCGCGCGTGCGCGACATGTTCGACCAGGCCAAGAAGCACGCGCCGTGCATCATCTTCATCGACGAGATCGACGCGGTCGGCCGCCAGCGCGGCGCCGGCCTGGGCGGCGGTCACGACGAGCGCGAGCAGACGCTCAATCAGTTGCTGGTCGAGATGGACGGCTTCGAGGGCACCGAGGGCGTGATCGTCATCGCCGCGACCAACCGTCCCGACGTGCTCGACCCGGCGCTGCTGCGCCCGGGCCGTTTCGACCGCCAGGTCTACGTGCCGCTGCCGGACATCCGCGGCCGCGAGCAGATACTCAAGGTGCACATGCGCAAGGTGCCGGTGTCCGACGACGTCGAGCCGAGCATCATCGCGCGCGGCACGCCCGGGTTCTCGGGCGCCGATCTCGCCAACCTGGTGAACGAGGCGGCGCTGTTCGCGGCGCGCTCCAATAAGCGTCTGGTGACCATGGAGGACTTCGAGAAGGCCAAGGACAAGATCGTCATGGGCGCCGAGCGCCGCTCGATCGTCATGCCCGAGAAGGAGCGCATGAACACCGCCTACCACGAGTCGGGGCACGCGGTGGTGGCGAAGCTGCTGCCGGATACCGATCCGGTGCACAAGGTCACCATCATCCCGCGCGGCCGCGCGCTCGGCGTGACCATGCAGCTCCCCACCGAGGACCGCTACAGCCACGACCGCGATTCGCTGTTGTCGCGCATCGCCGTGCTGATGGGCGGGCGCATCGCCGAGGAGGTGTTCATGCACCAGATGACCACCGGCGCGGCCAACGACTTCGAGCGCGCCACCGAGTTGGCGCGCAACATGGTCACGCGCTGGGGCATGAGCGACATCCTCGGCACGCGCGTCTACGGCGACAACCAGAGCGAGGTGTTCCTGGGGCGCGACGTGACCACTCACAAGAACCTGAGCGACGCCACCGCCCAGCAGGTCGACGACGAGATCCGGCGCATCATCGACGAGCAGTACTCGCGCGCCCGCAAGATCATCGAGGATAATCGCGACAAGATCGAGGTGATGGCCAAGGCGCTGCTCGAGTGGGAGACGCTCAACGCCGAGCAGATCGACGACATCATGGCCGGCCGCAAGCCGCGCCCGCCGCAGGACTACGCCGGTCCGGCCGCCACCGGCGGCGAGAAGCCGAGCAAGCCGGCGCGCAAGCCGCCGCGCAGCAAGCCGATGGACACCCCGGCGGCGGAACACTAGGAAATCCCTGCACGAATGCAAAGACCCATCACCGAGGGTCCCCTCTCCCTCTGGGAGAGGGGCAGGGTGAGGGCGGCAACGCTGCTAAGACCCCCTCACCCTAGCCCTCTCCCCCGCTTACCGCGGGGGAGAGGGAACTGTTTCAAGCTTCCCTAGCCGGCCGGGTGCTGTTGACGGCCGGAGTGGCGTCCGCGCCGCGACCGATCGCAGGCCACGCCGGTCGATGACGGCGTGAGGTGTGCGCCCCCCCGAAATAAGCAACGTCGCCGATACTGCCATGACCCCTACGCCCGTCACCGCCCTGGACTGCGCCGGCCGTGCCGTGGACCTCACGCGCACGGCCGTGATGGGCGTCCTCAACGTCACGCCCGATTCCTTTTCGGACGGCGGCCGCTTCCTGCTGCGCGACGTCGCCGTCGCCCATGCGCGGCGGATGGCGGCGGAGGGCGCCGACATCATCGACGTCGGCGGCGAATCCACGCGCCCGGGTGCCGCGGCCGTTCCGGTCCAGGAGGAGCTCGACCGGGTGGTCCCGGTGATCGAGGCGCTGCGCGACGCGCTGCCGGTGGCGCTGTCGGTCGACACCGCCAAGCCCGAGGTGATGCGCGCCGCGGTCGCGGCCGGTGCCGGCATGATCAACGACGTCATGGCGCTGCGCGCCGACGGCGCGCTGGCGGCCGCGCGCGACGCCGGCGTGCCGGTCTGTCTCATGCACATGCAGGGTGAGCCGCGCAGCATGCAGCGCGATCCGCGCTACGGCGACGTCGTGGCGGAGGTCAAGGCCTTCCTCGCCGGGCGCATCGCCGCCTGCGAGGCGGCGGGCATTGCACGCGCGCGGCTGGTGATCGATCCGGGTTTCGGCTTCGGCAAGACCCTGGAGCACAATTTGGCGCTGCTGCGCGCCCTGCGCGAGTTCACCGCGCTCGGCGTGCCGGTCCTGGCCGGGCTGTCGCGCAAATCGATGATCGACAAGGCGCTCGGCCTGCCGCTCGAGCGGCGCCTGTACGCGAGCCTGGCCCTGGCCCTGATCGCGGCGCGCAACGGCGCCCGCATCCTGCGCGTCCACGACGTGGCCGCGACCCGCGAGGCACTGCGCATGGCCGAGGCGGTCGAGGGGCTGTCCTAGTAGAACCGTGCGAAAAAGTGCAAGAAAGGAATTGTCGGCGGGGCGTCCAGCCCTGTCGGTACGTAGTCAGGCCGTGCAAGGCGGTCCGTAGGGTGGGGCCCTGCCCCACCAGCCGTTTGCCCGGTGGGGCAGAGCCCCACCCCACAGCTGTAGAAGTTTCCCCGGTGTCTCTTGCGCTGGGTTTTTCAGCCCGTCAGCACCCGGAATGCTGCGGCCGGGCGGCCGGGTCGTATAAGACCCGTGAGGAGTAATATAATGAGTCTCAATACAGCGGCTTCGCGGCCGTGCAGGAGGGGAGGAGCATGACCAGACGTTATTTCGGCACCGACGGCATACGCGGCTGCATGGGCGAGGAGCCCATCACGCCCGAGACCGTCTTGAAGCTCGGCTGGGCGGCCGGCCGCGTGCTCGGCCAGGGCAGCAGCGACCACGCCAAGATCCTCATCGGCAAGGACACGCGCGTGTCCGGTTATCTCCTGGAGTCGGCGCTCGAGGCCGGGCTGTCGGCGGCCGGCGTTGACATCCGCCTGCTCGGGCCGATGCCGACGCCGGCGATCGCCTACCTCACCCGCACCGCGCGCGCCCGCGCCGGCATCGTCATCAGCGCCTCGCACAATGCCTACCAGGACAACGGCATCAAGTTCTTCTCCGGCGACGGCGCCAAGCTGCCCGACGAGGTCGAGCTCGCCATCGAGGCCGAGATGCGCAAGCCGCTCAAGACCGTCGCCCCCGGTGAGCTCGGCAAGGTCAAGCGCTATGAGGACGCCGGCGGCCGCTACGTCGAGTTCTGCAAGAGCACCTTCCCGCATCGGTTGAACCTCGAAGGTCTCAAGCTCGTCGTCGACTGCGCCAACGGCGCCGCCTATCACGTTGCGCCGCTGGTGTTCGCGGAGCTCGGCGCGAGCGTGACGGTGGTGGCCAACGACCCGGACGGCTTCAACATCAACGACGCCTGCGGTTCGACGCACCCCGAGTTGCTGCGGCGCACCGTGCTTGCCGAGAACGCCGATCTCGGCATCGCCCTCGACGGCGACGGCGACCGGGTGATCCTGGTCGACGCGAACGGCGAGCTGGTCGACGGCGACCAGATCCTGTACATCGCCGCCCTGGCGCGCCACGCCGCCAACCGCCTGCACGGCGGCGTGGTCGGCACGCTCATGACCAACCTCGGACTGGAGCAGGCCCTGGCCGCGCACCAGATCCCGTTCCGGCGCGCCCAGGTCGGCGACCGCTACGTCATGGGCCTGCTGCACCAGCAGAGCTGGGAGCTGGGCGGCGAGACCTCCGGGCACATCATCTGCCTCGACAAGAGCACGACGGGCGACGGCATCATCGCCGCGCTCGAGGTGCTGGCGGTGATCCGCCAGAGCGGCAAGACCCTCGCCGAGCTCAAGTCCGGCATGCTGGTCTTCCCGCAGACCATGATCAACGTGCGCATGAAGCAGCGCTTCGACCTCAAGACGTCGACGCCGGTGCAGGCCGCGCTCAAGGAAGTGGAAAACGAGCTCGCCGCCGACGGCCGCGTCGTGCTGCGCGCCTCGGGCACCGAGCCGGTGGTGCGCGTCATGCTCGAAGGCCGCGACCTCAAGCAGATCGAGCGCCTCGGCCAGCAACTGGCCGAGACCGTCAAGCGCGCGGCGGAGGAGGCCGCGGCCTGATCGATTGAAAGCGGATCGTGAACTAAGACGCGTATCGCCTTGAATCTCATGGACCGGCGACGTCATACGCCGCGGGAGTCGTAAGCCCGGTTGGCCGTGACGACCAGCGATACGCTTGACCGGACAAGGGACGTCCACTACAGTCCCCGCCATAAGAACTAAAAGTACGAGTGATGGTAGCAGAGGGGACGATAAAGCAAGGGGGGCTAAGGATGGATTACGCAGCATCGGTCGTATTCTCACATTCAACGTCGTTCAATCCGTTGCATAGGGCTTTAGTCGGCACGGCAAGCCGTCGCGGCGTGTCGTCGCCGAGATTCGACAGGATCGGCTGACCCGACCGCAAGCCCATGCGTCCGCAGCCGATCATGGATCGTTGCGCGCGTTTCGCGTGCCGCGTCATCGCGGTGGCGCTGTTCGTCGTGCCAGCGGCATCGGCGCAGGCGGCGACGGGCCTCGATTGGCTGGCCGGTCAGCAGAATGCCGACGGCAGTTACGGCGGAACGCCGGCGTCGCTGGCCACCCCGGTGCAGTCGACCGCCGCGGTGCTGCGCGCCTATCAGGCCCTCGGCCTCGGCGCGGGAGCGTCACATTCCACCGGGCTGGCCTTTCTCGGCAGCGATCCCGAGATCAATACCGAGTTTCTGGCCCGCAAGATCATCGCCGGCGCCCAGGCGGGCGGCGATGTCTCGGCCTGGCTCGCGACGCTGCTGACGCACCAGAATCCCGACGGCGGCTTCGGCGACCAGGCGGGATACGACAGCAGCGTGCTCGATACCGCCTTTGCGTTGGAGGCCCTGGCGGTGGCGGGATACGCGAACGCGGAGGTCATTGCCCGGGCGATCTTCTATCTTGCCCAGCAGCAGGCGAACGGCGGCTTTCGGTTGAGCGCGGCGAACGACGGCTCGGTGCATCTCACCGCGCTGGCCATGACCGCATTGCAGCGCTATGCCTTTCACTACAATCTTGCCGGCCAGCTCGACAAGGCGCGCGCCTTCCTGTTGAGCCGGCAGTCGGCGGTGGGCGGCTGGGCGGACGATACCGAGACCGCGCTGGCCCTCACGGCGATCGTTCCGTTCACCTCCGATACCAGCCTGTACGCCGCCTCGCTGGGCGCGCTGCGCGCCGGCCAGCGCGCCGACGGTTCGTGGTTGGGGGACAGCTATACCACCGCGCTGGCGCTGCGCGCCCTGCAACTCGCGGAGAACACCGCGCCGCCGCCCGTCATGCCCACGACTGGAAGCTTCACCGGTCGTGTCGTGAACGACGCGACCGGTGTGCCGCTGGTCGGCGCTTTCGTTGCCATCGACCAGCCC
>DASWHF010000013.1:0-1684 GCA_036393295.1 Acidiferrobacterales bacterium
CGCATCATCGACTACCTCAAGCAGCATATCTTCGACCTCGATTCGGTCCAGGTCATGGTGCTGGACGAGGCCGACCGCATGTTCGACCTCGGCTTCATCAAGGACATCCGCTTCCTGCTGCGGCGCATGCCGCCGCCGGAACGGCGTTTGGGCATGCTGTTCTCGGCGACCCTGTCCTACCGCGTCACCGAGCTTGCCTACGAGCACATGAACAACCCCGAGCTCATCAAGATCGAACCCGAGCGCATCACCGCCGAGAAGGTCACCGAGATCCTCTACCACACCGCCAACGAGGAAAAGATCACCGCCCTGGTCGGTCTGCTGCGCCGCATAGATCCGCGCCGCAGCCTGGTGTTCGTCAACACCAAGGGCGCCGCCGAGCGCCTCAAGGTCTGGCTCAGCGCCAACGGCTTCGATGCCGAGGTCATCTCCGGCGACGTGCCGCAGAACAAGCGCGAGCAACTGCTCGGCCGGTTCCAGCGCGGCGATCTGCCGATCCTGGTGGCGACCGACGTCGCTGCGCGCGGTCTGCACATTCCGGACGTGTCGCATGTGTTCAATTTCGATCTGCCGCAGGACGCCGAGGACTACGTGCATCGCATCGGCCGCACCGCCCGCGCCGGCGCCAGCGGCGACGCGGTCAGCTTCGCTTGCGAGGAGTACGCCTTCTCGCTCATGGAGATCGAGGAGTATATCGGCCACAAGATCCCGGTCGGCCGCATCGACAACGACATGCTGCCCGAGCTCACGCGCCCGGCGCCGGAGGACCTGCGCCGCGCGCGGCGCGGCCGCGACGAGCGCGGGCCGCGCGGCCCGGGTCGCGGCGGGCGCGATGCGCGCGGCGGCGGGCGCCGCCCCGAGCGACCCGGCCGCCGCAGCGAACATCCCGAGCGCGCGCCGCGCGCCGAGCGTCCCGAGCCGGAACACCGCCCGCCGCCCGCGGCCGCGCCCCCGGCGCCGGCGTCGACTGGAACCCAGGCCGCCAAGCCGGCCGAGGAAAAGCGTCGCGGCGGCGGGCATCCGGCGCGCAAGCGGCCGCCGGAGAAACCGGCCATCGGCTGAGCTTAAGGAGGACATGCCATGCCCAGGATCATCGCCCCCGACGGCAAAGAGACCGCCGATTTCACGGCCATCCAGCAGCGCCTCGCGCGGCTCGGCATCGCGCTGAACCGCTGGCCGGCGCCGTCCGACCCGCGCGCCCGCGAGCTCATGGACAGGCAAAGCCTCGACGACCGGGAAAAGGAAGAGCTCCTGCAGGCGGTCGACAACCGTTTCCAGGAGCTGAAGGCCAGCAAGGGCTACGCGACGCGCGACATGGTGGTGATCCACGAGGCCATCCCGGGGCTCGCCGACATGCTGGCCAAGTTCGACAAGATCCACTATCACACCGACGACGAGGTGCGCTACATCCTCGCCGGGCGCGGCTACTTCGGTTTCGTCGAGCCGGACGGCGGCCAGTTCCTGCTCGAGGTCAGCGCCGGCGATTACATCAACGTCCCGGCCAGCACCGAGCACTGGTTCGAAATGAAGGACTCGCCGCGCATCAAGGCGGTGCGCTACTTCATCGACACCTCCGGCTGGACGCCGGTATACACCGAGCGCGAGATGGCGTTCGGGTAATCACGAACAAAAAGACTTTGGCCACGGGGGTCACGGGGAGCACGGGGAAGTCAATATTGTTCTC
>DASWHF010000014.1:0-10517 GCA_036393295.1 Acidiferrobacterales bacterium
CGGGAAGAAGCTCGCCGTCTTGACCTGGCCGGCCGGGGTATAGGTGTACACCACCCCGCGGCTCGTCTGGGTCGGGGCATGACGCGCCACCTGGTACCACACCCGGCCGCGGGCGTCGTAGGCGAACAGGGTCTGTAGCCCATTCGGGTCGGTGATCCGGGTCGGCCGGCCGGCGGGGTCGTACTGGTCGTAGGTCGTCACTTGGCCCAGGGCGTTGGTGACGGACTTGAGCTGGCCGCAGGCCCCGCCCGTCGTACAGGCGTAGTAGTCGAGGGTGGTGATGTCCGATACATCGGTGCGGGGGCCGTCCACGGTGGCGACTTGGCCTTGGGCGGTGTAACCCAGCCCAACCGACCGCGCGACCGAAGTCCCCGACGGGGTGTAACCGGACTGGGTAATGCCGGTGGGCAGGGTTGGGAAGCGGCTGTCCCCGTAGGTCAGCGTCACGCGCTTGACCTGGCCGGCGGCGACGCTCGGGGAGTCGATCACCGTGGGCACGTCCAGGGTTGGGGAGAGGTATTGGTAGGTGGTGGTGCGGGTCTCGGGCGTCGTACAGCTGCTCGGGTTGCCGACGCAAGTGGTACAGCTCGTTCCCTTCGGCCCCACCGTCTCGCTCGCCTTCTGGTTGGTCGCGGTGTAGGTCCACAGCGTCACCCGGTTCTCCTCGTCCTTGCGGCAGAGGAGGTTGTTGTTGGCGTCGAAGCGCTGCTCCAGATATTTATTATCGCTTTTGTTGAGCTTCTTGGTGAGGTTCTTGACGCCCAAGTTGGTGGTAAAGGTCAGGACCTCCGCGATGTTGGTGGCGTCGGTGACGGTGGTCTGAGCCACTGAGTCGTAGACCAGCGAGAACTTCTCCTGCGGCCCGCCGAAGCCGACGTCGGCGTGCTGGGTCAGGGTCGCGCGGCCGGTAGTGTCGTAGTCGTAGGTGGCATAGCGGCTTACCCCGCCCGCGCTATCGACAAAAGAAATGCCGGTCAGGTGATTCGGGAAGCCGGATCCCTTCTCGTAGTGGTAGACCTTGGCGGTGCCGTCCGGATAATCCACCCGGGCGAGGTTGTTGTTGGCGTCGTAGCCGTAGCCGATGACCTTGCCGTCCGGGGTGGTGAGGGTGGCCAGCCGGCCGGCGGGGTCGTAGGCGAAGGCGAGGGTGTGGCCGAAAGGGCCGGTGACGGTGTGCAGGCGGCCGAGGTCGGGGCCGGACGCATAATAGGCGAGGGTCTGGGTCAAGCCCACGGGGTTGCGGATGGACAGGAGCTTCCCGTACCCGGTCTGGTCGCCCCGATCGACATAGTCGTAGGTCTCCACCGTGCCGTCGCGCCGGGTGTAGGTCCAGCCGCTGGCGGTGCGCTCGAGGCGGTCTTCGACGTCCGCGTCCGGGACCCAGGCCACGCCGTCGAAACGGAAGTAATAGCTGCGCCCGTCGGGCCGGTGGACGGTGGCGAAGGTCCGGTCGATGTCGCCCGTGAGGAAGTTCATCGTATGGATGCTGATCACCGCGGGGCCCGAATAGCTACTGCGCCAGGCGGTGCCGAAGACTCCGCTCTCTTTGTAATTGCCGTTCGCCCGGATGCTGTTGTAGTAGCGCGTCAGCGCGAACGGGCCGGTGCCGGCGTAATCGGTCTCGACCTGGTATTTGTTGCCGGTCGCGGTGTTGACCGGGTTGCCGTGGTTGTTCTTGCCGCTGTCGTCGCACCCGCCGCCGCCGTCGCCGCTGTTCTTGGGCGGGTCGGCGTGGGTGGACACGCGCAGGCAGCGGTAATAACCGACGGTAGCGTCCCAGCGGCCGGGGTAGCCGGGGGGACAGATCACCTTGCGCCACCGATCGATGTAACGCTGCGACTGCTGCGATACGCAGGGGCCGGTGACCGGCGGCGACTGGTACGATCGCTCGAGGAGGATCGGCTTCATGTTGGAGTGGCCACTGCTTCCCACGCCTTCGATGCCCAGATACGCCACAGGCCATTTTACGCCACAGCTGCTGATGGCCGGGGGCATCGGCGAGTACTCGCCAATCCACAGAACGCGGGTCTTGGGGCAGTCACGGTCAGATGGCCACCACTGCAGGTGGTGATTGATGGCCCGTTCTTCCGTGCCATTCGTCCCATAGTCACTCGCATTGCGATCCGCTCCCCAAAAGCAGTTGCCGCAGGTGCACGCCATGTAGTCAAAGTCGGTAACGATGAGCGGCGGTGCCTCTTCGGTGATCGTCGCCGCGCGCGCGGCGGCCGGCGTCAGGACGGCAACCAGCGTGACCGGGAGCAGCAGGTGCGCCACGAGGGCCGGAACGGGGAGCAGGAATACGCGACGCGATGAGCGGCGCGGCGGCGCGGCGCGGCGGCGACGAAACATGCGGTCCAGGATCTGGAGTACCATGCGCACCTCCCATTTCTTGTCCTTGTGCAACACGACCCAACGAACCCGCGCGCACGCGCGATCATGCGGAAAACGAAAGTGGTAAGGCGGATCGTGATTGAGGCGTTGTTATTGTTTCGGGCGAGGCTACGCCCGGGGTGGAAAAGCTGTCAAGGGGTTGCGGCGGATTCAGTAAATGCTAATGTGGTCCAGACAATCATGTCGGGATGACAGCGGATCTGGTGTGGACGCAACGCTGGTGTTTATCGTGTGTCGTAACAGGGTGGTACAGCTGATTGTTCGGGCGGCGCATTTTCGTCGGGGTTGGGGATGGCCGACAAGGTACCGCTGGGGATCATGAACGGCGGGAGCAAAACGGATGGGCCGTGCCAGGCGGGGCTGGAAGCCCCGCCTACGGAGAATACGGACAAAAAAAGGGGCCGGATCGGCCCCTTTTTCGTTCGACGTCCAGAACAAACTAAACGCGCTCTTCCACCGCCTTCATGCTCAGACGGATGCGGCCCTGCTTATCGACTTCCAGGACCTTGACGCGCACGCTCTCGCCCTCGCTGAGCTTGTCGGAGACGTTCTCGACGCGCTCGTGGGAGATCTGCGAGATGTGCACCAGGCCGTCGCGGCCCGGGAGGATGGTGACGAAGGCGCCGAAGTCCATGAGCTTCACCACCCGGCCGTCGTAGATCCGGCCGACCTCGACATCGGCGGTGATCTGCTCGATGCGGCGGCGCGCCTCCTGGCCGGCGGCGTTGTCGACCGACGCGACCTTGACCGTGCCGTCGTCCTCGATGTCGATGGTGGCGCCGGTTTCCTCGCAGAGCGCGCGAATGACGGCGCCGCCCTTGCCGATGACGTCGCGGATCTTCTCGGGATTGATCTTGAAGGTAATGATGCGCGGCGCGAACTCGGACATCTCGGCGCGCGGCGCCGCGATCGCCTCGTTCATGGCCTGGAGCACGTGCAGGCGCGCCTCCTTGGCCTGGTTGAGCGCGGTCTCCATGATCTCCTTGTTGATGCCCTCGATCTTGATGTCCATCTGCAAAGCGGTGACGCCGTCGCTGGTGCCGGCCACCTTGAAGTCCATGTCGCCGAGGTGGTCCTCGTCGCCCAGGATGTCGGTCAGGACGGCGAACTTCGCCTCTTCCTTGATCAGGCCCATGGCAATGCCGGCGACCGGCGCCTTGATCGGCACGCCGGCGTCCATCATCGACAGGCTGGAACCGCAGACCGTCGCCATGGAGCTCGAGCCGTTCGACTCGGTGATCTCCGAGACCACGCGCAGCACGTAGGGGAACTCGCTCATGTTCGGCAGCACGCCGAGCAGCGCGCGCTTGGCCAGCCGCCCGTGGCCGATCTCGCGGCGCTTGGGCGTGCCGACGCGGCCGGTCTCGCCGGTGCAGGACGGCGGGAAATTGTAGTGCAGCATGAAGGGTTCCTTGCGTTCCCCTTCGAGCGCGTCGATGATCTGCGCGTCGCGGCCGGTGCCGAGCGTGGTGACCACGATCGCCTGGGTCTCGCCGCGGGTGAACAGCGCCGAGCCGTGGGCGCGCGGCAGCACACCGGTGCGGATGGTGATCGGCCGCACGGTGCGCGTGTCGCGTCCGTCGATGCGGCGCTCGCCGGCCAGGATGCGGCCGCGCACGATCTTCTTTTCGAGCTTCTTGAAGATGCCCTTGACCGCCTCGATCTCGGCGGGTGTGGAGGCCTCGGTGGTGGTCGCGGCCACGACCTTGTCGCGCACCGCGGCGACCGCGTCCTGGCGCGCCAGCTTCTCGGGGATCTTGTAGGCCGCCGCCAGCTCGGCCTCGGCGAGCTGCGTGACCTTCTCGATCAGCGCGGCGTTCTCGGCCGGCGGCTGCCAGGCCCAGGGCTCCGTGCCGGCCTCTTTGGCCAGCGCGCGGATGGCGTTGATCGCGGCGCGCATCTGCTCGTGGCCGAACAGCACGGCGCCGAGCATGACCGACTCCGGCAGGACATTGGCCTCGGACTCCACCATCAGCACAGCCGCCTCGGTGCCGGCGACCACCAGGTTGAGCCGCGAGGACTGCAGCCGCTGGTTGCCCGGATTCAGGACGTACTGGCCATCGACGTAGCCGACGCGCGCCGCGCCGATCGGCCCCTTGAACGGGATGCCGGACAGCGCCAGCGCCGCCGAGGTGCCGAGCATGGCGACGATATCCGGGTCGATATCCGGGTCGAGCGACATCACCGTGGCGATGATCTGGACTTCGTGGGTGAACCCCTTGGGGAACAGCGGGCGGATCGGGCGATCGATGAGGCGCGAGGTGAGGATTTCCTTCTCGGACGGGCGGCCTTCACGCTTGAAGAACCCTCCCGGAATGCGTCCGGCGGCGTAGGTGCGTTCCTGGTAGTCGACGGTGAGCGGCAGGAAATCCTTGCCGGGCATCGCCTCGCGCATGCCGACCGCGGTCACGTGCACGATCGTGTCGCCCATGCTGGCCATGACCGCGCCGCTCGCCTGGCGGGCGATCTCGCCGGTTTCGATCTTTACGGTGTGCTCGCCGTACTGGAAGGATTTGCTGACAATTTTCAATGCTGGATCCTCGGTCTCATCGTCTCGCTGTTGGGTGTTCCGCGGGGGCCCGGCCGGGCTCCCCGGGTGGCGCCCACCCCGGCGCGCACCGATACGGCGGCCGCGCGTGCCGCGACCGCGGCGCGGTTACTTGCGCAGGCCGAGCCGCGCGACCAGCTCGCGATAGCGGTTGGCGTCGACGCGCTTCAAATAATCGAGCAGCTTGCGGCGCTTGCCGACCATGCGCAGCAGGCCCATGCGCGAATGATGGTCCTGCTTGTGGGCCTCGAAGTGCCCGGCCAGATCCTCGATGCGCGCCGACAGCAGCGCCACCTGGACCTCGGGCGAGCCGGTGTCGCTCGAGCCGGTCTGGTAGTCCTTCATGATCTTGGCCTTCTGCTCCGCTTTGAGGGTCATGCAAAATACCTCACCACACACCGTCGGTTGAAAAGTAAGGGCCGGTATTCTAACCGCGCCCGACCCGCGCCACAACCGGTTTTTGCCGTAATATCAGCCCGTTCCACCGCGCAGCCTCAGGTACGCACCAGCCGCTTGGGGGTCACGCGGCCGTCGCTAAGCACCTGACCCAGGCCGAGAAAACGCCCGCCCGCCTCGTACAAGCGCACCCAGCCGGGCGCGAGGCCCGCTCCGGCCGTCACCGCCTGGCCTTGGCAGAGGTAGTAGGCCGCATTGGCGCTGAGCTCGACCGGCGGAAGCTGGGCGACCGCCCGGTCGCTGGGGATCAGGAGCGCCTCGCGCGCCGCCGGGTCCGGCAGGGCCTCGAGGGCCTCGAGCGTCACCGCCTGTTCGATGCGAAAACCGCCGCTGGCGACGCGTCGCAACTCCGCGACATGCGCGCCGCAGCCCAATACCTCGCCGAGGTCATGGGCCAGCGTGCGGACATAGGTCCCCTTGCTGCAGTCGATGGCCACCTCCAGGCGGTCACCGCGCAGATCCAGCAGCTCGAAGCGCCGGACGACCACCGGGCGCAGCGCGCGTTCGGCGGTCTCGCCGGCCCGCGCCAGCTTGTAGAGCGGCTGGCCGCCGATCTTCACCGCCGAATACATCGGCGGCAACTGCTCGATCGCGCCGCGGAATGCGCCCAGCGCCCGCTCGACCTCGGCGGCCGTGACGTTGACCGGCCGCGTCGCCGTCACCGCCCCGTCGGCGTCATAGGTATCGGTGCTGACGCCGAGCCGGAACACCGCCCAGTAACCCTTGTCGGCGTCCAGCAGGAACTGCGACAGTTTGGTGGCCTCGCCGAAGCACAGCGGCAGCAGGCCGCTCGCCAGCGGATCCAGGCTGCCGGTGTGCCCGGCCTTGCGCGCCGACAGCAGCCGCCGCGCCGCCTGCAGCGCATGGTTGGAGCTCATGCCGCGCGGCTTGTCCAGCAGCAGTATGCCGTCGACGTCGCGTGTGTATCGCGCCACTACTAAGGACCTATATGAATCAGTTTAGCCACGGGGGACACGGGGAAAACCTTTCAAACGGCTACCCCATTTCATTCGTCACAAGCACTTCAATCGTCATTCGCCTTTCCCCGTGCTCCCCGTGGCTAAAACAATGATCTATGATCGCCCGGAGTCTTCGGAACGGGCCTTGGCGATCAGCCGGGAGATCGCATCGCCGCGCTCCACGGATTCGTCGTAGTGAAAACGCAGCACCGGGATGGCACGCAGTGTCACGCGCTCCTTCAGGGCATTGCGCAGGAAACCGGCCGCGTGGTTCAGCGCCTTGACGGTTTCCGCGCCCTGGGCGCGGCCGGTGAGCTGGGTGATGTAGACCTTGGCGTGCGACAGGTCCGGGGCGACATCCACCGCCGTCACCGTCAAGGGCCCGACGCGCGGGTCCTGCACGACGCGCGGAATGAGGCTGGCCAGCTCGCGCTGCAGCAACTCGCCGATCTTGCGCGTGCGGCCGGATTCTTTACGCATATTACCGGGCGTCCGAAGCGCCGCCTATTGAACCACCTGAGGCACGCGTCACCGGGTCGATGACGATGATCACAGCGTGCGGGCGATCTCGACCTTGTCGAACACTTCGATCTGGTCGCCGACGTGGATGTCATTGTAATTCTTGACACCGATGCCGCACTCCAGGCCGGTCTTGACCTCGTTGACGTCGTCCTTGAAGCGCCGCAGCGAATCGATCTCGCCCTCAAAGATCACCACGTTGTCGCGCAGCACGCGGATCGGCCGGCCGCGCCGCACCACGCCTTCCACCACGTAACAGCCGGCGATCGCGCCGATCCTGGGCGCCTTGAAGACCTCGCGCACCTCGGCCAGGCCGACGGTCTCCTCCTTGAACTGCGGCTTGAGCATGCCGGTGAGCGCCGCCTTGACGTCGTTCACCGCGTCGTAGATGACGTTGTAGTAGTGGACGTCGACGCCCTCGCTCTCGATCAGGCGGCGCGCGGCGGCGTCGGCGCGCACGTTGAAGCCGATGACGATCGCCTGCGAGGCGCGCGCCAGGTTCACGTCCGATTCGCTGATACCGCCGACCATGCCGTGGATCACCTTGACCCCCACTTCGCCGGTCGACAGCTTCTCGAGCGCCTCGGTGAGCGCCTCGACCGAGCCCTGCACGTCGGCCTTGATGACCATGTTGAGCGTCCGCGCCTCGCCCTCCTGCATCGACTCGAAGACGTTGGACAGCTTGGCGGCCTGCTGGCGGGCGAGCTTGACGTCCTTGAACTTGCCCTGGCGGTAGAGCGCGATCTCGCGCGCCTTGCGCTCGCTTTCGACCACCACCACCTCGTCGCCGGCGTTCGGCACGCCGGACAGGCCCTGCACCTCGACCGGGATCGACGGGCCGGCCTCTTTGACCGGGCGGCCGCTCTCGTCGAGCATGGCGCGCACGCGCCCGCTCTCCGTCCCGGCCAGCACCACGTCGCCCTTTCTGAGGGTGCCCTGCTGCACCAGGATGGTCGCGACCGGGCCGCGGCCCTTGTCGAGGCGCGCCTCGATCACCAGGCCCGTGGCCGGACCCTCGCGCACCGCCTTGAGCTCGCGCACCTCGGCGCTCACCAGCACCGCGTCGAACAGGTTGTCGATACCCTGGCCGGTCTTGGCCGAGACGTTGACGAAGATGTCCTCGCCGCCCCACTCCTCGGGCACGACCTGCTGGGCGACGAGCTCCTGCTTGACCCGGTCGGGATCGGCCTCGGGCTTGTCGATCTTGTTGACCGCCACCACGATCGGCACGCCGGCGGTGCGCGCGTGGTGGATGGCCTCGATGGTCTGCGGCATGACGCCGTCGTCCGCCGCCACCACCAGGATCACGATGTCGGTCGCCTTGGCGCCGCGCGCGCGCATGGCGGTGAAGGCCTCGTGGCCCGGCGTGTCGAGAAAGGTCACCACGCCCTTGTCGGTTTCGACGTGGTAGGCGCCGATGTGCTGGGTGATGCCGCCGGCCTCACCGCTCGCCACCTTGGTCTTGCGGATGTAGTCCAGCAGCGAGGTCTTGCCGTGGTCGACATGACCCATGACGGTCACGACCGGCGGACGCGGCTCGGGCGTGCCCTCGATCCGGGTGCCGCCGCCGAGCAGCGCCTCGGGGTCGGTCGGCTTGGCCACCTTGGCCTTGTGCCCCATTTCCTCGACCACGATCTGCGCGGTGTCGCGGTCCAGCACCTGGTTGATGGTCACCATCATACCGAGACCCATGAGCACCTTGATGACCTCGACGCCCTTGACCGACATCTTCTGGGCGAGCTCGGCCACGGTGATGGTCTCGGGCAGCAGCACCTCGCGCACCATCGGCTCGGTCGGCATCTCGAAGGCGTGCTGGCCGGACATGCTGGTCTGCACCGAGCGCTTGCCGACCGCCTTGGGCCGGCGCTTGAGCTTACGGGTGTCGGCCATGTGCAGCTCGCCGCGCTCGCGCCGGTCGCCGCGCTCACCCTTCTTGTGCTTCTCGGGACGGCCGGCCGGCTTCTTCGCCTCCTTGGCCGCGGCCGGCGCGCCTTTGGCCGGCGCCGGCTTGACCTCCGGCGCGGGCGCGGCCGGCGGCGTCTCCGGGACCGCCGGTGCCGGCGCGGCACCCGTCGCCGTCGCCTCCGCGGTCAACGCCTCGGCGATGACCTCGGTCTCGATCTCCTCCAGCTCGGGCGGCGCCTCCAGCTCGGGCGGCGCTTCCTCGATCGGGGCGCGCTTGACGAAGGTGCGCTTCTTGCGCACCTCGACCTGCACCGTGCGGGTCGGGCCGGTGCGCGAGGTCTGCTTCACCTGGCTCAAGGATTTCTGCTTGAGCGTGATCTTCTTGGTGCCGGGCTCCTGGGCGCCGTGATGGCTGCGCAGGTAGCTGAGCAGGGTCAGCTTCTCCTCGTCGCTCAGCGAGTCCTCGATGGCCTTGTCGCCGATGCCGGCCGCGACCAGCTGCGACAACAGCTTGTCGGGCGAAATGCCGATCTGGGCGGCGAAACTCTTAATCGTGGCATCGGCCATATTCACTCCTGGTCAGGCGTCCGGCTGCGCGAACCACGGCGCGCGTGCCGCCATGATCAGCTGCCTGGCGCGCTCCTCGTCGAATCCCTTGACTTCCATCAGCTCGTCGACCGACAGTTCCGCCAGGTCTTCCATCTTCTTGATGCCGTGGCTGGCGAGCAGGCGCGCGGTGTGCTCGTCCATACCCTCCAGGGTCAGGAGGTCCTCTTCCGGCTCGGCCATGTCGATCTTCTCCTCGAGCGCGATCGCCTTGGTCAGCAGCACGTCACGGGCGCGCGAGCGCAGCTCCTCGACCAGGTCGTCGTCGAAGCCCTCGATGGCGGTCATCTCCTGCTTGGGCACGTAGGCGACCTCGTCGAGGGTGGTGAAGCCCTCGCGCACCAGCACCGAGGCGACGTTCTCGTCGACGTTGAGCTGTTCCATGAACATCTGCAGCGTCGCGGCGGCCTCGCTCGCGCCCTTCTCGCTGGCCGCCTCCTCGGTCATGATGTTGAGCTCCCAGCCGGTCAGCTCGGAGGCGAGCCGCACGTTCTGGCCGCCGCGGCCGATGGCCTGCGACAACTGGGCCTCGTCGACGATCACGTCCATGCTGTGCAGCTCCTCGTCGACGACGATGGACTGCACCTCGGCCGGCGCGAGCGCGTTGATCACGAACTGCGCGGGCTCCGGCGACCAGTTGATGATGTCGACGCGCTCGCCGGCCAGCTCGTTGGACACGCTCTGCACGCGCATGCCGCGCATGCCGACGCAGGCGCCGATCGGGTCGATGCGCGGGTCCTTGGAGCTGACCGCGATCTTGGCGCGCAGGCCCGGGTCGCGGGCGGCGGCGTGAATGGTGATCAGGCCTTCGCCGGCCTCCGGCACCTCGAGCTTGAACAGCTCGACCAGCAGCGCCGGTGCGGTGCGGCTCAGGAACAGCTGCGGGCCGCGCGGCGTGGAGTAGACGTCCTCGAGGTAGGCGCGGATGCGGTCGCCGGGGCGCAGGCCCTCGTGCGGGATCATGTTGGCCTTGGCCAGCAGCGCCTCGGCCGCGCCGAGATCGACGATCGCGTCGCCGCGCTCCATGCGCTTGACCACGCCGGTGACCAGCTCGCCCTTCTTGTCCTGGAACTGGGCGACGATCTGCTCGCGCTCGGCCTCGCGCACCTTCTGCACGATGACCTGCTTGGCGG
>DASWHF010000015.1:0-7028 GCA_036393295.1 Acidiferrobacterales bacterium
GCGCTCACGGCCAGCTTCAACTACCTGATCCTCGGCACCATCGGCGCGACCCTGCTGCTGATCGGCATCGGCCACCTGTACATGGTCACCGGCACGCTCAACATGGCCGATCTCGCCGCGCGCCTGCCGGCGCTCCAGGACAACCGCACGGTGCGCTCCGGCTTCGCCTTCATCGTGGTCGGCGCCAGCCTGAAGCTGGCGCTGTTCCCGCTGCACCTGTGGCTGCCGAACGCCTACACCCGCGCGCCCTCGGTGGTCACGGCGCTGATCGCGGCGACCGCCACCAAGGTCGGCGCCTACGTGCTGCTGCGCTTCCTGTTCACGCTGTTCGGCGTGGAGTTCAGCTTCGCGCTGCTGCATACCGACATCCTGCTGATGCTGCTGGGCGGCACCGCGGTCATCGCCGGCTCGCTGGTCGCGATCCGCCAGAACAACGTCAAGCGCATGCTGGCCTATTCCAGCGTCGCGCAGATCGGCTACATGGCGCTCGGCTTCGGGCTCGCCAACGTCACCGGGCTGGCGGCCGGCATCCTGCACCTGTTCAATCACGCGCTCATGAAGGGCGCGCTGTTCCTGGCGCTCGGCGCGGTCGCCTACCGGCTCGGCGCCGCGCATATCGACGACATGGCGGGGCTCGGCCGGCGCATGCCCTGGACCATGGCGGCCTTCGTCGCCGGGGGCTTGAGCCTGATCGGCATACCGCTCACGGTCGGCTTCATCAGCAAGTGGTACCTGGTGCTGGGCGCGCTCGAGCGCGGCTGGTGGCCGCTGGTGGTGCTGGTGCTGGTCGGCTCGTTGCTGGCGGTGGTCTATGTCTGGCGGGTGGTCGAGGCGGCGTATTTCAAGCCGGCGTCCGCGCGCGCCGCCAAGGTCGAGGAGGCGCCGTGGTCGCTGCTGCTGCCGACCTGGGTCCTGATCGCGGCCAACGTCTATTTCGGTGTCGACACCCGGCTCACCACCGGGCTGGCGCTCAAGGCCGCGGCGCTGCTGCTGGGCGTGGACGGAGTGGAGCCGTGATGACCCTGCCCGATCCGGCCACCGTACTCGCCGCCGCGCTCGCCGCGCCGTTCGCCGGCGCGCTGCTGATCGCCGCCGCCGGACGCTGGCCGAACCTGCGCGAGACCGTGACGCTCGTCACCGCCGGCGCGCTGTTCGCGCTGGTGCTGACGCTGCTGCCGGCGGCGCTCGCCGGGGGGCGCCCGGCGGTCACGCTGGCGACGATGATGCCGGGCCTCTCGCTCAAGCTCGCGCTCGAGCCGCTCGGCATGCTGTTCGCGCTGCTGGCCTCGGCGCTGTGGATCGTGAACTCGGTCTACTCGATCGGCTACATGCGCGGCAACGCCGAGCGCCACCAGACGCGCTTCTACGTCTGCTTCGCGATCGCGCTCGGCAGCACTATGGGCATCGCCTTCGCCGGCAACCTGCTCACGCTGTTCGTGTTCTACGAGGCGCTGACGCTGTCGACCTATCCGCTGGTCACGCATCACGGCACCCAGGAAGCGATGCGCTCCGGCCGCACCTATCTGGGCCTGCTGCTCGGCACCTCAATCGGCTTCCTGCTGTTCGCCATGCTCTGGACCTGGCAGGCGGCCGGCACGCTGGAGTTCACCGAGGGCGGGATCCTGGCCGGGAAGGTCGACGCGCCGTGGGTCCCGCTGCTGCTGGTCCTGTACATGTACGGCATCGGCAAGGCCGCGCTCATGCCGGTGCACCGCTGGCTGCCGGCCGCCATGGTGGCGCCGACGCCGGTCAGCGCGCTGCTGCACGCGGTCGCGGTGGTCAAGGCCGGCGTGTTCACGGTGATCAAGGTGATCGTCTATATCTTCGGCCTGGACCTGCTCAACGCCGTGTCCGCCAGCGAGTGGCTGGTCTACGTCGCCGGCACCACCATCGTGCTGGCCTCGCTGGTGGCGCTGCGCCAGGACAGCTTGAAGCGGCTGCTGGCCTACTCGACCGTGAGCCAGCTCTCCTACGTGGTGATGGCGGCGGCGCTGGCGACGCCGGCGGCCATCGTCGCGGCGGCCTTTCACCTGGTCGCGCACGGTGCCGGCAAGATCACGCTGTTTTTCGCCGCCGGCTCGGTCTATACCGCCGCGCACAAGACCAGGATCAGCGAGCTCAACGGCATCGGCCGGCGCATGCCCTGGACCTTCGGCGCCTTCGCGGTCGGCGCGCTGTCGATGATCGGGCTGCCGCCGGCCGCGGGTTTCATCAGCAAGTGGTACCTGATGGAAGGCGCGATCGCGGCCGGCCGGAACTTCGTGCTGGGGGTGCTGGTGTTGAGCACCCTGCTCAACGCGGCGTACTTTCTGCCGATCCTGTACCGTGCGTTCTTCGTCGCGCCCGACAGGGCCGGCAAGGGCAAGACGCACGGCGAGGCGCCGTGGCCGATCGTGGTCGCGACCGTGACGGCGGCGCTGCTCACGCTCCTGCTGTTCTTCTTTCCCGAGGTGCCGTTGACCCTGGCCCGGCAACTTGCTGGAGTGAACCCATGAGCACCCGCCGCCGCAAGCAGACCCGGCACCGGCTGACGCGCCCGGAGACGATCCGCAAGCTGTGGATCGCCTTCATCGCAGTGCTGGCGCTGACGCTGGCGCCGAACTTCTTCATGCATCCGCATGCCGCCTTCGGCGTTGACGGCACGTTCGGCTTCGGCGCCTGGTTCGGCTTCGGCGCCTGCGTGGCGCTGATCGTGTTCGCCAAGCTGCTCGGCATCCTGCTCAAGCGACGGGATACCTATTATGACGAGTGATCTCGCCGCATTGCCGCCGGGCCTGATCCTGATCGTCGGGGCGCTGCTGGTCCCGCTCGTGCGCGGCGCGGCGCGCCACGCGCTGGTGCTGGGCCTGCCGCTCGCGGCGCTCGCGCATATCTGGTGGCTGCCCGCCGACGCGGTCGCGACCCTGTCCTTCCTGGGTTACGAGCTCGAGCCGCTGCGCATGACCGCGATCGGACGGCTGTTCGCGACGATCTTCGCCGTCATGGCGTTCGCCGGCGGCCTGTTCGCGCTGCTGCAGGCGCGCACGGTCGAGCTCGCCGCGGCCCTGGCCTATGCCGGTGCCGCCATCGGCGTGGCGCTGGCCGGCGATCTCATCACGGTGTTCATCTGCTGGGAGCTGATGGCGCTGGGCTCGGCGCTGGTGATCTGGTCGGCGGCGACGCCCGCGGCCTACCGGGCCAGCATGCGCTATCTGCTGATTCATCTGCTGGGCGGCGTGGTGCTGATGCTCGGCATCGTCGGTCACGTGATGGAGACCGGCAGCGTCGCCTTCGAGGCGATGCGGGCCGACGGCCCGGCGCACTGGCTGATCCTGGCCGGTTTCCTGCTCAATGCCGGCGCGCCGCCGCTGTCGGCCTGGATTCCCGACGCCTATCCCGAGGGCAGCCCGAGCGGCACGGTGTTCCTGTCGGCCTTCACCACCAAGACGGCGGTGTACGTGCTGTGGGTCGGCTTCGCCGGCACGCAGGCGCTGGTCTGGGTCGGGCTGTACATGATCTTCTACGGCATCATCTACGCCTTGCTCGAGAACGACATGCGCCGCATCCTGGCCTATTCCATCGTCAACCAGGTCGGCTTCATGGTGGCGGGCATCGGCATCGGCACCGAGATGGCGCTGAACGGCGCGGCCGCCCATGCCTTCACGCATATCATCTACAAGGCGCTGCTGCTGATGTCGGCCGGCGCCGTGCTCTACCAGACCGGCAGGCGCAAATGCTCGGACCTCGGCGGGCTGTTCCAGAGCATGCCGGTGACGACGGTGTGCGGCATCGTCGGCGCGCTGGCGATCTCGTCCTTCCCGCTCACCTCGGGCTTCGTCTCCAAGTCGATGATCTCGCAGGCCGCCGCCGACCAGCAGCTGGCGCTCGTCTGGTTCCTGCTGGCGGCGGCCTCGGCCGGGGTGTTCCTGCACGCCGGCATCAAGTTCCCGTGGTTCGTGTTCTTCCAGAAGGACTCGGGGCTGCGGCCCGCCGACCCGCCGCGCAACATGCAGCTCGCGATGATACTGTTCGCGGCGCTGTGCATCGGGCTCGGCGCCTATCCGGCGCCGCTCTATGCCATCCTGCCCTATCCGGTCGAGTACGTTCCGTACACGCTGGATCACGTGGTGTTCCAGCTGCAGTTGCTGTTGTTCGCGGGCCTCGCGTTCTTCGTAATGCTGCCGGCGTTGGCGCGCACGCTCACCATCAGCCTCGATGTCGACTGGATCTATCGCCGCGCCCTGCCGCTCGCGTGGCGGCGCCTGGTCGAGCCGCCGCTCGCCGCCCTCAAGCGCCTGGAGCGCGGCCTGCTGGAGTTCTGGCCGGGGCTGATCGGCGCGTGGATCGGGCGCGGCGGCCCGTTCGGCCTGCTCGGCCGGCAGTGGTCGATCGGCGCCGTGGTCACCTGGGTCGCGCTGCTGTTGCTCGGGTATCTGGTGATCGATCTGCTGCTGACCTGAGCCGATAAGTAAAGGGGTCGGAGTGATTTATTTTTGAGCAACGCGGGAATGTTCGTCACTCCGCCCGAAACACATTTTTTGCGTTGCTCAAAAATAAATCACTCCGACCCCTTTACCCCCGCGATGGCGCGACGCACGGTCGACCCGCGCAGATACCTGATCATCAGCACCAACGGAACGACCACGATGATCGCGGCAACCGCGCCGATGATCCAACCGGCCAGCTGCAGTTGCGCCGGATCGATCACCACCCCGGGGACCTGCAGATTCGCGGTCAGCGCCGTCCACGCCCGATGCCAGAGAATGCCGAAGCCGACGACCGACAGCACCGACAACCACGACAGCGCCTCGAGCGCGTTGCGCGCCCAGGGTCGCAGCTTGAGGAAATACACCCCGGCGATGACCGCCAGCGCGCCGACGGCGACCTGCAACGCCGCCCACCAGACTCCGTGGGCGCCCATCCCGGCCATCGCCTCCAGACCCGGCATACCGCCGGCGCCGAGACCGGCCTCGCCCATCATCGACGTCATGACCCGCGCCAGCTGCGCCGTCGACACCCCGGCCAGGACGATGAGCGCCCCGGAGACGATCCAGGTCCAGGCGACGAGCCGGACGCCAGCGGGCATCGGCGATAAATCTCTCGTCTGATTACTCAAGATCTGACTCCCGTTGTGACCGTGACCGCCGTTGTGGCCGCGAGACGCCTGACGTCAGCGTTCAGCCGCGCGCCTTCTGCGCCGACTGGAACGCTTCGTCGGAGCCTGCTTGTGAGCCAACGTATATGCATCGAGTAACCGGCGGATCATCTTCTGGTATTGAGTGTGATGCTTTTCCGCCTCGTCCTTGAAAAAATCGACGCTTTCCTTGCTCAGGGCAATCGTCACCTTTACGGTATCTTCCTTGAATACCAGTTCTTCCGGTGCGGGCAGAAAATCCGGCACTATCTTCAAAGGGCCGATCGGCTCATCAGTGTATTTGGTTTTCGCGCTCATAGATCTGTTTACCCTTACGCCAGTAGCCGGCCCCGAAAATCCGGACAAGACCATGCCGATATGTAAAACGGACTGTCAAAATACCGGCGCCGACTTTACCGAAGCAGTAATACCGCCTTTCGCCATGACTGTGAGACACGTCTTCGGCAATAACGCGGTCTGGATCTGCGAAAGCATACTGAGCTTCGGCGAATGAAACACCGTGTTTGGCTTGATTGACAATATCCTTCTCGTCATCCCATTCGAAGCTCTCCTTGCTCATGCGGCGATCCTAGCAGGCCCCAGGCAGTTTGTACATACTTTAATGTGGTTTTACATATGGCTTGCTCCATGCCGGCCTGACACCCTCTGACATCGTTTTGGCCAGCGCGGGCTAGATTATCCCCGCGCTCGCCGTTGCCGTCGGCCCCTTCGAGCGCACCAATAGCATCACACCCGCTACCGCCGCGACGATGAGCCCGAAATCCTGATGAACGCCGAGGAGGAACGCGGCTTGCGCGCCCACGATACACCACAAAATAGGAACGATAAACGGGCTGCGCGGATACGGTGGCACGAGGAATGCGAGCAGGCCGAGGGTGAATATCGTGGTGCGGCATGGCAGGCCGAACGTTGGCATGCGCGGATAAGGGTGCCCCGCATACCAAGACCAGATTGGATAGAGGGCGAGCGCAAAGACGATGAGAACCGCACCAACGAACGCGCGACCGCCGTCAATCCATGCGAACTGAAGCCGGCGCCGGACGACCCCTTGCCACAGAAATCCAAGTGCCCCCGCCAGTGATACACCGGAGAACACATAGGCCAGTGGATTGATGCGCGTGAAGAAGGAAAGATGGTAAGCCACCGCGAGCCACGCCCACAGGAAGGCGAGGATCGCCGATATGACGACGCCGGACCAACGACGTGGCTTCAGTGCGAGAGCGACAGCGACAAGCGCCAAACCCAGCAGCAACACCTGGGCAGGCCAGAGCGCTTCATTGTACTCGCCGAACACCCCGAAGAATTCTTCAACAGTGAATGGAAGCCGCATACGCCTCCTGACAACCAACCCGGCCGGACCTCAGGCATGTTCGCGGGAACGCACCCGGACGTACCGGGCAAAGCCCTTCCTGCCTTTGACCTCGATCGTGTCGGCGTCGATGACCCGGTAATCGGGATCGCCCTCGATCGCGCTGTTCGGCCGGTACCGGCCCTTCTCGAAGCAACCGCCCGGCCCGCAGAAGGAAATATAGTAGGCGTTGCCCTCCGCCGGCCCGATGGCGAGGCCGAAATCGTGCCTGACATCCTGCTTCCAGAATCCGCCGAGCGGGTGGGTCTTGCTGGGCCTGGCCTGCCGCTCGAGATGCCAGTTGGGATCGGGCGGATTGCGCACGAGTTTTATCAGCTGCCTTATGAACCTGAACATGCTCTCGTTCCCGGCGGCGCTGCTTCTTTAATCTTCCGGCAACAGCTGCGGGTTCCATGCGACTTCCCACAGGTGTCGATCTGGGTCCTGGAAGTAGCCGGCGTAGCCTCCCCAAAACGTGTCCTGAGCGGGCTTCACCATCACGGCGCCGGAAGCTTCCGCCTGCTTCATTACCGCATCGACCTCGGC
>DASWHF010000016.1:0-18852 GCA_036393295.1 Acidiferrobacterales bacterium
ACCGAATGGCAGCATCCATCAATATAGGTCCCCTCTCCCTTTGGGAGAGGGACAGGGTGAGGGAAACGGCGCTGCAACTACCCCCTCACCCTAACCGTATTAGCTGGCGCCGCGCGCCTGAGCGGGCAAACGGGATCGTCGACAGTAACGGAAGGCAGCGCGGCCAGTCCACCACCGAATTCGTGGTGTTCATGCTCGCCATGCTGCCGCTGTTCATGCTGTTGCCGGTGCTCGGCAAGCTGTCGGACATGAACGAGAGCGCGATCATCGCCAGCCGCTACATGGCCTGGGAGCGCACCCTGGCCTCGCCGGCGGTCAAGAGCGACGCCGAGATCCGCGACGAGATGCGCAAGCGCATGTTCGCCGACAGCCGGCTGTTCATCGCCACCGGCGACGCGCCCGACCAGGCCGACGCCGCGCAGCATGTGTCGCTGTGGTCGCAGATCCACCCCGAGCGGCCGCGGCTGCTGGAGAATTTCTCGGACGTGAACATGGGGATCCGGGAGGACAGGGTGCCGGGCAACGCCAGCGACCTTCTGTACGCCGCCAAGGACCTGCTCACGGCGTTCGACAGCGACGACCGCTTCAACGTGAACACCGCCGGCCTGTATCGCGCCGACGTCGACGTCAAGACCGGCTTCCAGCCGCAAGGCAGCGACAGCCTGCTGCGCATCCGGCGCCACATGGTGATCCTGGCCGACGGCTGGGCGGCGAGCGCGCCATCCGGCGGGCCGGACTCGGCGGCCGAGCGGGTGCGCGGCATGGTGCCGACCGACCGCATGAACGACATGGAGATCGAGCGCGTCACCAGCCTGCTCGGCAGCTTCCCTCTGACCCAGGAGATCCGGGGCTTCGAGGCCGGCGCCATCACGCCGGAGATCGTGCCGCCCGACCGGCTGGGGGATCGGCGATGACCGCCGCCGTGCAATCCTGGCGCGCCGTCGCGCTGCTCGCCGCGCTCGCGCCGGGCGTGGCCGGCGCCGCCTGGCCGACGCTCGAGGCCCCGCCGCAGTCGCGGGTCGAGTGGGTCGGCGAGGACATGCGTCTCAACGGCGTGGCCATGAAGGTGCAGCGCTTCGAGGTCGAGGCGAGCGTGGGCGCGGTGCTCGCGTTCTACCGCGGCCGCTGGGGCACGCGCGCCGAGGGTCGCTCGATCGAGAACGAGCTCGGCAAGTGGACCGTGATCGGCCAGGAGCAGAATGGCTACTACCTCACCGTGCAAGTTCGGCCGTTGGGTCCGCATCGCAGTGAGGGCCTGTTGGCGGTGAGCGAGCTGCCGAAGCTGCGCGCGACGCCCAACCCGGGCGCCGACTTCCCCAAGCTCGGCGGCACGCAGATGATCTCCGAGCTCGAATCCAACGACCAGGGCAAGCGCGCCCGCACGCTCGTGATGCGCAACGACTTCAGCGTGCAGTCCAACGTCGATTTCTACCAGGGCGCGCTGGCCGCCGACGGCTGGGAGCCGGCCGCCGGCTTCGGCGGCGCGACACCCGATGGCGCCGGCCAGACCCATGCCTGGCGGCGCGCCGGCGAGGAACTGCAGCTCGCGGTCGCCGCTGACCGCGGGGGCGCGACCATCGTGGTCAACATCGTGAACCTCGGGGAATGACGGCCATGCGCGCGCCACGCACACGCCAGGGGGGACAGTCGATGACGGATTACATCGTGATCGGCGCCGTCATGATCACCGTGCTGTTCGTGCCGTTCGGCGGCAAGCCGAGCGTCGTCGATCAAGTGATCGAGGCGTTCCGCGACTATTACGCCAACTATTCCTACCCGACCTCGCTGCCTTAAGAAGGCTGGGTCCGCAACCGGAGACGCACCATGCAACTACCGAAGCTCAAGGTCCCCGCCGTCAGTCTCGGCGCCAACAAGAACTGGGTCATCCTGGGCGCCGCCATCGTCGTCGGCCTGGGCGCCATGTACGCGGCCAACGCCTACATCGGCTACCGCATCAGCAGCTTCGAGGAGGCGCAGAAGCGCGGCATGGAGCTGGTCAAGGTCGTGGTCGCGCGCGACGACATCCCGCGCGGCGCGCGCGTCGGCGCGGAGGGCTTCGCGCTGCGCGAGATTCCGCGCGCCTACGTGCACAAGGACGCGGTGCTGCCGGACAGCTTCGGCAACGCCGAGGGCCAGCGCATGAACTTCCCGCTCGACCGCGGCAAGGCGCTGCTGTGGGCGCACCTGGAGAGCGGCCAGACGCCGACCTTTTCCGGCAAGCTCGCCCCCGGCAAGCGCGCCATCACCTTCCCGGTCAACGACGTCAATTCCATCTCCGGCATGCTCCAGCCCGGCGACCGCATCGACCTGGTGGTGAGCCTCAACCAGCGCGGCGGCAACGAGACCTTCCCGCTGCTGCAGGACGTCAAGGTGCTGGCGACCGGCACCCAGGTCAGCACCATCGACGACCCGGCGACCAACCTGCCGACCCAGCGGCGCTTCACCACCGTGACCTTGCAGGTCGATCCGTCCGACGCCAACCGCATCATCCTGGCGCAGGACGCCGGCAAGCTGACCGCGGTGCTGCGCAACCCGGACGACGGCAAGATCAACAACATGGGCCGCACCACGGTGTCGTCGCTGTACAACCGCGCGACCCCGACCGGCGGCATTCAGTTCATCATCGGTGGGCAATAACACGCGGACAACATGGGGTGAGGGTGCGACGTTGTTGAAGAAAAATGCAGCAATGATGTGGGTGGCCCTGGGCGGCCTGATGTGGATGACGGCGGCCGCGGCCGCGAACCAGGACCGGAAACTCGACATGTTCGTCGGCGAGGTGAGAGTGATCGACAACACCAAGGTCACGCGCGTGGCGGTCGGCAACGGCAAGCTGCTGAGGGTGCGCAGCCTGCCGCGCGACCAGCTGCTGCTGATCGCCGAGGAAAAGGGCAGCACCTCGGTGCGCCTGTGGCACCCGAACGGCGGCGAGACCAGCATGAACGTGCGCATCCACGAGCACGACCGCGAGGTCCGGGTGCACATGGAGAAGATGATCAACATGGAGGTCCGGATCGTCGAGTTCCGCAAGCAGTCGCTCGACGACCTGGGCGTCGAGTGGACGACGACCGCCGAAGGCCCGGTGCTGCGCACCGTCGGCGATCTCGAGGCCAACAGCCTGTTCCGCGGTTCGAGCGACTTCCAGAAGTCGTTGCCGTTTCAGAAGATCGATCCGTTCAAGACCTATTTCGGCATCGCCACCGAGATCGGCTCGCGGCTGAACCTCCTGGCCAGCAACGGTGACGCCATGATTCTGGCCGAGCCCAACCTGTCCTGCCGCAACGGCGGTGTGGCCAGGTTCCTGGCCGGCGGCGAGGTGCCGCTGCCGGTGGTCAACGCGCTCGGCCAGACCACGGTCACCTACAAGGAATTCGGCATCCAGCTCGACATCGAGCCGGCCGCCGACGAGAGCGGGGCGATCTTCGCCAAGCTGCGCACCGAGGTCAGCGCCCTCGACTCCTCGGTTTCGGTGCAGGGCCTGCCGGGCTTCCTGAAGCGCATGACCCAGACCGAGGTGAACGTCCGGGACGGCCAGACCATCGTCATCGCCGGCCTGCTCAACGAGGAATCCGCCAAGGACATCCGGAAGTTCCCGGGCCTCGGCGACGTGCCCATCATCGGCACGCTGTTCCGCTCGACGCGCTTCCAGAACCAGCAGACCGAGCTGGTGGTGTTCGTCACGCCGCGCATCCAGCACGCCGACAGCGAGCGCAACGCCGCCGCCATCGACAAGGCCAACAAACGCCTGGAACAACGCCGCAAGCGCTTCGACAAGCGCCTGCAGAACGCGATCACCGATTGATCGCCGGAGGATATCCGTGACCACGAGCGAGCTGCCATGAAAACCCTGACCATCTATCGTGACGGCACCGACCGGCCGCTGCTCACCGGCCGCCACGCGGCCAACGTCTGGACCCGCCTGCGCGGCCTCATCGGGCGCGCGCCGCTGGCGGCCGATGAGGGCATGCTCATCTCGCCGTGCAACGCCGTGCACACCTGCCTCATGCGCGCGCCGATCGACGTCGTGTTCCTGGACCGCGACGGCGTGGTGCTCGCCGCCCGCGAGCGGCTCGCGCCGTGGCGCTTCGCCCAGTGCCTGCGCGCCCGCCACACGCTGGAGCTCGCCGCCGGCGCGATCGCGGCGCTCGGGCTGCGCGCCGGCGAGCGCCTGCGCTGGTCGGTCGCCGCGCCGGCGCCGGCCCGGCACTCGGCCGCCGCCGTGGTGCTGCTCGCGCTGCTGGTCGGCGCCTGCGCCGGGCCCGCGCCCAAGGGCCAGGGCGAGACGCTGGCGCTGCTCGGCCAGGCCGATGCCGCCTACGCCAAGAGCGATTGGACCGTGGCCGAGAAGCACTACCGCGCGCTGGCCGAGCGCGTGCCGAACGACACCTACGCCCAGTTCCGCCTGGCCAACAGCCTGGCGCGCCAGGACCGGCTGAGCGAGGCCGCGCAGCAGTACTACCGGGTGCTGGCGCGCGACCCGGCCTACACCAAGGCGCACTACAACCTGGCGGTCATCCACCTGCTCGAGGCCGAGCGCCGGCTCGAAGACCTGCAGGCGGCAGCCCGGCCCGAGGACCCGCTGCTTCCGCAGGCGCGCGCGCTGCGCAAGACGCTGGACCGGGCCGCGATCGTGTACGCCGAGACCGCCTCGCCGATCCCGCGGGCCGGACTGGCGGCGCGCAAAAAGCCGGCGTCGAGCGAGGCGTTACGGTGAGGGCGGACCTATGATCGAAATCGTCTATGAGCAAAGCGGCGGCCGGCGCGAGCGCTTCGTCGCGCAGGACGGCAGTTGCGCGGTCGGTCGCGGCGACGGCAACCACATCGTGCTCGACAGCCGCGCGATTTCGCGCAAGCACGCGCGTTTCTACCTGGACGGCGGCGCGATCAAGGTCGAGGACCTCGGCAGCATGTCCGGCACCTGGGTGAACCAGGAGCGCATCGTCGCCTCCGGCCCGCTGCGCGAGACCGACGAGATCGTCATCGGCGACTGCCGCTTCTGGGTGAAGCTGCCGGAGGAGGCGCCGGCCGAGCCCGCCGCGCCGCCGCTGGCGGCGAAGCCGGCGCGCGCCGCCAGGCCGGCCGCGCGCCCGGCCGCCGCGCCGGCGCCCGAGGCCGCGCCCGCCGCGTCACCCGCCGCCGACGCCACGCCCGAGCAGCTCAAGTGGCGCCAGTTCGTCCACCAGAAGCTGCTCGAGCACATGGACCTGCGGCGCCTGGACGTGCACGGCATGTCCGACCAGGAGCTGCGCCACGAGACCGAGAATCTCATCCGCGAGATCCTGCGCAAGCACGACAAGGACATCCCGAAGCAGATCGACCGCGCCGGCCTGCTCAGCGACGTGCTCGACGAGGCGGTCGGCCTGGGTCCGCTGGAGAAGCTGCTGGCCGACGACGCCGTGACCGAGATCATGGTCAACCGCGCCGACGAGGTGTTCGTCGAGCGCAGCGGCCGGCTGACCCGGAGCGAGCTCACCTTCAGCAGCGACCGCGCGGTGCTGGGCGTCATCGAGCGCATCATCACGCCGCTCGGCCGGCGCATCGACGAGAGCTCGCCGATGGTCGACGCGCGCCTCAAGGACGGCTCGCGCGTCAACGCCATCATCCCGCCGCTCGCCATCAAGGGGCCGAGCATCTCGATCCGCAAGTTCTCCAAGAAACGCCTCGGCGCCGACGACCTGGTCCAGTTCGGCACCGCCAATCACGAGATGATGGAGTTCCTGCGCATCTGCGTCGAGCGGCGCCGCAACGTGGTGATCTCCGGCGGCACCGGCTCCGGCAAGACCACGCTGCTCAACGTGCTGTCGAACTTCATCCCGGCGGACGAGCGCATCGTCACCATCGAGGACGCCGCCGAGCTGCGGCTCTACCAGCCCAACCTGGTGTCGCTCGAGGCGCGCCCGCCCAACCTCGAGGGCCGCGGCCAGATCTCAATCCGCGACCTGGTGCGCAACTCGCTGCGCATGCGCCCCGACCGCATCGTGGTCGGCGAGTGCCGCGGCGGCGAGGCGCTCGACATGCTGCAGGCCATGAACACCGGCCACGACGGCTCGCTCACCACCGCCCACGCCAACACGCCGCGCGACATGCTGTCGCGCCTGGAAGTGATGGTGCTGATGGCCGGCATGGACCTGCCGGTCACCGCGATCCGCGAGCAGATCGCCTCGGCGGTCAACATCGTCGTCCAGCAGACGCGCTTCCCCTGCGGCGCGCGCAAGATCACCCACGTCACCGAGGTCACCGGCGTCGAGAGCGGCAAGATCCTCATGCAGAACATCTTCCAGTTCAAGCAGCACGGCTTCGACAAGGACGGCCGGGTGCAGGGCGAGTTCTCCGGCTGCGGCTTCGTGCCGTCGTTCTACCAGGACCTGGCGCGCATCGGCGTCGACGTGGACCTCAACATCTTCGGCGAGGGCGAGCATTTCGCATGAACGAGCTGACCTTCCTCATCGCGGCTTTGCTGCTCGCGGCCGTGTCGATCGGCACCCTGACCTGGCTGGCGACGCGCTCGGCCGACCAGTTCCTGGTGCGCTACCGCGACACCTTCACGCATGACGCGCGCATCAACATGCAGGAGATGTTCCTGTTCGTCGACGAGCGCCTGCTGTTCCGCGCCAACATCGCGGCGTTCTTCCTGGTGCCGGTGCTGGTGTACCTGATGTCCGGCACGCTGCTGTTCGCGGTGATCGTCGCGGCGGTGATCGGCGTGTTCCCCAAGTTCAGCTACGCCATGATGCGCCGCAAGCGCCTGAAGCGCTTCGAGGCGCAGCTGCCCGACACCATCGTCAACATCTCCAGCGGCCTGCGCGCCGGCGCCAGCCTGCCGGTGGCGATCGAGGCAGTGATGCGCGAGCAGGGCCCGCCGGTGAGCCAGGAGTTCAGCCTGCTGCTGCGCGAGCTGCGCCTCGGCGTGTCCATGGACGAGGCCTTCGGCAACCTCGCCAAGCGCGTGCCGATCCCGGACATGGACCTGGTGGTCTCGGCCGTGCAGATCGCGCGCGAGGTCGGCGGCAACCTGGCCGAGACCCTCGACCGCCTGGCCGATACCCTGCGCAAGAAGGCGGCGATGGAGGGCAAGATCCGCTCGCTCACCTCGCAGGGCAAGCTGCAGGGCTGGGTGGTCGGGCTGCTGCCGCTGGTCATGGCGCTGGTGCTGTTCAAGATGGAGCCGACCGCCATGGCGCCGCTGCTGCATTCGATCCTGGGCTGGATCGTGGTCGGCGTCATCGGCCTGCTCGAGCTGCTCGGGGCGCTGATGATCAAGAAGATCGTGTCGATCGACGTGTGAGGTGGTGCAGTCATGAGAGAAAAGCGAGTTAGCCACGGGGAGCACGGGGAGCACGGGGAAAAACATATTGGAGTGATCCGTGCCCGTGAATATGGCGCGGCGGGTCTGGTTTGGCTCGAACAACCTGGTTTCCCCCCGTGTCCCCCGTGCCCCCCGTGGCTGATTCTTCAACCCTACAGGGCCCGTGGCCTATGATCGAAATCGCACTCGCTCTGTTCTTCGGCGGCGCCCTGATGGCGGGGGCGTATGCCGTGTATCAGATCTTCGCCGAGGTGCCGGACGAGGACCGCACCTATCTGGATCGGCCGCCGGTCGGGTTCCGGCTGGCGTGGCCGCTGGTGCAGCTGCTGGTGTACTACCTCGGCCCGCATCTCAGCATGAAATACCGCCTCAAGACCCAGGCGCGGCTCAAGCGCGCCGGCGTCGACTTCTCGGTTTCGCCCGAGCAGTTCTTCGTCGGCAAGCTGCTGTCGGCGGGGCTCTTCGCCTTCCTGATGTGGATCGTGCTGAACGCGCTCGGGAGCGACTCGCTGTTCTGGATGCTGGCGAGCGTGATCGGCGGTTTCTACTATCCCGACCTGTGGGCCAAGGAGCTCACCGAGCAGCGCCAGAAGCTGATCCTGCGGCACCTGCCGTTCTATCTCGATCTCATCACCCTGTGCGTCGAGGCCGGCACGAACCTCACCGGCGCCTTCACCCAGGCCATGCAGAAGGGGCCGGGCGGCCCGCTCAAGGCCGAGATCAACCGGCTGCTGCGCGACATTCGCTCGGGCCGCGCGCGCGCCGAGGCGCTGCGCGGCATGGCCGAGCGCATCGACATGCCGGCCATGACCACCATCGTCAGCACCCTGGTGCAGGCCGAGGCCATGGGCACGAGCCTCGGGCCGATCCTGCGCGCCCAGGCCGACCAGCGCCGCACCGAGCGCTTCCTGCGCGCCGAGAAGCTGGCCATGGAGGCGCCGGTGAAGCTGCTCGCGCCGCTCATGATGTTCATCTTTCCGAACACGTTTCTGATTCTGGGTTTCGTGCTGATCGCCAAGGCCGTGCAGGAGGGCGTGATCGCCTGGCCGTGGCTGGTGTATCTGCTGCGCTAGGGGATGAGAAATGTGGGGTGGGCCCCTGCCCACCGATCAGAAATGTAGGGTGGGCCTCGGCCCACCGATCAGAAATGTAGGGTGGGCCTCGGCCCACCGAGGTCGAGGACCCGACCGCAAGGGAGGCCGCTATGTCCAACAAGAAGACCACGCACCGCTCACGACCCGCGCGCACCCGCGGCGCCTCGCTCGTCGAATTCGTCATCCTGCTGCCGATCACGGCCTTCCTCGGGCTCGGCGTCGTCCAGGCCGGCCTCATCTACACCGCCAAGAACACCCTGAACCTCGCCACCTTCGAGGCGGCGCGCGCCGGCAGCATGCACCACGCCCAGAAGAGCGCCATGCGCCAGGCCCTGACGCGCGGCTTGGTGCCGTTGCACGGCGGCGGCACCACCGGCGGCCAGTTGAGCGTCGCCTACCTCAAGGCCGGCGAGAGCGTCAACCTCTACTCCCGCATCGAGATCCTGAACCCCACCCAGGAGGCCTTCGACGATTACGCCATCGACCTCGACGGCCAGCGCCAGATTCCGAACGACCATTTGCAATACCGTGCCCGCGCCGTCGGCACGCGCTCCACGCAGACCATCCAGGACGCCAACCTCTTAAAGATCCGCATCACCTACGGCTACCCGCTCACCGTCCCGGTGGTCGGCAAGCTCATCATTGAAACCGCCCGGTTCTTCGGCGCGACCAGCCCCGACCCGGTCCAGCAGGCCTTGCTCGCCCAGAACCGCCTGCCGATCGTGGCCGCGACCACCCTGCGCATGCAGACCCCGGCCTACCCGGACGGCAATGCCAGCAGCACCGGCGCGGCCGGCACCCCCGGTCCGGGCGGTGGTGGCAGCTTGCCTGACGACCCGGCCGACCCGGCACCGGCCGATCCCGGCCAGGGCGGCGGCGACGTCGCCGACGGCGGCGACGCCAACGATCCCTTGCCGGACGACGAAGACGTCGCGCTCGGCGATCCCCAGTCCTGCGGCGCCGACACCGCCGCGGCCGCCCAACCCGTCCAGGTCGCGTCCTTGAGCGTCGGCAACCCGATCAACGTCGTCACCGGTAACAAGTACCAGCGCGAGACCGATATGTCGCGCCTGCCCGGAACCTTGGGGCTGGAGCTCGTGCGCCACTACAACTCGCGCTCCCGCACCCGCGGCCCGCTCGGCGCCGGCTGGACGCACGGCTACCAGGTCAGCCTCGCCGAGCTCGACCGCGACGCGCTGAGCGTGCGCCAGGCCGACGGCCGCGTCATCGTCTTCCATCGCGACGCCAAGACCGAGCGCTTCCTGCCGGTGGTCGCGGCCGACGGCGAGATCCGCAAGGACGGCGAGATCACGGTCTGGCACCGGGGCGACGGCGGCCGTCTCGACTTCGACCCCCATGGCCAGCTGTGGCGCATCCACGCCGCCGGCGGCGAGACCCTGAGCCTCAGCCACGATCGCAACGGCCGGCTGCTGACCGTCACCGACCCGCAGTCGCGGACCTTGAGCTTCGACTACTACCCGAACGGGCGCATCAAGCGCGTGCTCGACCCGGCCGGCAAGCCGATCGGCTTCACCTACGACCAGCACGGCAACCTCGCCGGCGTCAGCTACGCCGACGGCACCACACGCCGCTACCACTACGAGGACGCCAACGACCCGCACAACCTCACCGGCATCACCGACGGCCGCGGAATCCGCTACGCCACCTGGGCCTACGACGAGAAGGACCGCGCGATCCTTTCGACCCACGCCGACGACGTCGGCAAGGTCACGCTTGCGTTCAACAAGGACCACACCGTCGTCACCGACAGCCTGGGCAAGCCAAGCATCTACCGCACCGCGCGCAAATCCGGCCTGCCGGTCGTCACCGCCGTCGAGGGTCCCGGTTGCGGGAGCTGCGGCGGCGCCGACATCCGCTATACCTACAACGACCGGCTCCAGCTCGTCGCCGTCACCGGCCGCGACCGCGTCACCACCGTCTACGACTACGACCGCCGCGGCCGTCTGCAGCGCGTCTTGCAGCGCGCCCCCGGTGCCGGCGAGCGGACGATGATGCGCTACGAGTACGACGGCGACAGCGCCCGTCCGCATCGCATCGCGCGCCCGAGCGTCGCGCCGGGGCGGGAGCATATCGTCGAGCTGACCTATGACGATGGCCGGCTGATCTGGCGCAGCGAGAGCGGCTGGCGCCCCGACGGCACCGGCAAATACCATCCGATCGTGCGCAATCTGCATCACCGCTACCAGAACGGCCGGCTCGCCGCTGTCGACGGCCCGCTGGTCGGGCCCGGCGACACCATATATATCGACTACGATGCTCGCGGATATGTCGATACCGTGCGGCGTCCGGAAGGCCTGACCGAGCGCATCGAGCAGCGCGACGCCTACGGCCGCGTGCTGCGCCTGCGCGATCCGGACGGCGTGGCCACGCGCCTCGCGTACAACATCCACGGCCAGGTGACGGCCATGACGCGCGGCAGCCAGCGCTACAAGATCGCCTACGGCCCCGAAGGCCACCCCGGGCGCGTCGAGCGCCCGGACGGCAGCGCCTACACCGCCGACTATGACGCCGCCGGCCGTCTCGAGTGGCTCAAGGACGCGGACGGCAACCTCATCCGCTGGCGGCGCGACACCGAGGACCGCGTGCGGCGCGTCGAGGTGCACGACAGCGACGGCCGGCTGGCGCTCGGCCAGGCGCTCGACTACGACGTCGACGGCCGACTCACGCAAACCCGCCTGCCGGACGGCAGCGGCAGCCGCTACCACTACGACGACTTGGGCCGCCTGCGCGCCGTGGCCGACGCGCTCGGCCACACCACGGCCTATGCGCTCGACGCCTTCGGCCAGTTGCGCGCGACCGTCGCCGCGGCTGAAAGCGGCAAGCCGGTCGCGACCCGTTTTGAGCGCGACGCGCACGGCCGGCGCGTCGCCCTCACCGACGCGCGCGGCAACACCACGCGCGAGGAATACGACGACTTCGGCAACAAAGTGCTCGAAGCCAGCCCCGACCGCGGCCTGCGCCTGTACCGCCACGACGAGGCCGGGCGCGTGATCGCCATCGCCGACGAGCGCGCCGTCATCCACACCTACGAGTACGACTACGCCGGCCGTCCGAAGACGGCCGCGCTGGCGCGCGCGACCCGGGGTGTGACCTATAGCTATGCCGGCACGCGCCTTGCGCGCGTCGCCTCCGAGCACGAGTCGACCGACTACGACTACGATGCCGAAGGCCGGCTCACGCTCCTGCGCCAGACCCTGTTCGGCCGCGCCTTCGTCACCCGCTACCACTACGACGCGGCCGGGCGCCTGACGGAAAAGACCCTGCCCGACGGTCAGGTACTGGTGCACCGCTACGATGCGCGCACCGGGCGTCTTACGGAAATCGCCCGCCGCGATTGGCTCAAGGAGACGCCGGTGGTGCGCAACATCGGCTACCGCCCCTTCGGCCCGGTCGCGGAATACACCCACGGCAACGGCATCGCCACCCGCATCGGCTACACCACCGCCGGGCGCATCGAGACCGTCGAGGCCGGCGCGGTGCTGAAGGTCAAGTACGACTACGACGCCGCCACGCGCATCCGCGCGATCACCCGCAACGGCATCGCCGAGCGCTACGACTACGACCGCCTGCAGCGCCTGGCGGCGGCGAAGATCGGCCAGACCGAGTTCGGCTACGGCTACGACGACGTCGGCAACCGCAAGACCTACACCGTCAACGGTGAAACCACGCGCTACGACTACGACCCCCACAGCAACCGCCTCATCAGTATGCCGGACGCGCAGGTCATGAAAGTGAGCTACCTCGCCACCGGCGAGCCCTTGGGATTCAGCGGCCGCCGCTACGAATACGGCCCCGGCGGCCGCCCGGTGCGCGCCTACGCCGGCGACGCCGTCGTCGCCTACGGCTACAACGCCCAGGGCGAACGCATCCGCAAGACCGTCCACCGCAACGGCGAACAGGAAACGACGTTCTATCTCTACGAGAACCAACGCTTGGTCGGCGAGGCCGACGCCGCAGGCAAGCTCACCGCCTATTACCTCTACCTCGACCAGCGCCCGGTGGCGAAGCTGGAAGGGCGCAATATCTACCACCTCCACCCCGACCACCTCGGCACCCCGCAAGCCGTCACCGACGCCAAGGCCCAAGTCGTCTGGCGCGCCGCCTACGAACCCTTCGGCCGCGCCCACGTCGCCGCCGACCCCGACGGCGACGGCAAGGCCTTCACGCTTAACCTGCGCTTTCCGGGGCAATACCACGACGCAGAGACTGGGACGCACTACAACTACTTGCGCGACTATGATCCGGGGATGGGGAGGTATTTGACGGGGGATCCGTTGGGGGTTGAGGCTGGTGCAAATGCATACTTATATGCGTCAGCTAATCCCGTTGAGCGGTTTGATGTATACGGCACGTATGACGTCATTGTTCATTACTACATGACATTTTTCCTGGCAAAAGTGGCTGGACTCAATCACCGCGAGGCGCTTACGGTGGCGCAGGCGGCTCAGTATATCGATGATAATCTGTATACTGATCCATTCCCAAATGCTACCGGAGGCGGCAATCGCGACGCTCGGGAACGCTATCATTTTACGTTTACCCAGAACGAGATAAATGCGGAGGCTAACGCCTTTAGCTCAAATCTGATAATGCGTTTTCAGAACTCACGAAACGACAATACGCAGCTCGCGTTTCTTCGCATGTATGCAACTAGTGCCCAGACGCCGTGTGCGAAGTTCCAGTTTTATGGTGAGTACCTTCATGGCTTGCAAGACAGCTTTGCCCATCGCAATCACGAAAACGTGCCTTTCGGCCCGGGCGGAGGACATGCTGTAGGCAGTGCCGGAACCGATCCAGATCGAACTTACGACGTTCCCAATACCAATAGTCTTTTGTTCGAGCCGTACTTGTGGAATGATGAAAAGGCCATATTAATGGAGGAAGTTGTCTTCCAGCGCTTCCAAGCCGATTTTAAACGAACGGCAAAGACGCTCGACGGCAAGCTAGTTACATTTGATGATGTGCGAGATACGCTTATAGCGTTTAACACAAGTACCGACAATCGGCCTTACGCAGAAAATGATCGCATTGCGGAGCTACGTTTCAAGTTGGCCGAGCTTGATCTTGGAGACATTCCTGAGTACTCCGCAAGCGACGCGCGAGAAGCGCGCGCACGTAACCTCAACGGTCTCGATCCGCGACTATATCCGAGAGCGATTTTGGATACCCCAAATCGCTGATTGGAAGACCAGAGTGTCAGGAGCAGGATGATGTCGTCAATATCAGAGGTGATACGGCCTACTGCTTTCGGCGTGTTCGGTGCCGCAATCTACGGTGCGGTGCTTTTGCTCGCGGGATTTTCTGTAGCCGGCGCGGGTCATGGAGTTATTCCGGCGCTATATTTGTCGCTTACGATGGCGGTGACAATATTCGCTCACGTCGTGACCTTGCACTTATCGAATCCGATACACTCAAAACGAGTGCGTACCGGTTTCTTTATTGTCACGTCGGTACAGGACGTTATTCTGATTGCTTGCATTTTGTACTATTTGATCGTATCTAGCGACGTGATGGTGCGAACGATTCAACATGTTCCAGAGAGCGTTCTAGGGTTTACTGTGCTATGGCTTCTGTGGCGGGTGCAGCTTATTATTGGGATTACTACAGTACGAAATTATGTGCTCATATACGTTGTTACCCCAGCAGCGGTACTAGCACTCGCGGTCCTTTATGGACTAGCTTTACGTGGCTAACATAACCTCATAGTAATCTAAGGCGGCTGTCGTCATTCGGGCGCGACCTACTTCCCGTCGCTCTTCCGCCTGGCCACTGGGTCGACTGAACAAATTGTTATGGCACATGAGATACATACTATCTCTGCCCAACCGCCTGGATATTTTGCCGATAGGTGGAAATGGGTTTTGGTCCTGTGCGCGGGGCTGGGTCTTGGCATCCTGATCGATGTATACGTCTTCTATCTGATTCGAACGTCATTCCCGTTGATTGCTGTGTATTCCGGGCCGGCGTATTGGTTCGCGAAATTCTCGCCCGGGGACTTCGTAGGATTTTATGGCCTAATAGCGGGAATCGCCTTGCAGTATGCGTTGCTTTTCTTCATCTGGTATCGGCATTATCGCGGTATCGGCTTGACGTTGTACGCGGTGTTCTTTGCATCATTTTTCTACTTTCAGATAGCAGTACCGTACGAGAGATTCATATGGTTCGAGTTTATGTTTCGTGTTCCTAACTTTTACGGAATTATGGTAGTGTGGGCGCCATTCGCAGTGTTTGTTGTTCTCAACTACTGCTATCTGCAGCGTTTACTCAAACCGAGTCTCTCTGATCGAACCGCAGCAGTGGATTAAGCAAGTGCTGCGATAAAGGGTAGAAATGCGACAGATACAATTTCAAAAATCAGATCTCGCGGTGAAGGTCAACAAAAATGGATTCCCTCTTGGCGCCGTCCAGACGGGATTGTGAGCATTCAACGACCGAGCACGATGTCAATACCATGCAGAACCTGGGCAAACTGCTTGGGCGGAAGTCGACCCGCCCGCTCGGCAAGAAAAGACCGATCGATGGTGATGATCTGTGACGCGTTGGCTACCGAGTCCTTCGATAACCCGGCGTCCTTGGCGGGTATTAACGTGTTCCCCGGGGCGTCCGCCCAGACCAGATTGCTCGTGAGCGGAACGCAGACGACCGTGGCGATGCGGCTTCGGTTCAGGTGGTTACCCTGGACCACCACCACCGGGCGTCGAAACCCGGGGCCGGACCCGGCGGGTTCCGGCAGCTCTGCCCACCAGACCTCCCCCTGTACAACCTTCACCACTCGGAGCGCTCGAACACGCGCCGCGCCGAAGCCGCCAAGAACGGATCGGGCTCCGGTTCACCGAGCTGCTCGACAACCCGGTTCATGGCCTCCGTGACCTCGTCCGGGGCATGTCGCGCCAGGTATTCGGCCAGCGCTTCGGCATAGAGCTGGCTGCGGGACTTCCGCGCCCGCTTCGCGTGTCGCTCAGCGGCGTGAAAGACGTCGTCGGGCAGGGAGATTGCTGTTTTCATACCAGTAGTATAACCGTGGCCGGCGGGCCTCACAAGGTTGTGCCGTTTCACCATTCAGGCCGGGCCTCGGCAACGCTTTGATCTACAGAAGTTGCGCTATTATAAAAAACTTCACATTTCCACCGATTTATCCTAAAGTACTTCACATATAGGCCCCAGAGCGCCATGATAATGGAAAAAACTCCACAGCCGGCCGCCCAGGAAGAAGTCGTCTTCGGCAGCGCCGAATCGCGCGTCTCGACCGCGATCTCGCGCGAGGTGAAGGCCGGCCGGCTGCGCCGCATCGCGCCCAAGCTCTATACCACGAACCTCCAGGATCCGCCGGAGGCTATCGTCCGGCGCAACCTCTATCGCATCCTCGGTCGCTACTATCCGGGCGCGGTCGTCAGTCATCGCTCGGCCTTGGAAGGCGGACTGACCCGCGACGGCACCTTGTTCCTGACTTATAAATACACGAAACGGGTGACGCTGCCCGGCATCACTCTCCGGCTGCTCCAGGGCAAGGGGCCGGTCGAAGGCGACAATCCGTTCATGGAAGGCCTGTACCTCGCTTCGCGCCCTCGCGCGCTGCTCGAAAATCTGCAGCCGGCCCGCGCGCGCGGCGGCACGCCCAAGAGCTGGTCGCGCGCCCAGATCGAAGATTATCTCGACGAGATCGCCCGCGTGCATGGCGAGCAAGAGCTCAACCGGCTGCGCGATCAGGCGAAAAAGATTGCGCCGAAACTCGGTCTCAAGAACGAGCTCAAGGCCCTGGACGCGCTCATCGGGACCCTGCTCGGCACCCGCAAGGCGCGACTCGCCTCCGGCGCCGCACGCGCCCGGGCCGCCGGCCTAGCCTACGACGCACACCGTCTCGAGCTCTTCATGACGCTGTTCGCCGCGCTGCGTCGCGCGGTGCTGCCAGTTCGCAAGGCACCGGCGCTCAGCCCGGAAGGTCTGCGTAATCTTGCGTTCTTCGAGGCGTACTTCTCGAATTACATAGAGGGCACGGAGTTCCTGGTCGAAGAAGCGGCAGATATCGTCTTCCGCGGCAAGGTCGTTCCCCAGCGTCCGGCCGATGCTCACGACATCCTCGGTACCTTTCAAATCGTCTCGAACAGCGCCGAGATGAATCGCGTGCCGGCCACGGCCGAGGAGCTCATCGCCCTGCTCAAGTCGCGCCATGCGACGCTGCTCGCCGGCCGCCCGGAAAGACAGCCGGGACGATTCAAGGAGCAGGAGAATCGCGCCGGCGACACCGTGTTCGTCGCGCCGGAGCTCGTCGTTGGGACGCTCACGAAGGGCTTCGAACCCTATCAAGCGCTCGACGATCCGCTGGCCCGGGCGATGTACATGATGTTCCTGGTGGCGGAAGTCCATCCGTTCGCCGACGGCAACGGCCGCATCGCCCGCGTCATGCTGAACGCCGAGCTGGTGCGCGGCGGTCGGGCGCGGATTATCATCCCGACGGTCTACCGGGAGGATTATTTGCTGGCCCTGCGCGCACTGACACGCCAGAACAATACCGACCCCTATCTCCGCATGCTGGACCGCGGCCAGGAATTCACCGCGCGCATCGACTTCAGCGACTTCGACCGTGCCCTGGCGCAATTGCGCGCGGCCGAGGCCTTTCGCGAGCCACACGAAGGACGGCTGCGGTTTTCCGGCGAAAAGGGGCTGTGATCGCAGTCCGATATTCCGCAAGAACGGAGAGAACAGTATCACGGAGCAACGGATTCAATACTGGTCCGGCCGCCAACAAGTGCATGCGGTTTTCTCCCTCTCCCTCCGGGAGAGGGATGGGGTGAGGGCCGCCGGCTCCGACAAAACCGCCTTCACCCAGTCCTCCTCCCGGAGCCCCCTTCGGGAAGACATAACCCGCACGGAGCAGGACCCCGTCGGTAAGCACTATCTGGTTTTACAGCCCGCTACTTTTTGAACAAATCCCCCACGTCACATCGCAGCGCCTTGCTGATCTGCTGCAGGGTCTTGACGGTTGTGTTCTGCGCGGCACTTTCCAGGCGGGCGAGGGTGGCCTGGCTGATGCCGAGCTTGCGCGCGAAGACGCTCTGAGTCTTATCCCCCCGCAGCGCGCGTAGCTTTTTAGCCAGTCGATTTGCCAAGTCCATGCCGAATATGGGAACATGGCACTATATACACATGTGAATAAATGCGTGCTAGAATTGTGTCCCAGGACATCCACAAAGGAGCGCAAGGACATGCTCGTACTTACCCGTAAGCCCGGCCAGCTCATCCGCATCTGGCCCGACCCCGACACCTGCCAACACGCCACGGTTGCCGAGATCTCCGCCAATGGGCTCTTTGACATTCACATAGGCCCCATCCTCGACCGCCAAGTCCGCATCGGCATCGCCGCAGATAAGCGTTTGGTGATTATGCGAGAAGAGATTGCCGGGCGGCGTCGCTAACTCCGGAGCAGCCGGTGTGAAGCCTGGGCGGGGTAGGGGTATATACACGGCCAAAGAAAAAGAAAGCCTCCGCATCCAGGTAGGCCGCCAAGTCCGGGTTCTACGGGTCATGCGCGGATGGACCCAGGAAGTCCTGGCAGAATTGGCCGGGCTACATCGGAACTATGTCGGCTATATCGAACGCGGGGAACACAATGCCGGAATCGACAATCTGGAGCGGCTGGCGAGCGCGTTGGGCGTGCCGTTGCGAAGGCTTATGGAGAAGGGATAGGTCCGTTCTAAGCGGCTTCGGATGCTCTTGGCAGCTTTGGATACTTCTCAGTCCATTGAGGACATGAACGTACCGGGGTTTCGCCTTCACTCTTTGAAAGGCTCTGAACGCGGTCGCTGGTCGGTGTGGGTAAATGGAAACTGGCGTTTGACATTCGAGTTCCGAGACGGACACGCCTACGTCTTGGACTATGAGGACTACCACTGATGGCTATGCACAATCCTCCTCATCCCGGTGAATTCATCACCGAGGTTTATCTCGGGCCTAACAACCTTAGTGGTCGCGAGCTCGCCGCAAAGCTCGATGTGTCCGCCTCCACGCTGAATCGCATCCTGAGGGGAACCAGCGGCATCAGCCCGGAAATGGCCCTGCGCCTTTCGAAGGCGCTCGGTCGCTCTCCGGAGAGTTGGCTCGCCATGCAGTACAACTATGACCTTTGGCAGGCCAAGCGGCACATCAAGCTCGGAAGGGTGAGTAAGGTTCGACTTACGGCGGCCTAACTCGTCCGTGCCGACGTCGGCTCTTGCCGCGGCGCTTTGTGGTGGGATTGCTGCGAAATCGGGGGTCGAAGACAATCGAGAATTGGTCGTGATTACTGGTCCGGCCACTAAATAGTGCGTACGGTGTTCTCCCTCTCCCTCCGGGAGAGGGCCGGGGTGAGGGCCGACGGCTCCGAAAAAACCGCCCTCATCCTGTCCTTCTCCCGGAGGGAGAAGGAACCCGACTGGTTGTTGGTGTGCACTATTT
>DASWHF010000017.1:0-15640 GCA_036393295.1 Acidiferrobacterales bacterium
GTCGCTAGAATATCAACGATATCTAATATTAGTGGACAGCGATGAATCGGGTGACGGCGGGCGTCCCTGCCCCAGTTTCCCTGACCCCGTTCCGCGTCGACCATCCAGGTTCCGCGCGGACCTTAAGGCCCGTACTCGAAGTCGTTACTTGGCCGCGAAGGCCTCGCCGGTCGCCGCCAACAGGGTCTGCATGAACTCATCGGGATGCGCACGCCAATAGGCCTCGTCAGCCGGGGCGGGAGCGGCGGGAGAATGCGGAGTTTTCGGCAGGGCGCGATCGGTTTGGGAGTCATCCAATCCAAGATCGACGTCAGGCAGTACATTCCGTGGCATGGCAGTTCTCCGTGTTGGGATTCAAAGTGCGCCGCATCATTTCGCGGCGGTCGTATAACCTTAGTCCATGTCGGGCTTTCTTCAAGCCGGATGCCGGCATTCCGGTGAAAAAAGTGGCCGGACAGGATCGGTGGCCGAAACGGCCGGACCGATCGGCCAACCCGGCCGGGGCAACATACTCATGCCGGAATCGGGGTCACTGCGAGCGCTCGGCGCGCCCTGCCGGAGCGAGACCGCGGCGTCTCCACACCAGATAGGCCGCCGGGATCATCACCAACGTGAGCACCGCCACGCTCAGCATGCCGCCGACCATGGGCGCGGCAATGCGCTGCATCGGCTCCGAGCCGGTGCCCTGGCTGAACAGGATCGGCAGCAGCGCGGCGATGATGGCGACCTTGGTCATGGTGACCGGCCGCACGCGCAGCAGCGCGCCGTCGACAATGGCCGCATGCAAATCGGCGGGCGTCAGCGATTTGCGGTCGCCCTGGCGCCGGGCCAGGGCATGGTCCAGATAGGTCAGCATGACCACGCCGATCTCCGCCGCCACGCCGCCGAGCGCGATGAAGCCGACGCCAGCCGCCACCGACAGCCGATAGTCGAGCCAGTACATCAGCCAGACGCCGCCGGCGAAGGCCAGCGGCAGGGTGACGAGGATGATCAGCACCTCGGCGGCGTTGCGGAAGTTGATGTAGAGCAGGAACACGATGATGGCCAGCGTCAGCGGGATGACTGCTGTCAGCCGTGCGGTCGCGCGCTCCAGGTACTCGAACTGGCCGGTCCAGCTCAGCGCGTAACCCGGCGGCAGCTGGAGCCGGGTCTCGATGGCGCGGCGCGCGTCGCTCACGTAGGCGCCGAGATCGCGGCCGCTGATGTCGATCGCGACCCAGGCGCTGAGCCGCGCGTTCTCGCTCTTGATCATGTCCGGCCCATCGGCGATGCGCACCCGCGCCACCTCGCCGAGCGCGACGCGCGCGCCGCTTTCGGTGAACAACGGCAGCTCACGCAGCCGTTCCACCGAATCGCGCAGCGCCGGCGGGTAGCGCAGGTTCACCGGATAACGCTCGCGCCCCTCGATGGTCTCGGTGATGTTCATGCCGCCGACCGCGGTGCCGATCAACTCGTTGACATCCATGACATTGAGCCCGAAGCGCGCCGCCGCGCGCCGGTCGACGTCGACGTCGACGTAACGCGCGCCGGTGGCGCGTTCGGCCAGCACCGAGGCGGTGCCGGGGACCTCGCGCACGATGCGCTCGATATCGCGGCCGATCGCCTCCAGTCCCGCCAGGTCCGGCCCGCTCAGCTTGATGCCGACCGGCGTGCGCACGCCGGTCGAGAGCATGTCGATGCGCGTCTTGATCGGCATCACGAACACGTCCGGCAGCCCGGGCATGCGCACCGCGGCGCGCAGCTCGTCCATAAGCTTGTCGGTGGTCATGCCGGGCCGCCATTCGCGTTTGTCCTTGAGCTGGATGGTGGTCTCGAACATCGACAACGGCGCCGGATCGGTGGCGGTGTCGGCGCGCCCGGCCTTGCCGAACACGCTCTTCACCTCGGGGAAGGACTTGATGATGCGATCGGTCTGTTGCAGGAGCTGCTGCGCCTTGCCGGACGCGAGCCCGGGCAGGGTCTGCGGCATGTACAGGAGATCGCCCTCGTCCATGTCGGGCATGAACTCGGTGCCGAGCTGCCTGAGCGGGATGAGCGTCAGCAGCACGATCGCCAGGCCGATCCACAGCGTCGCCCGGGGGTGGTGCAGCACCAGCCCGAGCAGCGGGCGGTAGCCGCGCATCAGCGCGCGGTTCAACGGGTTGTCGGTCTCGGCGCGCAGCCGTCCGCGGATGAAATAGCCCATCAGCACCGGTACCAGCGTCACCGACAGGCCGGCGGCCGCCGCCATGGCGTAGGTCTTGGTGTAGGCGAGCGGCGCGAACAGACGGCCCTCCTGGGCCTCGAGGGTGAACACCGGCAGAAAGCTGACGGTGATGATCAGAAGCGAAAAGAACAGCGCCGGCCCGACCTCGAGGCAGGCGCGCTCGATCACTGCCCAGCGCTCGCCGGGTCCGGGGTGTTCGCGTTCCAGGTGCTTGTGGACGTTCTCGATCATGACGATAGCGGCATCGACCATTGCGCCGATGGCGATGGCGATGCCGCCGAGCGACATAATGTTGGCGTTGATGCCCTGGACGTGCATGACGATGAAGGCGGTGAGGATGCCGACCGGCAGCATCACCACCGCCACCAGCGCCGAGCGCAGGTGGAACAGAAAGGCGAAACAGACCAGCGCGACGACGATGAATTCCTCGACCAAGGTCCGGGTCAGCGTGCCGACGGCGCGCTGAATCAGCGCCGAGCGGTCGTAGGTCGTGACGATCTCGACGCCCTCCGGCAGGCTGGCGGCGAGGCCGGCCAGCTTGCGTTTGACGGCGTCGATGGTGGTCAGGGCGTTCTCGCCGTAGCGCAATACCACGATGCCGCCGGCGACCTCGCCCTCGCCGTCGAGCTCGGCGATGCCGCGGCGCAGCTCCGGCCCCAAGCGGATGTCGGCGATCTGCTCGAGCAGGATCGGCTGGCCGGTCGGACCGATGCCCAGCGCCACCGCGCGCAGGTCGGCCTCGCCCTTGAGATAGCCGCGCAGCCGGACCATGTACTCGGCCTCGGCCAGCTCGATCACCGAGCCGCCGGTCTCGCCGTTCGCGTCCTGGATGGCTTTGCGCACCTGGGCGAGGTTGAGGCGGTAGGCGCGCATCCGGGTCGGATCGACCACCACCTGGTATTGCCGCACCATGCCGCCCACCGAGGCGACCTCGGCGACCCCCGGCACGCCGCGCAGCTCGAACTTCAGGAACCAGTCCTGCAGGCTGCGGAGTGCAGCGAGATCGTGGCGGCCGCCGCGATCGACCAGCGCGTATTCGTAGATCCAACCGACACCGGTCGCATCCGGGCCGAGCGCCGGCGTGGCGCCGGCCGGCAGCCGCGGCGCCACCTGGCTGAGATACTCGAGCACCCGCGAACGTGCCCAGTAGATGTCGGTGCCGTCCTCGAAAATGATGTAGACGAAGGAATCGCCGAACATCGAGAAACCGCGCACCGTGACCGCGCCCGGCACCGACAGCATCGCGGTGGTGAGCGGATAGGTGACCTGGTCCTCGACCACCTGCGGCGCCTGGCCGGGGTAGCTGGTTTTGATGATGACCTGCACGTCGGACAGATCGGGGATCGCGTCGAGCGGCGTCTGGCGCAGCGAATAAATGCCGATCGCCGTAATCAGCACGGTCGTGATCAGCACCAGCACGCGGTTGCCGATCGACCAGCGGATGAGGGCAGTGATCATGGGGCGAAGTTCCTATTCCCCCTCTCCCGCGTCAGCGGGAGAGGGGAAGGGGTGAGGGGGAGCCAACGAAAGTTGGCGACGATCATGGCGCCTCCGGGGCCGGCGGAGTGGCCAGGCGCTCGAAGGCGGCGCGCAGGTTCGCCTCCGAGTCGATCAGGAACTGGCCGGACACGACGACCTGCTCGCCCTGGGTGAGGCCGCCGAGGATCTCGGTCCACTCGCCGAGCTCGCGGCCGGTGCGCACCGCCACCGGCTCGAAGCGGCCGCCCGCGCGGGCGCGGATCACCACGCTGCGCGTGCCGGTGCGGATCACCGCCTCGCGCGGCACGGCCAGCACCGGCTTGTCGGCGGCCCGGGCGCGGATCGTCACCTTGGCGCTCATGCTCGGTTTGAGGGCCGTGTCCGGCCTGGTCACGCGCAGTGTGACGCGCCAGGAGCGGGCGCCGACGTCGAGGTCCGGCTCGACGCGGACGACCGTCGCGGCATAGCCCTGGCCGGGCAGCGCATCGGGTCGGACCTCGGCCGTCAGCCCGGGACGCAGCCAGTCCGCGTCGCGGTCGAAGACGTCGACCACCACCCGGGTTCCGCCGCCGGCGCCGCGCATCAGGAAGCCGTCGGCGCGGAGCTCGCGCTCCAGCGCGCGCGGCTCGACGTTCACGGTGCGCACGCCGAGGTTGTTGATGACCTCCGGGCGGATGGTGACGCCGGTGTCCGAGCCGCCGTCGTCCGCATAGACCGGCACCAGGTCCATGTCCATGAACGGCGACTTGCCGGGCTTGTCGCTGCGATAGCCCGGCACCATCGGGTCGTGCCAGTAGAGCACCCGGCGTTCGCCGGCGGGGCCCGCCGCATCCGGCGCCGCCGGCCGCAGCCACAGCCAGGCCAGGGTGGCAACGACGATGGTGGCGCCGACGAGCGCGGCGACGATGATCCAGTGCTTGCGCGTCATGGTTGCGACTCTCCGGTGAAGTACAGCAGTTGGGCGCGGCTCTTGGCCAGCTCGGTCTCGAGGCGCCGGGCTTCGAGGCGGGTCTCGATCTCCTGGATGCGCGCCTCGCGCAGCTCGGCCTGATCGCGCGCGAAGCCGGCGACCGTGACCTCGGCGGCGCGGCGCGCATCCGGCAGGATGTCGCGCGCGTAGATGCGCAACCGCGCGGCGAGGGCGTCGTGCGCGGCGCGCGCGGCGCGGAACTCGGCCTCGAGCTCGCGCTTCAGGTCCTCGGCCGCCAGGCGCGCGCCGTCCTCGTTGATGCGCTTCTCCGCGACACGCCGGTCCTGGCGTTTGCCGGGCGCGATCGGCAGGTCCATCGTGACCATGGCCGAGACCAGGTCCGGGCGTTCCCGGCGCGCGCCGTAGGACAGCTCGGCCATGAAGCCGGGCTTGTATTCCTGGCGGGCGAGATCGACGTCGACGCGCGCGGCGTTGAGCTCGGCGCCGGCGGCGCGCAGGGCGGGGTGGTGGGCGGCATCGAAGCCTTCGGGCACGGCCGGGAGCTCGGGCAGGGCATCGGGCAGCGGATCGTCGGCGGCCGCGCCGATCCAGCGCGCCAGCCGCGCGCGCTGCCGGGCGATGTCGGCGATGAGCACCTGCTCGCGGTCGGCCAGGCGCGCGACCGCCTGGCGTTCCATCAGAACCTCCTGCAGCCGCGCGACGCCGGCGCGGTAGCGGCCCTCGGCGGCGCGCGCAGCGGCGGCGCGCAACGGCTGGAGCGCGCGCACGGTCTCGAGCGCGCGTTCGAGGTAGTAGAGCTCCAACCAGACCTCGCGCAGCTCGCGCTGCAGGCGTCGCGCCTCGAGCGCGAGGCGCGCGTCCTCGGCATTGAGCTCGGCGCGCGCCCGTTCGCCGCGCAGGTCGAGTGTGTCGCCCGGCGGAAACTGCTGGCGCAGCCCGACCATGAGCATGGTCATGTCTTCGTCATTCAGACTCAAGCTGTCGGCCGGCAGATTGAGCGCGCCGAGCGTGAGCTGCGGGTCGGGCAGGCGCCGGGCGTATTCCACGCGCTCGGCCGCGGCCGCGACGTTGCGGCGGTGGTGCGCGTACCAGGGCGCGTGCGTGAGCGCCAGGTGCTCGGCACGATCGAGAGTCAGCAGCTCGGCGGCGCGCGCGCCGGGCGGGGCGGCGAGCGCCACGCCGAGCAGCGCGGCCGCAATGGCTTGAACGACAACGGAACGGAACGGCATAAACCTCTCCCGGAGACAGGACAACGGCGGAATCGGCGCCCGCGGCGGCGCCACCGTGCAGCGGGAGAGGCGGCTAAATCAGCAGACGGCGGTTCAGGACGATGAGGGGCGGTCGCGGCAGCGCGTCGGCGGTGGAGTAATAAGGGGCGTGGCGCGCCGTCGCCGGGGCGAGCGCCGCCGGCAGCGTGTGCAGCAGCATCGGCGCCGCCACCGGCGCGTCGACCGCCGCCATGCCCGGCATGCCGTCGTCGACCTTCTGGCAGTCGAGCTGCATCAGCGGTTCGCAGCCCGGCATGGCCGCGTGCGCGTGGTCGCCGGCCGCGGCGGCGTGCGGGCAGTCCGGCACCTGCGCCGGCGCCCGGCAGTCCGACGCGGCCATCACGCAGGGCGCGAGAAAGGCCAGCGACCACGCCAACCCGAGGCTGGCGATCACCCGCCGGCCGATGCCGCGACGTCGTTGTGCGAACCAGTGCAACATCTTATTAGTCTAGCCGGTTTCGCCTCGGCGAACCATTGACCGGCATCAAATTCGCCCCTGAAAGCGGGCCGGGGGCGGCAACGGCTAAAACGGCAGCGCCAACCCCGGCTGGGTGCCCTCGATGAGCTCCCGGAAGCGGTCCTGGATGCGCTTCAAGGCCGGTGCGTCGTCACCCTCGAAGCGCAGCACCAGCACCGGCGTGGTGTTGGAGGCGCGTACCAGGCCGAAGCCGTCGTCGAAGTCGACGCGCAGCCCGTCGATGGTGGACACGCGCGCGTCCGGAAAGTTCGCGTTCGCCACCAGCTTCTTGATCAGGGCGAAGTGCTCGCCTTCGTTGAGCTTCACGTGCAGCTCGGGGGTGTTCACGGTGTCCGGCAGGGCGGCGAAGACTTCCTGGCTCGGGCGCGGGTCGCGCGCCAGCAGTTCGAGCAGGCGCGCGGCGGTGTACAGGCCGTCGTCGAAGCCGTACCAGCGCTCCTTGAAGAAGGTGTGCCCGCTCATTTCGCCGGCGAGCAGCGCGCCGGATTCCCTGAGCTTGGCCTTGATGAAGGAGTGGCCGGTCTTCCACATCGTCGGCCGGCCGCCGGCCGCGCGGATCGCAGCCTCGACGGTGCGCGAGCATTTCACGTCGTAGACGATCTCGGCGCCGGGATTGCGGCTCAGGACGTCGCGCGCGTAGAGGATCAGCTGCCGGTCCGGCCAGACGATGCTGCCGTCCGGTGAGATCACGCCGAGCCGGTCGCCGTCGCCGTCGAAGGCCAGGCCGACGTCGTGGCCGCCGGCCTTCACGGTCGCGATCAGGTCCTGCAGGTTCTCCGGATGCGCCGGGTCGGGATGGTGGTTAGGGAAGTTGCCGTCGATCTCGCAGAACAACTCCGTCACGTCGCAGCCGAGCCGCCGGAGCAGCTCCGGTGCGAGCTCGCCGGCCACGCCGTTGCCGCAGTCGACCGCGACCTTGAGCCGGCGCCCGAGCCGGATGTCGCCGGTGACGCGATTCAAATAGGCCTCGCGCACGTCGTCGCGCGCCAGCAGCCCGCGGCCGTGGCGGAGATCGCCACGCTCGAGGCGTATGCGCAGCGACTGGATGCGTTCGCCGGACAGCGTCTCGCCGGCCAGCACCATCTTGAGGCCGTTGTACTCCGGCGGGTTGTGGCTGCCGGTGACCATCACCCCCGACTGTGTGCCGAGATGCTGCGCGGCGAAGTACAGCACCGGCGTCGGCACGCGGCCGATGTCGATGACGTCGCAGCCGGTGCGCGCGAGCCCCTCCGACAGCGCGGCGATCAGCTCCGGTCCGGACAGCCGGCCGTCGCGCGCCACCACCACGGTCTGCACGCCGCGCTCGCGCGCCTCGGAGCCGATCGCCTGGCCGATGCGGCGGGCGATATCGGCGGTCAGGGTCTTGCCGACGATGCCGCGGATGTCGTAGGCCTTGAAGATCTCGGGGGGCAGGGTGGCGCGCGCGGCGTGGGCGCTGGGTGCGGACGAGGGCATTCGGAACTCCGAACTGTGCCGATTATGGGAATTTTGCCAGGCCGCCTAGTGTAAGCGATTCCGGCGATCGAGGCCAAGCTCGTCCATCGGTCGGCGCGGTGCCGGTGCTGGAACTCGAAAGAACCAGCCACGGGGGACACGGGGAGCACGGGGAGTATTCTCGGGGTGCCGAGGCTTTGTGTCGCGATGTGAGACCGACGCCAAGTCGCTTGGACGATTAATGCGTCTCGCCACGTCATCGCGCCATTCGTGTCCGGAGGAGTGATTAGCGGGTGGATTCGAGGGTCTTCAGAAGCGTGCGCGATGTCGGTCGCGTGCAGCGCGGATCGCGGCCTCCGTCGTAAACCGTTCGATTAATCCCCGTGCTCCCCGTGGCAGATTGGATATTTTTTTCTTGGACTGTTCCCGGCCTAGACGGCCTGGATGTCGCGATGCCGCGGCGGGCTGGCGCCGTGCTCGTGGACCTGGGTATTGTTGCGCCCGGCCTCCTTGGCGGCGAGCAGCGCCTGGTCGGCGCGCCACAGCACGGCGTCGAATTTCTGATCCAGGTCGGTCATGACGCTCAAGCCGCCGGTCCAGCGCACGGCGTGTTGCAGTCCGCGCGGCAGCGGCAGCTGTTCCGGCATTGCCGCACGCAGACGTTCGGCCAGGCCGCGCGCGGTCGCGAGATCGGTGTAGGGATAGATCACGCAGAACTCGTCGCCGCCCAGGCGCGCGAGGAAGTCGGTCTTGCGCACGTGCTCGGCGAGCGCCTGGGAGAAGCCGACGATCAGCGCGTCGCCGGCGTCGTGGCCGTAGTGGTCGTTGACCTCCTTGAAGTGATCGACGTCGATGATCAGCAGCGACGACGGCCCCGACGTCCGCAGATGCTGGAACAGCTCGGCGAGCCGGCGCTCGAAGTGCCGGCGGTTGTTGAGCTGGGACAGGTGGTCGACGAGGCCCATGCGGGTGAATTTCTTCTTCTCCTCGACCATGCGCGTGCCCGAATGGCGCAGGTGACGGAACACGTCGGCGAACTCGGTGAGCTCCATCGGGTAGTCGACGCGCACCGCGCCTTCGCGCACGTCGCGGAACAACCGGCCGAGCGACTTGATGTCGTGCAGCACCGCGTGCACCGTGCGACGGTGCAGCCGGGCGGTGGCCATCAGGATCACGACGGCGGCCGACACCAGTGCGGTGAGGTACAGTATCCGCGGCGTCAGCACCGCGCGCACGCCGTCCCACAGGCCGGTGATCCATCCGCCGCCGGCGAGCGGCACGAAGCGATCGGTATAGCCGACATCGGTCAGCAGCGCATAGCCGGCATAGACCATGATCGCCAGACAGGTGAACAACGTGGCGAGGTAGCGCAGAAAGATCGAGGTTAAGGATGCCGGCATGTCGGTCCCCACCCGGGCAAAAACCATCCGGAAATCATTCATTCAGGGTAGGGGAGGCGCCGGTGCTTCTCCAGCGGCGCGCGGGATTTTCCGATTCGAGGCCGAAGCCGGCGGACGTGCGGGGCGGGGCGGCGCGGCCGTGGGGCGGTTATTTGCGGCCGGAATGGCCGAAGCCGCCGCCGCCGCGGCGGCTCGGGGCGAACTCGTCGACCACCTCGAACTCGGCCTGCACCACCGGCACGAACACCATCTGGGCGATGCGGTCGCCGGGCTCGACGACGAAGTGCTCGTGGCCGCGGTTCCAGCATGACACCATCACCTGACCCTGGTAGTCGGAATCGATCAACCCGACCAGGTTGCCGAGCACGATGCCGTGCTTGTGCCCCAGCCCCGAGCGCGGCAGCAGCATGGCGGCGATGTGGCGATCCTCGATGTGGATGGCGATGCCGGTCGGGATCAGATGCGCCTCGCCCGGCTCGATGCGCAGATGCTCATCGAGGCAGGCGCACAGGTCGACGCCGGCCGAGCCTTCGGTGGCGAAGCGCGGCAGCGGAAACTCAGTGCCGATGCGCGCGTCGAGGATCTTGAGCTGGATCTTGTGCATGGTAGCTCTGGGCGATGTGATCGATGAGCGCGCGCGCGAGTCGCGTCTTCGGCAGCAGCGGCAATTCGGCGACGCCGTCCGCCGCGACCAGCGTGAGCGAATTCGTGTCGGAATCAAATCCGGTGTCGGCGCGCCCGACCGGATTGACGGCGACGAGATCGACGCGCTTGGCCTCGAGCTTGCCCCGGGCGTGCTCGACCAGATCGCCGGTTTCGGCGGCGAAGCCGACCGTGTAGGGCCGCGGTTCGAGCGCCGCGACGCTCGCCAGGATGTCGGGGTTGCGCACGAGCTCGAGGGTGAGCATGGCGGCGGTCTTTTTGATCTTGCCGGCGGCGACGGTCTTCGGCCGGTAGTCGGCGACCGCCGCCACGCCGATGAAGATGCCGGCGCCGGCGATATGCGCGTGCACGGCGTCGTACATCTCCTGGGCGCTGGTCACGCGCACCAGCGTCGCGCGCTCCGGCGCCGGCAGCGCGGTGGGGCCGCTGATCAGCGTCACCGCGGCGCCGGCCTCGATCGCGGCCTCGGCCACGGCATAACCCATCTTGCCGGAGCTGCGATTGGTGAGGCCGCGCACCGGATCGATCGCCTCCCAGGTCGGCCCGGCGGTGATCACGACCTTGACGCCCTCGAGGCTGCCGGTGTCGAACAGTCCGGCGGTGAGTGTCACAAGCTCGACCGGCTCGAGCATGCGTCCCAAGCCGACCTCGCCGCAGGCCTGGCTGCCGCTGGCGGGGCCGAACACGCGCACGCCGCGCGATTCCAGCAGCGCGAGGTTGTCGCGGGTCGCCGGGTTCTCCCACATTTTACTGTTCATGGCCGGCGCCGCCGCCACCACGCCGTCGTGCGCCAGGCACAGGGTGGTGAGCAGATCGTCGGCCCGGCCCTGGGCGAGCCGCGCCAGGAAATCGGCGCTGGCCGGTGCCACCAGCACCGCGTCGGCCCAGCGCGCCAGCTCGATGTGCCCCATGCCGGACTCGGCCTCGGTGTCCAGCAAGTGCAGCCTGACCGGCTGGCCGCTTACTGTCTGCAGGGTGAGCGGCGTGATGAATTCAGTCGCGCCCTGGGTCATGACCACGCGCACCTCGGCGCCGGCGTCGCGCAGGCGTCGCGTGAGATCGGCGCTCTTGTAGGCGGCGATGCCGCCGGTGACGCCGAGCAGGATGCGCTTATTCGTGAGCGAGGCCATATGCTAGAGTGTACTGCCCGCGCTGCACACTAGACAACGCACGTTTTTCAGCCACCCGCACACAAGGAGGTGCGCATGGGCATCAACCATTGGCCGGAGGCCGAGCGGCCGCGCGAGAAGCTGATCAGTCGCGGCCCGGCGAGCCTGTCGGACGCCGAGCTGCTGGCGATTTTTCTGCGCACTGGCCGGCACGGCCGGTCCGCCGTGGATATGGCGCGCGAGCTGATCCAGCATTTCGGCGGCCTGCGCGGCCTGTTGGGGGCCGAAGCCGCGACCCTGTGCGCGCTGCCGGGCCTGGGGCCGGCCAAGGTCGCGCAGATCCAGGCGGCGCTGGAGATGGCGCGCCGCCATCTGGGCGAGGCCCTGAGCCGCGGCCCGGCCTTGAGCAGCTCGCGCGACACCCGCGATTACCTCATCGCCCGGCTGCGCGACCGGCCGCATGAGGTGTTCTGCTGCCTGTATCTCGACAACCGCCACCGCGTGCTGGGTTTCGAGGAGCTGTTCGCCGGCACGCTCAACGGCACCGCGGTCTACCCGCGCGAGGTCGTCAAGCGCGCGCTCGCCGCGAACGCCGCGGCCCTGATCTTCGCCCACAACCACCCCTCCGGCGTGGCCGAGCCGAGCGCCGCCGACGAGCAGCTCACGCGCCGCCTCAAGGAGGCCCTGGCGCTGGTCGACATCCGCGTGCTCGATCACCTGGTGATCGGCGACGGCGAGGTCGTGTCGTTCTGCGAGCGCGGGTTGTTGTAGGGTCGGCGGGGGGCGGGGTCCGGGGGTTCACAGGGGCGATTATCCCCCGAACCGGTGGGCAAAACCCTCCCGGGGTGGCGGGGTGGAGCCCTTTCAGGCCGCACAAGCCCCCTTCCTGCCAGGGGGGTTACCTTCCCCGGGGGCAGCCCTGAGGGGGCCGGTCCAGGAGAGGCCAGTCCTCAGGGGGGTCCGCGGCGGCTCGGCTACCCACGGCCGGCATAACATGGTATAAAGCCAGCCTTTCTCCGGGGGGTCGCCCCGGCCAGTGGAGACGAGGTTATGGCGAAAGTATGTCAGGTGACGGGCAAGCGCCCGGTCGTGGGCAACAACGTGTCCCACGCCAACAACAAGACCCGGCGCCGGTTCCTGCCCAACCTGCACTACCGCCGCTTGTGGGTCGCGAGCGAGAACCGCTGGGTGCGGCTGCGGCTGTCCAACCACGGCCTGCGCACCCTGGACAAGAAGGGCATCGACGCGGTCCTCGCCGACCTGCGCGCCCGCGGCGAGAAAATTTAAGGAGCTCAAGCCATGGCCAAGGCCGCACGCGAAAAGATCAAACTGGTGTCGAGCGCCGACACCGGCCATTACTACACCACCACCAAGAACAAGCGCACCCAGCCCGAGAAGCTCGAGCTCAAGAAATACGACCCGGTGGTGCGCAAGCACGTGATGTACAAGGAAGCTAAGATCAAGTAATTGCTTTCGACAGGTTCCAGCAAAAAAAACCCGGCATGGCCGGGTTTTTTTTGCCGCTTCAGGGCACTATCCCGCTCGGACCCGGCGGCTTACCGAACTGCTGCTTCATGATGCCGAGGTCGCCGAAGTTGACGAAACCGTCGCCATTGAAGTCGGCGTCCGGGTCGCTGCTGCCGAAGCGGAGCTTCAACAACCCGAGGTCGGCGAAATTCACCAGGCCGTCGTCGGTCAGGTCCGCGTCACAAAGATTGCCGTAGCCGTCTCCGTTGGTGTCGCGCTGGTCGGCGTTGGCGGCGAGGGTGCAGTTGTCCAGCGTATCAACAACCCCGTCACCGTCGCCGTCCGGCGCCGTCCAGGTGGCGCGCGCCATCGCATAAGGCTCAGCCATGCCGGTATTGCGCCAGGCATCCAGGAGGTTGCTGCCTTCGTCCGCCAGGAAGGCATTCTGGCGTGTGTTGGCCAAGTACAGGAACTGGATGTACTCCCAGCTGGTCGGCTGATACATCAGCTCGATGTCGGCGCGTACCGCGTACGGCGGTGGCTTCAGTGTGACCTCGTCGAAGTGACGGTAGCTGCCGCCGGCGCCGGGGTTGCCGTATTGGTCGGCCGGCACCGGCAGGATGTTGCGCACGCGCGCCTCGTCATAACCCATGCCGTACGGTGGTATACGGTTGTCCTTGGCTAGGTAGTTGTTCAGCACGAAATGGAAGGTCTCGTGGTGTGTGCCGGGTGCCTGGGCGGCGAGCTGGCCGAGGGTCTGGGTGACAGTGCCGGTGGCACGATCGAAGCTCAGCGGCAATAACGCCGGGTAACCGAGCGCGATTAACTGGCCGGCCCACCCCTGGGTCATGGCACCGTGCGCCTCGTAGACCTTGGTATTCGATCCCTCGAGATCGAGCAGCGTCCGTACCGTCAGCGGCTGACCGTCGAGCTGGGTGACATAATCGCCGTAGCGGCCGTCCTCGCGCAGGATCGTGTCGCCGCCGTCCCGCCAGCTGACGTGCAGCCACATGCGCCGGCCTTCCGGGTAACCTGAGATAAGCTTGTGTCCTGTGAGGTTGACGACCTTGAGGTGGTAGCCCGCGACCGACAGCGCCGCGGCGCGGCTCAAGTTGTTCTCGGCGCGGAACTTGCCGGCGTTCATGCCGGCGATCTGCGCCGCCGTCAGCCCGCCGCCGAGCCGCAGGCGGCCGAGGCCGTCGAGGTAGCGGATCGCGTCGGGCACCCAGTAGTTGCCGCCGGTGAGATCGTGCAGCGGCAGGTCGGCGCGCACCGGCGGGTTCTTGTTGCAGCCCTGGCCGGCGAGCGGGCGCATGTGGCAGGTCTGGCAGGAAAACACGCGTGGCGCGCCGTCGACGTAGTCGCCGTTGGGTGTTGCCAGCGTCGCCGCCGTGTAGGCGTCGAGTATCGCGCCGGCCTTGAGCTCGGCGGGCAGCGTGCCGTAGTCGGCCAGGCGCAGCCGCGACAGGGCGCTCGCCTTGTGCTCGCTGTAGGTGCGCTCGACCACGCCGTACTGAAACGGAAAGTTATTGAACGCCGCCTTGGTCTCCACCGGTCCGCCGGGCACACCGCTGAAGCTGCCGGGCGCGAGCGGGACCTGCGCGCCGTGGTTGTGGGCCAGATCGCCGACCGCCGGATTGGAAACGTCGTGACAGGTGCCGCAGAAGTCCGCGGAGCGATGGAAGCGCGACTGCAGGAACTGGTGGCGGGCGTCGGTTACCGCATAGGGGCCAAGCTTGTCGGCGTTCGGCCACAGCACGTACTGGCCCGAGCCGAAGTAACCGGTGGCCGGGCTGCCGCCGTCGTTGGCGATGAACGGCGGGTTCTGCACGCCGATATGTTCGCTGTTGTCCGGATTCACCAGCTTGTGACAGCTGTCGCAGTCGACGCCGCCGCCGTCACCGGCCGCCAGCCCCGAGCCGTCGGTCGGCGTCGAGCGCCCGGCCAGCCAGCCGGCGGGCGCGTGGCAGCGGATGCACAGATCGCCGGAGCCGTCGAAGTCCTGCTCGGCGATCGCCATGGTCGCCCAGAACACCGGATCACGGCCGGCGTGGGACATCATGCTGCCGTGCCAGTTGTGCGACGGTTCGACGCGGGTGTCGTAGCCGCCGTGGCAGTTGTCGCAGCGCGTCGAGGATTCGAGGTTGCCGACTTCGCGCGGCTGGGTGCCGGGTTGTTGGATGTCGGTGGGGACTACGTCGGCCGCGTCGGCGGCAAAAGGTGCCGCCAGCAATAAGATCGCAAATGACCACAACAAACGGTTGCCGATGTCACTGACTTTCCTTGTTTCCTCTGGCATGTCATTTCCTCGCTGCGTAGATGCCGCCATGTCGTATTGACAACTAGCTTTGGTCCGTAAGCCTCCGTCAATCGCAACTACAGTTCACAACATGACGGCCCGGGTGGTTTTCCGAATTGCAGCTTCATCAACCCCAGATCCGCGAAATTGACGAATCCATCACCGTTGAGATCCGCGTCAGGATCGCTACCCCCGAACGCCAGCTTCAGCACGCCAAGATCCGCGAAGTTGACCAGACCATCATTGGTCAGATCGGCGTCACAGATGTTTCCGTAGCCGTCAGCATTCGTGTCGCGCTGGTTCGAATTGGTGACGAGAGTGCAGTTGTCGTGATCGTGATTCACGCCGTCCAGATCGGCATCCAGGCTGATGCGTCCGTAACCACTAAGGTAGTCCACACCCGTCACGTGGACGTCCTCGGCGAGACCGAACAACCGCTGACGGATCTGCGCATTACTCTCGCTCGGGTGTTGCGCCATTAGCAACGCCACGGCGCCGCCGACATGTGGCGTCGCCGCCGAGGTGCCGCCGAAGGTGCCGAACGACGTGCTGACGTTATACGGCGCAGTGACTTCTGGCTTGAGGCGTCCGTCGGTGGTCGGGCCCTCGGAGCTGAAGCTGGCGACGTTGTCGTTAAGGTCGCTGGCGCCGACGCCGATGACCTGCGAGCAGTCGGCCGGTTGCAGCAGGCTGCTGGCCGTGGTGCGCTGAACCAGATCCGGCCCGTTCGAGAACAATGTGAAACGCAGATTCGCCGTGCCGCTACTCGCCTTGCGTACCACGATATAGTACGTCCCGCTAACGGTCGGCGTATAGTCAATGATTTCCAGAGGCGGGATGGCACCGAACGGTCCGCCGCCCGGTTTGTTGGTCGAGGAGGCCACCAGTGCTCCACCGCTATCCGGG
>DASWHF010000018.1:0-79122 GCA_036393295.1 Acidiferrobacterales bacterium
CGCCGCAAGCGCGACCTCGAGGGGTGAGCGACACCTTGACGCGTCGCGTCCGACAACCTTGCGATACCTGACAACGCAGCAGGAGAGGAGCTATGAGAATACTGCACACAGTACTTATCGTTTGTGCGATGACGCTAAGAGTGCCTAACAAAATGACCTCGCATTCAACGCCGAACCGTAGGGTGCGCCCTGCGCACCGAAATATTAAGCGGTGCGTGGGACGCACCCTACACCCGTTTCTCATTTTGTTAGGTGCTCTAAGCGGTTTCGCTCCGACATTCGCCGCCGAACCCGGCAAAATGCCGATGCCGCCCGTGTTCGATGCCCGGACCGACACCGAGCGGGCGCTGACCGAATATCCGCTGGCCGTCATCACCCGCGAGGCGGCCTTCGCGCACCATGGCAAGGCACACCGCGAGGTCAGCCTGCCGAACGGTCTGACCGGCTGGGTCTACCAGGTGGGCGAGGGTGCCGGACTGCGCACCTATACGCTGGTGTTCGACGCCCAGCAGAAGGTGATCGACGTGCTCTACAACGAGCGCGGCCGGCACAACGGGCTGACGGCGCTCGCGCTGCAGGCACAGGCCAAGGGCGTGCTGGGTCCGGATGTCGAGCCGCAGCCGCCGAAGCGGCACGCGCCCGACGAGTTCAAGCCGGGCAAGTGAACACCAACGGTGCGGAGACCGGCCGTTCCGGCCATTGTCTATAACCCAGGAGGCTGTCATGAGTAGAAAGCGTTCGTTGAAAGCAATGGGGTCGGCGCTGCTGGTCGCCGTCGTTGCGCTGTCCGGTGCGGTCTACGCACAGATGGGCGGCGGCATGATGCAGGGCGACCAGGGTGGCCCCGGCATGCAGCAAATGTCCGGCATGATGCACGACATGGGCGATCAGATGATGAAGATGTCCGATATGATGTCCAAAGGCGACATGAACGCCGACATGCAGAAACGCATGAGCGAGCGCATGCGCGAGATGGCCGGCATGATGGGTAACATGTCCGGCATGATGGGCAAGGGCATGATGATGGACTCGGGCATGCAGAAACAGATGGGGGATATGCGCATGCGCATGGACGGGATGATGAAGCAGCCGATGGACGCCGGTAAGACCAAGTGATGCGGTCATAACCGATCACCGAACCCTGGCGCCTGGCGTGCGACACCAGGGCCGGGTTCCCAGGAGCCACGCGCGGATCGAGATCTTCATCGGCAAGGACCGGGTCGAGGCCGTCGCAAACGCCATACTGGAAGCGGCGCACCAGGGATTGCCGGGCGACGGAATCGTGGCCGTGCTTCCCGCGGAGCAGGTCTTCCGCATTCGCACCAAGTCCGTCGCCGGTGCCGATAAGATTTAGTGCCTGCGCCGCGGCCACCTGACGCACCGCGCCGTGTACTGGAGGCATGCCATGACAGCGGGAGTATCGATCGCCGCAGTTGGACACGCAAGCAGCCTGTTCCTGGCTGTTACCTACACGCTGTGCGTGGTGTTTGACCTGCTGTTCCCTCAGCATGCCATGTACACGGCCTGGGAAAAGCTGTTGCCAGGTTTCACCTGGATAAGTTGGGGCGCGTACTTCATCGGGTTGATTGAGAGCTATCTGTACGGCTGGTACCTCGCCGTGGTGTGGGTGCCGCTGTACCGGCTGTTCGCCGCGCGCGCGGCACGTTGAAACCGGGCAGACGGTACGGGCGACGTGAACGGTTTCTTCGACTGTTGGAGGTGAGTCATGGGTCTGATGGGCGGAGACGGATGGGGGTGGGGCATGGGTGGGCTGCAGATGGTGCTGTTCTGGGGCGTCATCATCGTGGCGCTGGTGCTGGCAGTGAAGTGGATTGCGAGCAGCAACGCCGGCTCACGGGGAAGCACGGCGCTGGAGACTCTGAAGGAGCGCTACGCGCGCGGTGAAATCGACAAGGACGAGTTTGAGCAGAGAAAACGTGACCTCGGAGGTTAGGTATGGGCGAGCGCGGCGGGTCACATTCCGCGGTCGGATCATCGGGCAGGTCGCGGCCATGAACAGGCTGTGGAGTCATGGCCGGGTATGGGCACTGTCGGCGATCGGCGTAACCATGATCGCGCTGACGATCTGGGCGTATCCACGGTCGGGTCTGTCCTGGATCACGATAGCGGGTGCCGCGATTGCCGCAAGTTGTGCCGCGGCAATGGTTTACCTGTGGCGAGCGTCCGGCCGGACCGCCAAGACACTCGATAGCTTGCGCAGCGCGAGCGAGCCGACGAAACCAAAGGCGAGGCATCGATGATCCGGCGGACCAGAAGGCGGCGCGCGGGCGGGCGGGTGTCGCGCGCCGGCCTGGCGCTGGTCGGTTTCCTGGCGATCGCCGGATTTTTCCTGTTCGGCGAGCACCAGGCACATCTGTTGGGGGCGTTGCCGTTCGTGCTGCTTCTGCTGTGCCCGCTGTTGCACGTTTTCGGCCACGGCGGCCACGGTGCGCATGGCGAATCGCACAAACATTCCGGGGAAAGGGAGCCATGAGCAACGTCGCGCCCGCGTACGGCTTGTGGTCCTTGGCTGCGATCAACTCGGCGGTCTTCGTCATCTTTGCGTTCAGTTTCTTCAAGCCGCACACACCGCGCGACTGGCGGTCGTTCGGCGCATTCTCGGCGTTCCTGGTGGCGCTGTTCGCCGAGATGTACGGCTTTCCGTTGACGATCTACCTGATGTCCGGCTGGCTGCAGAGCCGCTATCCCGGCGTGGACTGGCTGGCGCACGACTCCGGCCATCTTCTGGAGATGCTGTTCGGTTGGCGGACCAACCCGCACTTCGGACCGTTTCATCTGCTGAGCATGGTCTTCATCGGCGGCGGATTCATCCTGCTCGCGAGCGCCTGGCGGGTGCTGTATGCGGCGCAGCGCGGCCACCGCCTGGCGACGACCGGGCCGTATGCCCGTATCCGGCACCCGCAGTACGTCGCCTTCGTGTTCATCATGTTCGGATTCCTGCTGCAGTGGCCGACGCTGCTGACGCTGGCGATGTTTCCAGTGCTGACGTTCATGTACCTGCGCCTGGCGCGCCGCGAAGAGCGCGAGGTGGCGGCCGAGTTCGGCGCGGCGTACCGCGAATACGCGGGACGCACACCGGCCTTTGTTCCGTGCCTCGGCGCAGGCCGGACCGCGGCATGACTGCGGCGCAAGGGATATTGGATGCATTGTCATTCACGAAAGGCGACCCGGCTCTCCGGTACACGTGGCCGGAGGTGGGTCAACTCTTGGATATCGGTTTACCGCGTCATGAAGCGGTTATCACTCGGTCTTGCGACCCTCCTGGTTCGTGGTCGCGATGGGGTACGGCGTGGTGTTGCCGGTGCCGCCCTTTTCTCTTGCGCGGATGCTGGAGCAGCCGTCGAATGCGGCCGTCGCCTGGCATACCGGCCCGCTCACCGGCGTTTACCTGCTGGCGCTGTTTGTGTCCGCGCCGGTTTGGGGCAGGATTTCCGACCGCCTCGGCCGGCGGAAAGTGCTCTTGTTCGGACTCGCCGGCTTCAGCGGCGCCATGCTCGCATTTGCGCTTTTGCCGGGTCTCGAGTTCGCGTACGGCGCACGTGCGTTGGCCGGCGTATTCGCCGCGGCGGTGATTCCCACGGTATTCGCCTTGACCGGCGATCGCCAGGCGCGGAGCGAACGCGCGCAGACCTTTGCCTGGCTGTATGCGGCGAACGCGCTCGGCTTCCTGTCCGGCCCGGCGTTGAGCGCCGGGTTGGTGCCCAACGACCCGCTTAGCGCGGCGCCCACGGTCGCCGCCGACACGCTTGCGTGGCCGTTCTATGTCGTGGCCTTGCTGGGTGAGTCCGTGTGGTATGGCGCCTTCCGCGGGCTGCCGCAACCGCGCCTGCGGCGCTCCAGCGCGCACGCGCCGCGACCCGCCACGCCATCGCTTCCTGGCCTGTTGGCATTGTCGCTGCTGGTGATGTTCGGTTTGGGCAGTTTCGAAGTGGCGATCGCCTTGCAGGGGCGGCAGGTGTTGAATCTCGGTCCACGCGAGATCGGGATCATGTTCGCCGAGTGCAGCCTGATTATGGTCCTCGCGCAGGTCTTCGTGCTCGCTCCGCTCATCAGGCGTACCGGCGGCCGGGCGCTGCTTGTGCCGGCCCTGCTCGCGATGACCATCGGCCTCGTGTTGCTGCCATTCTCCGTGCGCTATGACGCGCTGCTGCTGGCGGTGGCCTTGATCGCCGGGGTGACCGGTCTTCTGATCCCGGCGTTGGCCTACCTGGTGTCGCTCGCCGCCGGTGCGGGGCAGGGTGCCACCTTCGGTCTCCAGACCGCGGTCGCGAGTCTCGGCCAGGGTGTGGGCTCGGTCGCCGCCGGCTGGCTGTTCACGTTGTCCGTGAAGGCGCCGTTCTGGATCACCGCCGGTCTGCTCGAGGGGTCGCTCGATCGGGCGCTGCTGGCCCAGGCCCAGGCGCTCGGGGTCGAGGTCCGGTTCAACAGCCGGATGGAGCGCATCGCGGGGCAGGGCGTGCTCGCGGTCGGCCCGCGCGCGGCGGACGCGGCACGGTGAAGAGCTGCATGTTCACCGGGTTCAAGCAGGAACGGCAATACGTGCAGCGCACCGTCTCCGCGTTCGAGCATCTGGTTGGACTGCGGATGCGCAATGCCCGAGCGCACGGCGGTGTCGGCAATCTGCGGCTGCCGGTCACCGCCCTGTCCGGCGGGCACCCGGTGGCCGGCGAGCAGGCCGGTTTCCAGGATGCGTTGTGGGGGTTCGGCATGCGTTACGCCCTGGCCTCGGGGGTGCTCGCGGCACGCAGCATGCTCGGCGGCGGCGACTACGATCGCGCCTGGCGCCGCGCGTTCGGCGCCACCCAGTCGGCCTCGATCGTGAATCGTGCCATCTTCGGCAGGCTGGGCAATCGCGGCTATCGATGGCTGCTGCGGATGCAGGGGCGCCACGGCGATGCGCGGGCGTTGCTGCACCGCATCTATCGGCCCACGCTATTCAGGCGCTTGCTGCTGCCCTGGGCGCGGTGGACCTACCGGAGTCGACGGCAGGACGCGAGTTGCGACCACATCGATTGCGAATGTATTTGGTGTCGAATGGGAGGCCATGCGTGAGCGGCGACGCATTGTGCCCGGTGCTGTGGACCGGCCAGGAAACCTGCCACGACAGGCAAGGCCAGGAAATCGCCTGCGCCGGCAGCGGTCAGGATGCCGAAACCCGGCGCGGTCGCAACTGGCCGGCACCGCGTTTCGAAGTGAAGGGCAACACGGTGCTGGACCGGCTCACCGGACTGGTATGGAGCCGCAACGCGAATCTGGCCGAGTATCCGCTGAATTGGCGTGAGGCCCTCGACTTTGTCGCCGAGCTCAATCGGCGCGCGGCATTCGGGGTATCCGATTGGCGCCTGCCGAACTGGCGCGAACTGCGATCGCCTCACCGGGCTGTACTGGCGCTCCGAGGCGGAGCTCGGCGGGGCAGTCTCCTGGGAGGCGGCGCTGACGGCCGTCCAGGCGCTCAACAGACGTTTCGCCGAGCCGGGCTGGCGACTACCCACCATCACGGAGCTCGAGTCGCTGGCCGATTGCTCGATCCACACTCCGGCGCTACCGTTACACCATCCGTTCCGGAGCGTACAGGACGTCTATTGGTCCTCGACCACCAGCCTCTACGAACCAGACTGGGCCTGGGCCCTGTATCTCGACAAAGGGGCGGTCGGCGTCGGGCAGAAGCGGCAGGTGCGGTTTCACGTTTGGGCGATGAGCCAACAGCTGCCGCGTGAGCGATAGGAGGTATTGGGCAGGGTGTGGACATGTTCCAGTTGATCTATCGTCAGGTGACCTACGACCGCATCCGCGTGTTGCTGACCTGTGGCACGATCGCGGCCGTGGTGGCGGTGATCCTGACGCTCGAAGGCTTCCGCGAGGGCTTGTATGCGCAGCTGCGTGCGGCGGTGCTGGAGCGCGGTGCCGATCTGGTGCTGACCCAGACCGGTGTTGCGAACATGATGGCGGCACGCTCGGTCATCCCGCAGCTGGCGCGCGCCCAGGTCGAGGCGGTCGATGGCGTCGACCAGGCCTATCCCATGACCACCCTGCCGGTGATTTTCGACCATGCGGGACGCCGCACGCCGGTCTTTCTGCTGGTCTACGATGTCGCCGGCGGCCCGTCACGCCTGATCGAGGGCGCGCGCATTTCGGCACGGCGGCAGATCGTAATCGACGAATCGTTGGCGGACCGTTACGCCCTGAAGCCCGGCGACGATTTCGAGATCTCCGGGTTTCGGTTCTCGATCGCCGGTGTGTCGATCGGCACGGCGGCGATGTTCACACCGTTCGCGTTCATCACTTATGACGACCTGATCGATTTCTATCTCGAATCCGAGCTGGTCGCCGACATCACGACTTTTCCGCTGCTGAGCTTCCTGCTCGTCGAGCTGCGCCCCGGCGCCGACATCGCACGCGTGGCGCAGGCGATAGAGTCAAAGGTCGCATCGGTCGATGTCTTCCAGCCGGCGGCACTCGCCACCAATGACGAGAACCTCGGCCGCGCGCTGTTCGGGCCGATCCTGGGATTTCTCGTGGCCATCGGCTATGTCATCGGCGTGCTGGTGGTCGGCATCTTCATGTTCGCGGCGGTCAACGCCCGCATCCGGGGCATTGGCGTGATGCGCGCGCTCGGCATCACCCAGCTTGAGCTGGCGCGCCTGGTGGTCGCGGAGGCGGTGCTGCTGATGTTGCTGGCCCTGCCGGTCGGCGTGATCCTGGCCCAGGGCCTGGCGGCGCTCATTCAATGGATGTCGCCGCTGTACCGGGTATTGCCGGTCGAGTCCGTGCCGTTGGCGCGCACCGCGGTCGCGGCCCTGGGGTTCGCGCTGCTCGGCTCGCTGTTGCCGGTGCGCGCCACCGCCATGCTGGATCCCGGCATCGTGTTCCGGAGCTGATATGTGGCGCTGGACGTGGAAGAGTCTGCTCGACGAACCGCTCGGCCTGCTGGGCAGCGCGGCCGGCGTGGCGAGCGCCTTTGTGCTGGTGATCTTCTTCGAAGGATTGTTTGCCGGCGAGTCCGGCCAGATCGTGTCCTATCTGCGTCACGCTGGTGCGGACGTGTGGGTCGCGCAGCCCGGTGTGTCCAACATGCACATGGCCAGCTCCTTTGTTCCGGACTGGAAGCAGGCGCAGATCGAGCGCATCCCGGGTGTGCGACGTGTCACCCCGACCCAGAGAAGGGAGATGGCGATGAAAACCGCTGCAGCGACGGCAAGCTGTCGCTAACCGCGGTTCCTGGCAGTCTGACGGCTTGTGCGCTTTACGCGCTGGCGCGGGCTTTGGTCGATGGTCTCGATGATCGGACAACCCTCCGCGGTCGCCCGGCAGAGATTGAGCAGGAGCTGCAGTTCATTCCGCAGCGTCGTGATCTCTTTCAGGCGCGCCTGGACCTCTTCAAGCTTCGCGGCGGTGAGCGCGCGCACGCCCCGGCGGGCGCGTTGCGGGTCCTCGCGCATCGTCAGCAGCTTGCCGATCTCCGCCAGGCTGAAGTTCATGGTCTGTGCGCGTTGAATGAACTTGAGGCGCGAGATGTCGCGCTCCGTGTACAAACGGATCCCCGAGGACAGACGGTTCACCCGCGGCAGCAGGCCGAGCTTTTCGTAATAGCGCAGGGTGTCGGCCGACAGTCCCGTCAGGCGACTGACGTCGCCGATGCGATAACGGGTCTTGCCGTCCGGCGCTGCCCGCCCGCGCGCCGGCGCGCGATCAATAGCGGATGATGAAGAAGTACTCATTGAGCAAATACGCTCCCGTGATGACCAGCGTCACGCCCGCCGCGATCTCAACCGCCTTCTGATGGCGCGACAGCACCTGCAAGGATTCCAGCCAGCCCATGCTCCATGCGCCCAGCAGGATCGGAATACTGCGCCCGAGCGCGAAGGCGAGCAACAGCGCAAAACCGAAGGACACCGATCCGATTCCGGCGCTGGCGGTGAGCGCCACCAACAGGGCCGGGGTGCAGAACGGACAGACGGCGACCGTGAACGGAATCCCGAGCAGGAACGCGCCCCAGGCCCCGGTGGCCCGTTTGGCCGGCAGCGACACCCACGGCAGCCGCAGCGTGAGCCAGCCCGGCCAGAGCAGACCGAGCAGGATCAACACGGGCCCGAGAAGCAGGCCCCAGTGCCGGCCCAGGGCGCGCTGCACCCAGTCTCCGCCCAGCGCCGCGGCGATTCCCAGCGCCACGTGGGTGGCGATCATGCCGGCGACGAAGGCGCCGCCCAGCAGCACCGCGCGGCGCTCCCCGCGGGACCGCGTCACATAGGCCAGGACCACCGGTATGGACGCGAACGACACCGGGTTGAAGCTGAACACGAAGCCGGCGAGGAAGCCGAGCCCGACGCCCAACAGGCTCGCTTCCTGCAAGGCCGCGCGCAGCGTGCCCGGGGTGACATCGAGCGCCGCGACCAGCAGGTACAAGGCCGCCCCGACCAGCAGCGCCGCCGTCAGATACGGGCTGGCCTTGGCCGCGCGCGCGAGCAGCTCGCGGCCCGCGGAATCCACGCCGCGGAACGACGCGAACACCATGGGCAGGGTGAACAGGGTGGCGAACAGGAATCCGGCCGCGGCGGCGAGCGCGAGGGAATCGACCGTTGCGGCGACGCCCGCGACCACGGCGAACAACGGCAGCGTGCATGCCGGCAAGGTCAGGCCCAGGCGCAGCGCATCCGCCAGCCGGTCGCCGCCGGGGAGGACGCGATGGAACTCCAGGTGCGGCACCGGAAGGTAGGCGAAGCGCGACACGAGGTAGACGGTGGCCATCGCGGCCAGGATCACGCTCGGGACATAGGCACCCCAGGCCGGCACGGGGGCGAGCGCCACGATCAGCATCAGCAGCCCGATGCACAACGCGCTTCGGGCGAGCCACACCGACAGCAGACCCGCGCAGCACCGGGTGCGTGGCAGTCTGTGTGAGCGCACCGAGAACAGCGTGTGGGTGGCGACGGTGCACGGCTCGAAGAACGCCAGCGCGCCGAGCAGGCCCGCGGTCGTCAGGAGCAGGGCGCTCATGCGCCGGCCCCCGGCGGAGCGGCGTCCAGCCGCGCCCTCAGCAGCTTGCGCAGCCGGTTCGTCGACGGCAGCCCCGCGAACACCAGCTCTCCGTCGATCGCGATCGCCGGGGTCGTCAACACGCCCAGTTCGACGGCGTGGTCGATCTCTTCCAGCACGTTGACCTCGCGCCAGTCGATGCGGCCGCCGCCGACCTCTTCGGCGATCCGGCGCAGGAGCGCTTTCGCGTGGCCGCACTTGCTGCAGCCCGGAGAGGAGAATACTTCCACCTTGATGGCCATGACTGTTCGACTCCGCTATTAGAAATGCATTCGCGTGCTCAGGCGGAAGTCTACAACCTGGAGCCGACTCCAGGTAAAGCCCGGTGTCCGGCCGGCCGTGCCGCAATAAGGCTTGACGCCGTACCCGTGTCCGGCGGTACATTCGATTATTTTCCGGGGGAACTGTCATGAGCGACCCTGAGCTGACGATCGGGCGCGTGGCCCGGGCGGCCGGCGTCAACGTGGAATCCGTGCGTTACTACCAGCGGGTCGGGCTGGTGAAGGCGCCGCGCAAGCCCATCGAGGGATTCCGTTACTACCCGGCAGAAGCGGTGATCTTCACCGATCCCCAGGTCGCGACCGTGGGCCTCACCGAGGCACAGGCGACGCAGCGGGGCATCGACGCGGACAGCCGCACGCTCACGCTCGACCATCTGCCACGGTCGCTCGCCAATTTCGACACCCGCGGCTTCATCAAGCTGGTCGCCGAGCAGGACAGCGGCCGGCTGCTCGGCGCCCAGCTACTGGCCGCGGAGGGCGGCGAGATCATCCAGGCCGCGGTGCTGGCCCTGCACCACCGGATGACCGTCCAGGACTTGGCGGATCAATTGTTCCCGTATCTGACGATGGTCGAGGGCCTCAAGCTTTGCGCCCAGACCTTTACTAAGGACGTGACGCAGTTGTCCTGCTGCGCGGGCTGAGCGCGGCGGCCTGCCCGGGCCGCGTCGCACCGTCCTCGATGTGGAGATCAACGCAAGACGAACTGCGAGTCACAGCCTGCCGTATTCCGCGACCGGCGTGACCCAGTAGACTCCGCGACCCGTTACCCCGCTGCGGCCCGCGCGCAGCGCCTTCAGCACCGCCGCGACGTCGCCGTCGTCCAGCACCAGGTCGACGCGCACGTGCGGCGTATAGCCGACCACGCGGTCGCGCGCCGAGAGCTTGGGGTCGCGCTCGTCCTGTGTGCCGTGGCCCTCGACCGGCGTGAAGGTGAAGCCGTTGATCCGGTCCAGCCCGCGCAGCAGGTCGGCGAGCGCCAGTTGACGGTCGGCGTTGACGATGAGTGTCAGCTTTTTCATGGCGTGTCTCCGGAAGTGCGTCGCGACGGCCGCTCGGCGCGCGACATCAGCCAGGCGTAGAGAGTCGGAAGCAAAAGCAGGGTGAGCGCGGTCGACGTGACCAGGCCGCCGATCACCACCACCGCCAGCGGTCGCTGCAGCTCCGAGCCGGGGCCGGTGGCGAGCAGCATCGGCACCAGGCCGAGCGAGGCGATGAGGGCGGTCATGAGCACCGGACGCAGCCGGCGCTCGGCGCCTTCCTGCACCGCCTGGAGCACGCTGCGCCCGGCGTCGCGCAGTTGATTGAAATACGCGACCATCACCACGCCGTTCAGCACCGCCACCCCGAACAGGGCGGTGAAGCCGACCGAGGCCGGCACCGAGAGGTACAGCCCCGACGCGTACAGGCTGAGCACGCCGCCGATCAGCGCGAACGGAATGTTCAGCAGGATCAGCCCGGCCTGGGACAGGGAGCGAAAGGTGGTGAACAACAGCGCGAAGATCAGCGCGATCGATACCGGCACCACCAGCCCGAGGCGCGCCGCGGCGCGCTGCTGGTTCTCGAACTGCCCGCCGTACTCCAGGTAGTATCCCCGCGGAAGCCCGATCTCGCGCGCGATCGCCGCCCGCACGTCGGCGACGAATCCCACCACGTCTCTCCCCTCCACGTTGACCTGCACGACCGCCAGCCGCTTGCCGGCCTCGCGCGTGATCTGCACCGGCCCGTCCACCTCGCGGACATCGGCCAGCAGCGCGAGCGGCACCTTGGCGCCGCCCGGCGCCTCGACCGGCAGGCGGGCGAGGGCCGCCGGTGTGGTGCGCGCCGCTTCCGGGAATCGCAGCAGCACGCCGGTGCGGCGCGCCGGCTCGACCACCTCGGTGACGACGCGGCCGCCGACCGCGGTCTCGACCAGCCGGTTGATGTCCTCGGCCCGTATCCCGTAACGCGCGATCCGCGCCGCGCGGATCTCGATCTGGAGATAGCGCTGGCCGAGCAGCGGCGGGCGCACGATGTCGACCGCGCCGCGCACCTTGCTGGCCATCTGCTCGATGCGCTTCGACACGGTCTCCAACACCGCCAGATCGTCGCCGTAGAGCTTGATGGCGAGCGCCGCGCGCACGCCCGACAGCATCTCGGAGACGCGCATGTCGATCGGCTGAGTGAACGCCAGCTCGATGCCGTCGAATGGTTCGATCTGGGCGCGCAGCGCCTCCTGGAACTCGCCAAGACTGCGCGTCCATTCGGCGCGCGGCCGGGTCTGGATGAAATTGTCGGTCTGGTAGAGGCCCATCGGATCGAGCCGCAGTTCGTCGGCGCCGGTGCGCGACACCACGCCCGTGACCTCGGGCAACGCCATCATCGCCCGATGATAAACCGCGTCCGCGTCGAGCGAGGCCTCCAGGGTGATGTCCGGCTGTTTCTCAATAATGATCACGGTCGTGCCTTCGTCCATGACCGGCATGAACTCGCGCCCGATGAACGGGAACAACGCGGCCGCCAGCGCGAGCGCCGCCAGCGCGCCGCCGATCGCGGTTCGGCGGTGCCGGAGCGCCCAGCGCATGGCCGGCAGGTAGACGCGCTTGAGCGCGGCCAGCACCCGGTCCTCGCGATGGTGCCCTGTGCCCCGCATCAGCAGGCTGGCGAGCACCGGGATGACGGTGAGCGACAGCAGCAGCGACCCGGTCAGCGCCAGGCAGAGGGTGAGCGCGAGCGGCCCGAACATCTTGCCCTCGAGCCCGCTCAGTGCGAACAGCGGCAGGAACACGATGACGATGATCAGTATGCCCGCCAGCACCGGCACGCCGACCTCGCTGGCGGCGCGATAGACCAGGTGCAGCCGGCCGACGCCCTTCGGCGCCTGCGCGAGCTGGGTGTGGATGTTCTCGACCACCACGACGGCCGCGTCGACCAGCAGGCCGATGGCGATGGCCAGCCCGCCGAGCGACATGAGATTCGCCGAAATGCCGAACAGCCGCATCATCAGGAAGGTGAACAGCACCGACAACGGCAGGATCAGGGCCACGGTCAGCGCCGCGCGCAGGTTGCCGAGCAGCACGACGAGCACGATCAGCACCAGCACTACCGCCTCGCCCAGCACAGTCTCGACGGTGCGGACGGCCGACTCGATGAGCTCGGCGCGATCGTAGAACGGTACGATACGCACGCCTTCTGGCAGCGCCGGCGCGAGCGCCGCCAGCTCGCGCTTCACGCCCTCGACGGTTGCGCGTCCGTTCGCGCCCTTGCGCAGCAGCACCAGGCCGGTCGTGACCTCGCCCCGGGCATCGGCGGTCACGGCGCCGTAGCGGGTGAGGGCGCCGAGGCGCACGTCCGCGACGTCGCGCACCAGGACGGGCGCGCCGGCGCGCGTCGCCACCACCACCCGGCCGATGTCGTCCGGGTTGCGCAGCACGCCGACGGTGCGCACCAGCAGCGTCCGGTCGGCGCGATTGATGCGGTCGCCGCCGGCATTGCGGTTGCTTTCCGCGAGCGCCCGTTCGAGATCGTCGAGGCCGAGGCCGTGGCGGGCCAGTCGTTCCGGCTGCGCCCGGACCTCGAAGGCGCGCACCTCGCCGCCGAGCGAGTTCACGTCGGCGACGCCCGCCACGGCGCGCAGCCGTGGGCGGATCACCCAATCCTGGAGCGTGCGGCGTTCGGCGTTGCTCAGGGCACCGCCCTCGATGCGATACATGTAGATCTCGCCCAAGGGTGTGGTGATCGGCGCCAGCACCGGTTCGACCTCACCCGGCAGGGCGTCGCGCACTTGGCTCAGGCGCTCGGCCACCTGCTGGCGCGCCCAGTAGATGTCGGTGCCGTCCTCGAACCAGACGGTCACCAGGCCGAGCGCGTACTTGTTGAGCGAGCGCAACGCGGTCTGGCGCGGCAGGCCCTGCATTTCCAGCTCGATCGGGAAGGTGATGCGTTGCTCGACCTCTTCGGGCGTCATGCCCGGCGCCTTGATGGTGATCTGCACCTGCGGGGTGTAGATGTCGGGGAAGGCGTCGATCGGCAGGGTGCGATACGCCCACAGCCCGCCGGCGATCACCGCCACGGCGACGAGCAGCATCATGAGGCGCTGCACCAGCGCAAAGCGGATGAGCGCGGCGATCATGGCGTCGCCTCCGGGGTCAATACCGAACGTCCGGCGGCCGCGCGCAGATTCGCGGCGGCGAGCGCACTCGCGCCGAGCAACTCGAGATGACGCGCCTGGGTGTCGAAATAGAGGTTGTTGGCATCCACCAGCGCGAGCAGGTCGGCCTCGCCCACGGCGAAGGCGCGACGCGTGAGATCGAGAAGTTCGCGCGCGGGAACGAGCAGCGTGGTGTGCAGGCGTGCGAGCTGCTCGGTGAGCCGCGCCAGCTCCGCATGGCTGCGGCGCAGGCGCGTCACGGCGTCGCGCTCGCGCGCGGTGAGGTCCGCCTGTGCGCCCAGGGCCAGGGCGCGTGTGGCGTCGACCGGGCCGCGGTTCAGATTCCACAGCGGGACCTGCACCGTCAGCGCGATGCCGGTGACGTCGCGGCGCGCGCCGTTGAGCACGTCGCGCTCGCGAAACACCCCGACCTCGGGATCGGCGAAGCGCTGCGATTCGGCGACGGCGATCGCGGCGCGTGCCGCATCGCGCTCGTGGCGCGCGGCTTCGAGCGCCGGGTGCACGGCGAGATCGCGTTCGAGGGCGGCAAGCCCGGGGAACGCTGCGGGCGCGACCAGCGGCGCGACGTCGATCGGCGCGTCGGCGGGAAGATCCAACAAGGCGCGGAATTCGATCGCCGCCTGATCGTGGTCGCGCTGCGCCGCGAGCACGGCCTGCTGCGCCTCTTCGGCGAGAATCGCGACCCGCCGGCGCTCGAGCGGGGGAAGGTAGCGCACCAGGGGGTCGCGCCGGCCGGCGCCGCCGCCGGCGTAGGTCTTGGTCAGCGCGAGCCTGTCCTGGGCGAGATCACGGCGCGCCGCCGCGAGTTGCAGGGCGTGAAACGCGGCTGCGGCCCGTTGTTCGAGCTCGAGCTGGCGATGGCGGCGGCTCGCCTGTGCGGCGCGCAGCGCGGCTTCGGCCGCGGCCCCCTGACGCGCCAGACGTCGCAGCGGCAGCGGCTGGCTGAGCCCGGCGCGCGTGAGATCGGTGCCGCCTTGGCCGTCTTCCTGGCCGAGCTTGTCGTCGGCGCGCAGATCGACACTCGGGTTGGGCCAGCTCTCCGCCTGGCGCAACGCGGCGGCGCGCGCCTCGACGTCGGCCGCGGCGGCGTGTTGCTCGGGGGCCACGTCCAGCGCGCGCCGGGTTGCGGACCGGAGCGTCCAGCTCGCGGGTTCAGCCGCCGCGGGTGGTGGCAAGGGCGCGGCGGCGATCCACGCCGCGAGCGCCGTGGAAACGGCAATTGTACGATTCACCAGTCAATCCTCCGCGCGCGGCCGTGAGGCCGCATCCAGAGAGGGCAGGAGCGCGCACGAGCAGCTTGCTCGCGCAGCAGCTTATCGGGTCAACGTGGGGGAACTAGCGCGGCGGTGCGCGCAACGGCGGGCGCAGGCGCAGGCTGACCGACGGAAGCAGGACGCATCCGTGCACCGTGGCGAACCGGTTTGCCGGTCCGTGTGGCAACAAGATCAGGCCGATGGATGCGAGAATCGCGATCAGCGCGCCCGCGACGAGCACCTTGACCAAGGCCAGGTTGAGCGGCACATGCCGGTCGCCCGGCTGATCGTCGCCGTCATCGGTTGCGAAGAAGTGGCTTTCCAGGTGCACGGCGGTGGCATGCGCATGGTCCGTATCGGGCGCGTGCGGCGCGTGCAGGCACACGCGCAGTCCCGGGCCGAGCAGCAGGGCGAGCAGGGCGGTGATCAGAAAACGGCGCTTGGCGCGACGTGTTCGCAGACGACTGAGCATTGCCGCAGTATAGGGGGGGCCGGCGGCCTTGAACAGATTGGCGACAGGCGGCGCGTGATCGTCCCGTCCCGGAGCTTTCTATTAAAGCGCGTTCAACTTACGACCGCGAGCGTGAGACCCGCAGAGCGCCGCCCGGACATCCCAAAGGGTCTTCTCTATAGGCAGACATAGGCAGACCGAAAATCTCCCGCCAGAGGACTTAATAGAGGACTTTTAGTTCGCCCAACAACTGGGGCGGGCTGGGCATTGACGCTACCGACTTAATTAATACGTATAATGTATATTATGTAAAATAATAAAAAGCACCCATATCAGTACGCTAGCCATTTCCGGTTGGCCCTTCGTCGTTCCACCCAAAAGTCCCCCGTTTCCACCCAAAAGCACCCCAGGGTCGCGGTCAACGAGAGCGCTTCGGCAGGAGATTTTCGGTCAGCCTGAGCCGTCCAGCACGGGCTGTCTGAAAAGCCCTCTGCGGACCTCACGCTCAGCAATAATTGCTTGTATCTTCCCTCGCCACTCTTGGCGATGATTTTACACATCCATGCCAACGAATCAGCTAAAGCAGCATCGTCATCGAGGCGTGATCGATATACTCGATCAGCCATCTTGTCCAGGGTAGCTCTTTCTATAATGTCCGGGCCGTCGCCCAATGAGTTACTTTTGGGTGGAGTTGCCGCCCACTGAGGGACATTTGGGTGGCGAAGTTTGCACCCAAATGCCTCTCATCACCGATCCATCGGGACAACAGTCTATGGATAAAATCGCTTACGTTAACTCCTGTTGGGGGTGTTTCGGGTGGAATGACGGCTCCATGAGTGGCTTTCTAGTCCACTCCTGCCTTCCCTTCCCGGCGCGCGCCCGGTTCGATATCCAATCGCGTGCAGGCACCCGCGGCGGCCGTGTGCACATGCACCGGCAGAAATCGCGTTAGCAGCCAGAGGACAGTCTGCGCGTGGGCGGACAGGTCGCGCACCAGGAAACTTGACCGGCCATGCGCGAGCGCGGCGTAAACCGGGATCTGATCGGCGGCATGGATGTCGAGCGTGGCGCCGGCGCGGATTTCCGCGCGCAGCGCCTGTGCGGCGTTCTCGGCGATGCGCTCCGCGGCGATGCCGCGTTGGGCTACCTCGGACCCGCCGAGCAGCGCCTGTCCGCAATGCGCCCACAGCACGATCGCACCGCCCTGCCCGACGGCTTGTGACCGATCTAGCACGAGTTGTTCAACTTCGACAGGCGCCAGATCGGACAGCGCCTGCACCGCGGTCTGATGCATGCGCATTGCGATATGCGCCGGCAGGTTCGCTACATGAACAATGCCGCGGATTTCCTCTGGCGCGCCCGCCGCCTCCAGTCGAAGCGGACCTAGCCGGCCCGGCCACACCTCCGCCGTAATCTCGCCGCCGCCCCGCGGGTAGTAACCGCGGCGCAGCAGCGTCAGCTTGACGTCCGCCCCCATGCGCGCGAGCAGTGGCAAGAAGACGAATCGCAGATAGTCGAACGGCGGTGCGCCCCGAACGTCGGTGCCGCCGATCAGATGGATACGAATCGGCGTGCTGCAGAACAGCGCCGCCGGGAGCAGCGCCTGTAGCACCAGCGTCACGCTGCCCGCCGTCCCCACGTCGAAACGAAACTCGCCGCCACGGAGCTGCCCGGGACGAAAGGTAAGCGTCTGCGATCGCAGTTCCAGCCCGTCGGTCTGGGCGCCGCACAGCGTGGCGACGGCCTTCACCGCCGTGAGATGTTGCGGGGCCAGGCCCGGGGGTCTGCGGCGTGCCCGGATGTCGTGAATCCGCACCGCCTGGCCCGTGATGGCGGACAAGGCGCAGGCCGTGCGCAGCAACTGCCCCCCGCCTTCGCCGTATGCGCCGTCTAGGTCGAGCATGGCCCGGGCGTCATCCGGCGCGCCCGGGAAGCCGTCGGCCGGCCGGGGAATACGGCGTGGATCTCCCGTGCAAACTCATTGGGCGATGTATCCTTGATCTAATGACCATGCCGCTAGACAGCGCGGCTCGCCAGCTTGTATTAAACCTACAAAACTTGCATCATTAAACAATCAGTTATCGGCCTCGGCGTCTCCGCCATGACGGCCCCGGGAACTGGTGTGGCGATGGCGCGTATTTTGCATGGATTTTGCGTCTCAAATTAAGGGCAACAGAGCCTCGAGCGGAGTTCCCATGGCAAAAAAGATCCCTGAAATTTACCAGCACATCGCCATCATCATCCTGGTGACCCTGATGGCCATCGGCGCCAATCTGCCCGATGAAATCAGCAAGGGTCTGGGGATCAACAAGAACTACCTGCTCATCGGCCTGATCGCGATCGTGACGGTGTCGCTGGTGCGCTATCTCAAGTTCACGCTGATACTGGTGATCGCCATCCTGGCGGTCGGCGCCAATCTGCCCGAGAGCATCGCCAACGAGCTGGGAGTGAGCACGCAGGTCATGTTCTTCGCGCTGGTGGCGATGGTGGTGGTGTCGTTCATGAATTTCGTCCTGCACCTGCCGAAGGGCGTCAAGCCCATCAAGCAGATCAACAGCGCGCACGGCGCGCGCGCCCTGTGTCAGGCCGCGTACAAGGGCCACGCTTCAATGGTGTATTCACTGATCAGCGCGGGCATCAATCCCAACTATTCCGACGAGCGCGGCAACGTCCCGCTGGTGGTGGCGGCCTCGCAGGGGCGCGCGCTGGTGGTGAAGCTGCTGCTCGACAACGGCGCGGACGTGAACGTCAAGGACGGTTCCGGCAAGACGGCGATGCAGGCCGCCGCCGAAGGCGGCTTCAACCAGACGGTGGTGCTGCTCAAGAACGCCGAGCTCAAGTCCCTGGGCGGCGGCGCGGCCACGCCGGCGGCGGGATGAGACCCTGCCCTGCCGCTAAACGACGGAAATGGTGCCCCGAGCCGCTATCACAACATCCGCCGCGTAGTTGGCGGTCTGGGTCCACGCCTTCAACGTGTTTGGGTTTGCCCTCCCAGAACGGGACAGTCGCCAAAAGTAACCGCACGTGCGTGATGTGCAGATTGGACGCTGTGAAACTCTGCAATGGTGCCCGGGGCCGGACTCGAACCGGCACGGGGTTGCCCCCGAGGGATTTTCTTACCCGCTACGGCTTTCGCCGCCGCGTTCCGTGAAGAACGCATTTTGTGGTCTGGACTTTCTCTTTTCCCTAGGCTAGTTTTCACCAGCCCTTAGGTAGGGGCCGTTAAGTCTCTACACTTTCCCAAAGCTGGAGCGATACAGGGACGATCGTGAAGCTCCGAAAGTATTCCGCCATGCAGCTCAAGCTGGCGGTGAAGACCGCCACATCGCTGAGGCAGGTTTTGCAGAAGCTCAACGTCGCCCCGTACGGCGGCAATTACGACGTTCTCAAGAAAGCCATTCGGCACTTCGATCTCGATACGTCGCATTTCGTCGGTCAAGCATGGAGCAAGGGGAGGAAGCTCGCGCCGCGATGGCCGATCGAACGCTATCTCAACAATTCGCGCCCCGTACAGTCCAACAGACTCAGGCGCTGGCTGTTGCGTGATGGCATCCTTGAACATCGCTGCTCGTTCTGCCGCCGAACACGATGGCTCAACCGGCCTATTCCCCTCGAGCTTGATCACATCAACGGGAACAACAAGGACAACAGGCTGGAAAACCTCCGTCTCTTGTGTCCCAACTGCCACGCGTTCACTCCAACATACCGCAATAGAAAGCGGTCTCGGGCTTAGCTCGGGATTGTCACCGCCATGACGCGCTGAGATTCCCCCGAATTTGACCCCATTCATGCCAGGGGTTTCCCGCCTGGATGCTCAAATTACTTAAGTCCCTTGCGTCTACCTATTTCGCCACCCGGGCAATCGGGAAGGCACTGCAACATTATACCGAAATGCGAAACTGGAGGCTGGGGTCGGAATCGAACCGGCGTCCACGGCTTTGCAGGCCGCTGCATAACCACTCTGCCACCCAGCCGGGATGTCACAAAAAGACAGGGAAAGCGTCGCGCTTCCCCTCGGGGCCGTCGCCCGGATCGGCGCCCCGCCTGCTCGCCGGTCGGCATTACGGCGGGCGGCGACGGCCGGCCCGAACAGAAGTCTGGAGCGGGAAACGAGATTCGAACTCGCGACCCCAACCTTGGCAAGGTTGTGCTCTACCACTGAGCTATTCCCGCGCTAAAGGCTGGGTATTGTAAACGCGGTCACTGGACTGTCAAGCGCGCGCCTTAAGGCCCGCGGGGCGGGCGCGACAGCACCGGCCAGGCGGCCTTGAGATAGACCGCCATGGACCAGAGCGTGAGCCCCGCGGCCAGGTACAGCAGGATCTCGCCGATCTTGACCACCGGCAGGCCCCACAGCGGCTGGCGGTAGAGCATGAAGGGGATCGCCACCATCTGGCCGATGGTCTTGAACTTGCCGATGATCGACACCGCGACACTGGCGCGGCTGCCGAGCTCGGCCATCCATTCACGCAGCGCCGAGATGGTGATCTCGCGGCCGATGACGATCAGTACCACGATCGCGAACAGGCGCGGGTCGATCACCTGCGCCTGCACCCGCGGGTCGGCCGCCAGCAACACCAGGGCGGCGGCCACCATCAGCTTGTCGGCGACCGGGTCGAGGAAGGCCCCGAACGGCGAGGTCTGGTTCAGGCGCCGTGCCAGGTAGCCGTCCAGCCAGTCGGTGAGCGCGGCCAGCACGAACAGCACGGTGGTCAACAGCGGCGCCCAACCGTACGGCAGGTAATACGCCACGATGAAGACCGGAATCAATACGATACGCAGCGAGGTCAGGACATTGGGCGCGTTCCAGAGCACGATTATTCTTCCGCTGCGTGAAAACTGGCGTAAATGCGCCGGGCCAGATCGGCGCTGATGCCCGGCACGCGCGTCAGGTCCTCGACGCCGGCGCGCGCCACCTCCTGCATGCCGCCGAGATGCTTGAGCAAGGCCTGGCGGCGCTTGTCACCGACGCCCGGGATGTCCTCGAGGCGCGAGCGCACGCGCGTTCGGCCGCGGCGCTGGCGATGTCCGGTGATCGCGAAGCGGTGGGCCTCGTCGCGGATCTGTTGAATCAAATGCAGGGCCGGCGAGTCGGCGGGCAGTATAGTGGCCGCGGCCGCGCCGGACAAGAACAACTGTTCCCTGCCCGGCTTGCGCTCGACCCCCTTGGCCACCGCCACCAGCCGTACGCCCTCCACCCCCAGCTCGGTCAATATCTTCTCGGCGGTATGCAGCTGGCCCTTGCCGCCATCGATCAGGATCAGATCGGGCAGCGGCCGCTCCGGGAGCGTCGCCGCCTTGTCGTCGGGTACGCGCCGGTAACGGCGCTCCAGCGCCTGGGCCATCGCCGCGTAGTCGTCGCCGGCCGCGACCTGCTCGATGTTGAAGCGCCGGTAGTCGCTCTTGAGCGGCCCGTCGGGCCCGAACACCACGCACGACGCCACGGTCGCTTCGCCCTGGGTGTGGCTCACGTCGAAGCACTCGATGCGTTCCGGCAGTTCCTCCAGTCCGAGCGCCTCGGCGAGCGCCTCGAAGCGGTTGCGCAGGCTGGCGCGATCGTTGAGCAAGCGACGCAGCGCGTCGCGTGCGTTCACCGCCGCCAGGCTTACCCAGCGACGGCGCAGGCCGCGCGCCGCGCTCACCAGCTGCACGCGCCGCCCGGCCTGGGTGCTCAAGACCGACTGCAGCAGTGCCTGGTCCGGCACCGCGTGGCTGAGATACACCGCCGGCGGCACCTGGCGGTCGCGCGCCGCGCCCTCGGCCAGATAGAACTGCGCCAGGAAGGCGCCCAGCACCGCCGCCGGCGCCTCCTCGGCGCCGATGCGCGGGAAGAAGTTCTTGTTGCCGAGATTGCGGCCATTGCGGATGAAGGTCATGCTGACGCAGGCCGCGCCCTGCTCCAGGTCCAGCGCCAGGATATCGGCGTCGCCGCCCTCGCCGCTCACCGACTGGCGCTCCTGCACCCGGCGCAACGCCGCGATACGGTCGCGGTAGCGCGCCGCGGTCTCGTAGTCCTGACGCGCGGCGGCGGCCTCCATGCGCGCCACCATCTCCCCGGTCACTGCCTGGCTGTGGCCGTCCAGGAACATCACCGCGTGGCGCACATCCTCGGCATAGCTGGCGGCGTCGATATAGCCGACGCAGGGCGCGGTGCAGCGCTTGATCTGGTACTGCAGGCAGGGGCGCGAGCGGTTGCGGAACACACTGTCCTCGCACTGCCGGATCGGAAAGACCTTCTGCAGCAGATTCAGGCTCTCGCGCACGCTGTACGCCGACGGGTACGGCCCGAAGTAGCGACCGCCCGCGCGGCGCGCGCCGCGATGGAAACCCAGGCGCGGGAATTCGTGGTCGGAGAGATGGATATAAGGATAACTCTTGTCGTCCCGCAGCGCGATGTTGTAGCGCGGCTTGAGCGTCTTGATGAGGTTGCTCTCGAGCAGCAGCGCCTCGGCCTCGGTGTGCGTGACCGTCACCTCGATGCCGGCCACCTGGGTGAGCATGTGCGCGATGCGTCCGCCGGCCGGCCGCTTTTGGAAATAGCTCGCCACGCGCTTGCGCAGATCGCGCGCCTTGCCGATGTACAGCGGTTTGCCGTCGGCGTCGAGCATCCGGTACACGCCCGGCGCGCCGGACAGCGTCTGGGCATAGGTCTTGGGGTCGAAGGCGGGCTGACTCATGCCGGTTTGGACGGTTTGCGCGGGGCGGCGTTCAACAGCGTCTCGATGCGCGCGAACACCCGGTGGAACATCGGCTCGGTCAGGCGGCGCGTCTGGGTGTTGTAGCGGCTGCAATGATAGGAATCCACCAGTCGCCGTCCGCCCGGCAGCGCATGCACGGCGCCGTGGGCGAAGCGGTGATCGGCCTGGCGCAGGTCGAGGGCGCGCAGCACCGCCTGATGGGCGATGGCGCCGAGTGCCAGCACCACGGCGTCCGGCGGCAGCGCGGCCAGCTCCTGGCGCAGATAGCCGTTGCAGCCGCGCACCTCGGCCGGCGTCGGCTTGTTCTGCGGCGGCAGGCATTTGACGGCGTTGGTGATGCGGCATTGCCGGAGCTTGAGGCCATCGTCGCGGGCCACCGATTCCGGCCGGCTGGCGTAGCCGAAGCGGTGCAGCGTCGCGTACAGCAGGATGCCGGCATGGTCGCCGGTGAACGGCCGGCCGCTGCGATTGGCGCCGTGCAGGCCGGGCGCGAGCCCGACGATCAGCAGCCGCGGCCGCACCGCCCCGAAGGGCGCCACCGGTCGCGCGTGATAGTCGGGGTATTCGCGCCGCACACCCACCAGGTGGCGCGCCAACCGCGGGCATTGCGCGCAATCCGGGTCAAACGCGCTCACGGCGGCGTGCCTCGCAACGATGCCGTGACGGCAGCACGCGGCTTCCGGCCACAAACGTAAACTTTAATAATATTCAATAACAATTTGTTTTATATATGAAAAGTAATATGTTTCCGAGGGGCCGATTCGCCGCCATTGGTCTGCGTGACATATCGGCGTAAGCCGTAACTTTACGGCGGTGGACGTTTTGGATAAAGCGCTTGAAAAGGGTGGATTAGCCACGGGGGACACGGGGGAGATAATGTTCGCCAAGCAATTCCCCGTGTCCCCCGTGGCAGATATGAACTTTCGCGGCGCCTGGTCGCAAGCGCCGGCGCGACTACTTCGAGATATTGGTGCCGTTGAAGATCTCCAGCACCTCGCGGCTGAGGCGCTGGGTCACGGTCTTTTTGTCCGGCGGGGTGAGGTCGGCCTCGGTGATGCCGAACAGGTAATTATTGAGATTGAAATCCCGGAGCATCATCTTGGTATGAAAGATGTTTTCCTGGTAGACATTGACGTCGATGGCGTGGAAGCGGTTGAGCGTCGGCTTGTCGATGAAGTTCTGGATCGAGTTGATCTTGTGGTCGATGTAATGCTTGACGCCGCGCACGTCGCGGGTGAAGCCGCGCACCCGGTAGTCGATCACCACCACGTCCGATTCGAAGGTGTGGATGAGGTAGTTCAAGGCGCGCAACGGCGAGATCTTGCCGCAGGTCGAGACGTCGATGTCGGCACGGAAGCTGCTGATGCCGTTGTCCGGATGGCTCTCCGGGTAGGTGTGCACCGTGATGTGGCTCTTGTCGAGATGCGCGACCACCGCCTCCGGCAGCGGGCCGGGCGCCTCGGGGTTGAGCGGCTCCTCGACGATCGGCTGCTCGGAGATCAGCATGGTGACGCTCGCCCCTTCCGGGTCGTAGTCCTGGTGGGCGATGTTGAGGATGTTCGCGCCGATGATGGTGGCGACCTCGGTCAGGATGGCGGTCAGGCGCTCGGCGTTGTAGGCATCGTCGATGTAGGCGATGTATTCCTTCTGGGCACGCTCGCTCTGCGCATAGCAGATATCGTAGATATTGAAGCTCAGCGTCTTGGTCAGGTTGTTGAAGCTTTCCAGCTTGAGCTTCTTCAGGGGTTGAATCAGATCGGCCAACGCTCGCGTTCTCCCAAATCGGTCATACCGCCGTATATAAAGTCGTCTTGTAGGCCAGATGGCGGGCGAATGCAATATCCCGATCAAGCCACATTGTGCACCAGGCTCAAGGCCTGCTGGTAGCCGGCGTCGGCCAGCAGCTGCTGCCGGCTCACCGGAAGCCGGCCGTGCAAGCGCACCAGGCGCAGGTGCGACACCGGGTTGTCCTGAATGCGCAGGCCGTCCAGCAGCGTGTCGGCGGCCGGCGGATCGTTGCAGGCCAGCACCATGTCGCAGCCGGCGTCGAGCGCCGCCGCGGCGCGCGCCACCATGTCGCCGGCCCCCTTGGCGCCTTCCATGGACAGATCGTCGCTGAAGATAACCCCCTGAAATCCCAGGCGTCCGCGCAGCACTTCCTTGAGCCAGAAGCGCGAGAAGCCGGCCGGCCGCGGATCGACGCGCGTGTAGACCACGTGCGCCGGCATGACGGCGGCCAGGCCGTAGTGGATCATGCGCTCGAACGGCACGATGTCCTGCAGAAGGATGTCCTCGAACTCGCGCTCGTCCACCGGCATCGCGACATGCGAGTCGGCGGCGATGCTGCCGTGGCCCGGAAAATGCTTGCCGGTGGCGGCCATGCCGGCGTCGTGCATGCCGCGCATATAGGCGTGGGCGAGGTCCGCGACCGCCTCCGGATCCGAGTGGAAGGCGCGGTCGCCGATCACCGTGCTGACGCCGCGGTTCAGGTCCAGCACCGGCGCGAAGCTGAAATCCACCCCGACCGCGCGCAGCTCACGCGCCATCAGCCAGCCACAGGCCTCGGCCAGGCGCAGCGCGCGCTTGCGGTTTTCGTCGTAGTGCTCGCCGAGCAGCGCCGCCGCGGGCAGCGCGGTGAATCCCGGGCGGAAGCGCTGCACGCGCCCGCCCTCGTGATCGACCGCGACCAGCAGCTGCGGGTCGCGCAGCGCGTGGATCTCGCGCACCAGCCGCTCGACCTGCCCGGGCGAGTCGTAGTTGCGCGTGAACAGGATGACGCCGCCGACCAGCGGATGGCGCAGGCGCTCGCGCTCCTCGGCGACGAGCTCGAGCCCGGCGACGTCCAGCATGACGGGGCCGAGGCTCATGCGCCCTCCGCGAGGATCTGCACGCGCGTGCCGACCGGCACGCGCTCGAACAGTTCGATGACTTCGTCGTTGCGCATCTTGATGCAGCCGTGCGAGCTGGGCACGCCCATCGGGTCCTCGTCCGGGCAGCCGTGGATATAAATGTAGCGGCGCATGGTATCGACCCGGCCGAGGCGGTTGCGGCCGGCTTCGAGCCCGCTCAGCCACAGGATGCGCGTCAGTATCCAGTCGCGGCGGGGAAAGCGGGCGCGCAGCGCCGGGGAGTAGATCTCGCCGGTCGGGCGCCGCGACACCAGCACCGCGCCGGCCGGCAGCCCGGCGCCGATCTTGGCGCGGATCACGTGCCAGCCGCGCGGCGTCTGCTCGCTGCCGTTCAATTCGCCGACACCCTTCGCGGCGGTCGCCACCCGGTAGCGACCGAGCACCGCGCCGCCGGCGTCGTGGAGGGTCAGGGTCTGGCTGGGCACGTCGACGTGTATATGCATGCGGCGCTATTATGCCCGCGCATCCCGCACAAACAAGGCCAGCGCCTCGACGTGGCTGGTCTGCGGGAACATGTCCAGCGCCCCGGCCGCCTCCAGGCGGTAGCCCTTGACGTGCACCAGCAGTTCGCTGTCGCGCGCCAGGGTGGCGGGGTTGCAGGAGACATAAAGGATGCGCCGCGGGCCGCCGCCGTCGTCGGGCAGATGTTTGACCGCCTCCATGGCCCCGGTGCGCGGCGGGTCCAGCAGCCAGAGCGTGAAGCGCTCGCCGCCCCAGGGTGCGGCCCCCTCTTCCGCGTAGAGATCGGCGGCGCCGAACTCGACATTGCCGATGCCGTTCAGCCGGGCGTTGTCCCAGGCACGCGCCACCAGCCCGGCGTCGGCCTCCAGTCCCAGCACGCGTCCGGCGCGCCGGGCCAGCGGCAGCGTGAAATTGCCGATACCGCAGAACAGGTCCAGCACCCGGTCCTCCGGCGCCGGCGCCAGCAGCTCCAGGGCGCGATTGACCAGCCGCCGGTTGATCTCGCCATTGACCTGGATGAAATCCGTCGGCTGGAAGCGCAGCGTGAGGTCGTGGTCCGGCAACCGGTAACTCAAGGGCGGCGCCGGCTGCGGCCACAGCGGTTCGATGGCGTCGGGCGCGCCACCTTGTAGATGGATCTGCACCGAATGCGTCGCGCCGAAGGCGCGCAGCGCGGCGCGGTCGGCGTCGGTGAACGGCTCCAGGTGGCGGAACACCAGCGCGGCCTGCGGCTCCTCGGCGCCGTCGCCGACCGCGACCTCGATCTGCGGCACACGGTTCGGGCAGCTCAGGGACGCAATGAGATCGCGCAGGGCCGGCAGCAGCGCGGCGACCCGCGGGTGCAACACCTCGCAGGACTGAAGCGGCGTGATGTAGGATTTGCGCTTCTCACGGAACCCGACCAGCACCCCGCCCTTCTTCTCGACCAGCCGCGCCCCGAGCCGGGCGCGGCGGCGATAGCCCCAGGCCGGGCCGGTCAGCGGCTCGAGCCAGCGCTCCGGCTCGACCTTGCCGATGCGTTCCAGGTCGTCACGCAACACCTGCTGCTTGGCCGGCAGCTGCGCCGCGCTCGCCAGGTGCTGCAGGCTGCAACCGCCGCACACGCCGAAGACCGGGCAACGCGGCACGACCCGGTCCGGCGACGCCGCCAGCACCTCCAGCACGCCGCCGGTATCGTAGCGGCGCTTCTTGTCGTGATAACGGAAGCGCACCGTCTCGCCCGGCAGCGCGCCGTCGATGAACACCGCCTTGCCGTCGACATGGGCGACGCCGATGCCGTCGTGGTTGAGCGATTCGACGCGGGCGACCGCGGTGTCGCCCTTCTTGGTCGTTACCGTGGCGGATTTTGGAGATTGCGATTGCATCATTGAAGTGGTGCCGTGGGGTGCGGAAAATCGAATTCTGCCACGGGGGTCACGGGGGACACGGGGAGTAACATTGTTTAACCATTATTTCTCCCCGTGTCCCCCGTGCTCCCCGTGGCTAATCACTCACCTTCCAAGCCTTGAGAAACGCCTGTAAGTGTGCGCGGTTCTCGGAATTCAGCAAATCGCGCACGCGTGCGATTTCCCCGTCGTAGCCGGCCGGCTCCAAATGGCCGCGGATCAGCTCGAAGCGCAGCCAGATCAGATAGGTATTGAGCACGTCGGTCTCGCAGTAGTCGCGGATCGCCTGGAGGTTGCCGGCCTGGTACTGCTCCCAGACCTGCGAACCGTGCATGCCGAGCTTGCCGGGCAGCCCCAGCATCTGCGCGATCTCGTCGAGCGGCGCGCAGGCGCGCGGCTGGTAGCCGGCCAGCACGTCCATCAGGTCGGTGTGGCGCGCATGGAAGCGGCTCAGGTAATTGTTCCATTTGAAGTCGCGATCGTCGTCGCCGGTGTCCCAGTAGCGCGGCGCGGCGACGCCGTGCCGGAGCGCGCGGTAATGCAGAACCGGCAGATCGAAGCCGCCGCCGTTCCAGGTCACCAGCGTCGGCGTGTACTTGTCGATGCCGTCGAAGAAGCGCCGGATCAGCTCGGCCTCGCCGGCCTCGATCTCGCCCAGCGACCAGACCTTGAGCGCGTCGCCGCTGCGCAACACCGCCGAGATCGCCACCACGCGGTGCAGATGATGGCGCAGGAACTCCGAGCCGCCGCTCTCCTCGCGGCGCTTGTGGAACATCACCTTGGCGACGTCGTCGTCGTTCAGGTCCGCAAGCCCGTAGAGCCGCCGGCCGGTGGCGACGTCGGGGACGGTTTCGATATCGAAGACGAGTGTGTTCATGTTTTGAAGTTTAGGGATTAGCCACGGGGGTCACGGGGGACACCGGGAATGATTTGGTTTTGACCGGATTACCCCCGCTTCCCCCGTGCCCCCCGTGGCAAAATTAATCATTCCGGAAACACACCGGTCGAGAGGTAGCGGTCGCCGCGGTCGCAGACAATGGCGACGATCACGGCGTTTTCAATTTCAGCCGAAAGCTCGAGGGCGCTGTGCACGGCGCCGCCGGACGAGATGCCGCAGAAGACGCCCTCCTCCGCCGCCAGCCGCCGGGTCATGGTTTCGGCCTGCGGCTGCGAGACCTCCATGACGCGGTCGACGCGCTTGGGGTCGTAGATCTTCGGCAGGTAGGCCTGTGGCCAGCGGCGGATGCCGGGGATGGACGCGCCCTCGGTCGGATGCACGCCGACGATCTGAACGTTCGGATTCTTCTCCTTGAGATAACGCGACACGCCCATGATCGTGCCGGTCGTGCCCATGGCGCTGACGAAATGCGTGATGCGACCTTCGGTATCGTGCCAGATCTCCGGGCCGGTGCCGAGGTAGTGCGCGGCCGGGTTGTCGGGGTTGGCGAACTGGTCCAGCACCCGGCCGCGGCCCTCGGCCTGCATCGCCAGCGCCCGGTCGCGCGCCTCCTCCATGCCGCCCTGCTTCGACACCAGAATGATCTCGGCGCCGAAGGCCTTCATGGTGGCGCGGCGCTCGGCGCTCATGTGCTCGGGCATGATCAGGACCATTTTATAACCCTTGATCGCGGCGGCCATGGCCAGCGCGATGCCGGTGTTGCCGCTGGTGGCCTCGATCAGCGTATCGCCGGGCTTGATCTCGCCGCGCGCCTCGGCGGCACGGATCATGTTGAGCGCCGGCCGGTCCTTGACCGAGCCGGCCGGATTATTGCTTTCGAGCTTGACCAGCACGACGTTCGACGTCGCGCCCGGCAGGCGCTGCAGGCGCACCAGCGGGGTGTTGCCGACGAAGTCCTCGAGCGTGCGGGTGTGCATGGCGGAATTGTACTGGACGTCCCCTCAGCCTGCATCCGGATCCTGAATCTCCACCGCCACCAGCTGCACGGCGCGCGCGCCCTGGTACTCATTGACAGCCAGGCGATATGCCACGCGCACGCGCCGCCCGCAAAGCTCGCGCCCCGTCGCCTGGTTGAAGGCAATCGCATCGAGCGTGCGGCCCTCGGGATGGCGCAGCTGCAGCTTCAGGTGTTTGTCGCCGACAACCCGCGCCGCCAGCACCTCGAACTCGCCGTCGAACAGCGGCTCGGGGAAGCCCTGGCCCCAGGGGCCGGCGGTGCGCAGCAGCTCCGCCAGGCCCAGGTCCAAATCGCCAGCGGCGAGCTCGCCGTCGCTGGTGAGCTGGCCGTGCAGCGCCTCCGCGCCCAGGTGGCGGCCGACCTCGTCGGCGAAGGCCGCGCTGAACGCGGGGAGCTTGTCGGCGTCCAGGCTCAGGCCCGCCGCCATCGCGTGCCCGCCGAACTTTTGCAGCAGGGCCGGATGGCGCGCGGCCACGGCATCGAGCACGTCGCGGACATGCACGCCCGGCACCGAGCGCGCCGAGCCCTTGAGCGAACCGTCACCAGCCGGCGCGAAGGCGATTACCGGCCGGTGCACGCGCTCCTTGATGCGTGCGGCCAGGATGCCGATCACGCCCTGGTGCCAGGCCGGGTCGTAGAGGCACAGGCCGCGCGGCAGTTCGCCGTCGAGATGCAGGGCATCGAGCAGGCCGAGCGCCTGGGCCTGCATCCCGGCCTCGATGGCGCGGCGCTCGCGATTGAGCCGGTCGAGGCGTCCGGCCATCTCCTGCGCGGCCGCCGGGTCTTCGCTGAGTAGGCAGGCGATGCCGAGCGACATGTCGGTCAGGCGCCCGGCGGCGTTGAGGCGCGGCCCCAGCACGAAGCCGAGATCGGTCGCGCTCAGGTGCCCGGGCGCACGCCCGGCGACCGCCAGCAGCGCGCGGATGCCGGCGCAGGCCTGGCCGCGGTTGATGCGCGCCAGGCCCTGCGCGACCAGGATGCGGTTGTTGCGGTCGAGCGGCACGACGTCGGCGACCGTGCCGAGCGCCACCAGATCGAGCCACTGGGCGAGATTCGGTTCGGCGACGTTCCGTTCGTCGAACCAGCCGCGCTCACGCAGCCGCGCGCGCAGCGCCAGCATCACGTAGAAAATCACGCCGACCCCGGCGAGATGCTTGCTCGCGAAGCGGTCGCCCGGCTGGTTGGGGTTGACGATGGCATCCGCCGCCGGCAGCACGGCGCCGGGCAGATGGTGGTCGGTGATCAGGACCCGCATGCCGCGCGCGCGGGCCGCCGCCACGCCGTCCAGGCTGGAAATTCCGTTGTCGACCGTGATCAGCAGCTCGGGCCGGTGCTCGGCCGCGACCGCGACGATCTCGGGGGTCAGCCCGTAGCCGTACTCAAAGCGGTTCGGCACCACGTAGTCCACTCGGGCCGCACCCAGGGTGCGCAGGGCGCGCACCGCCAGCGCGCAGCTGGTGGCGCCGTCGGCGTCGAAGTCGGCGACGATCAGTATGCGCCGGACGTATCGCAGCGCGTCCTCGAGCAGCGTCACCGCGGCGTCGATGCCCAGGAGTCCCTGCGGCGGCTCCAGCCGGTCGAGGCCGCGCGCGAGCTCGGCGGCCGAGGTGAGCCGGCGCGTCAGGTACAGGCGCTGCAGCACCGGGTGCAGGTCCGGCGGAAGATCGTGCGCGACCGCGTCCAGCGTGCGCCGGACGATCCGGCGTGCGCCGCTCACCGGAATGCCGTCAGACGGCGCCGCCGGCGCCACCAGCGGCGCAGCACCCCCGGCGCGGCGGCAAAACCGTGCTGCGCATCGGGCCACAGATTCAGCGCCGCCAGATCACCCGCCTGCAAGGCGACACTGAGCGGTACGATCCAATCGCGCTCCAGGGCGGTGAGCGCCTCGACCCAGGCCTCGGTCTCGCCGTAGGCGGCCGCCGCCTGTGCCGGGTCGAGAACCACGAGATGTTCGCCCGACCCGCCGAGCGCCGCCAGCAGCGCGGTGACATCGGCCGGCACGGCCCCGCTGGGAATGTTCGCCAGGCGCGCCAGCCCGAGCGCCACCGGGTCACCGCCCCAAATCCGGGTCCAGGTGCCGGCGTCGATTTCCGGCAGCCGGCCGGCACCCCAGAACCACAGGCTGTTGATCGGCAGGAGCCCGCGCGCCTCGCGCTCGCTGTTGATGCCGGAGGTGTGCAACAGGATTTGCGTCTCGTTGAGCAGCGTGTGCCAGGCCTTGGCGTCCGGTCCGGCCGGCAGGAACGGGTGGATGTCCCGCCCGGCGGCGGCGAGCGGCGGCACGGTGGCAATGACGGTCGCCTGCGGCGCCCTGAGATACCAGCGCAGCGGATGCCGTACCTCGAGCTGCCAACCCTCGTCGGCATAGTTCTCCAGGATCTCGGCGGCCAGCCGTTCAGCCTCGGCGGCCGTGATCTTGAGCGCGCCGCCCTCGGTCAGTATCAGCCCGCCGCCAGCCGGTTCGAGGTGCACCGGGTCGGCGCGCAGCCAGAAGCCGTCGTCGCGCTCGCCGCCGTCCGCCAGGCGGCTGACCGCGGCGGCCGGAAAATCCCCCTCCGGCGGCCGCGCGATGCCGAACAGGCCGAACAGACAGGCCGTGAGCGAGCCGTCGTGCCCTCCGCCTGTGGACCGCGGCTTGAGCCGGTCGGAACGCCCCAGCAGCCTCTCCAGGGCCGGCAGACGGGGGATGGCCTTAGGCGGAACTCGGGAGTTGAAAAGCCCTGGGACCACCAGGGTCAGGGAGGGCTTGCCGGGGCCGGCCGGGTGGTCGGACATTGTGTGGACAGGTTCCTGTTTTGGGGCAAACTATACCCTGGTCGGCGCGGTCGAAAAAGCAGTACTTTGAATAGTAATGAACTCTGCGTCACTTCGAAGATGGAGACAGCCATGACCACTCGAACGCCACTCGCAGTCGCCGGACTGTGCACCGTATTGTTCCTGGGCGATCTCTCCGGCGTGCCGGCGGCACGCGCGGCACAGGAGTATGAGAAGAAACCCGCCCCCACCCAGTTCGAGCACCCGCCCTGGTTCAAGACCTCGTTCCTCTATCTGCGCGACGATGTCGCCGCCGCCCGCGCCGGCAACAAGCGGCTCATCCTGTACATCGGCCAGGACGGCTGCCCCTATTGCAAGGAGCTGATGGAGAACAACTTCAGTCAGAAAGCGATCGTCGATTACACGCGCAGGCATTTCGACGTTCTGGCGATCAACATGTGGGGCGACGCCGAGGTGACCGATTTCGACGGTCGCGTCGTCACCGAGAAGCGCTTCGCCGAGCAGCTCGACGTCAAGTATACGCCGACCCTGCTGTTCTTCGACGAGCAGGGCAAGGTGGTGCTGCGCGTGAACGGGTATTTTCCCCCGCACCAGCTCATGGCCGCCCTCGAGTACGTCGCCGGGGGCCATGAAACGTCCGGCGGCTTCCGCGAGTTCTACGCGAAGAAATCCCCGCCGCCGGCGAGCGGCCGGCTGCACACCCGGCGGCAGTTCCTGAAGCCGCCGTTCGCGCTCGCCGGGCGCGGCAGCGGCAAGCCGCTGCTGGTGCTGTTCGAGCAGAAGGTCTGCGGCGGTTGCGACTTCCTCCACCGGACGATATTCGAGAACCCGGAATCGCGCGCGCTCCTGCAGCGTTTCGATGTCGCGCAGCTGGACATGTGGAGCGACACGCCGGTGACCACCCCCGCGGGCGAGACCACCACCGCGCGCGCGTGGGCGCGCGACCTCGGCCTGGTGTACGCGCCGTCGGCGGTGTTATACGGCGCCGACAACCGCGAGGTGCTGCGCGTCGAGGCGATGCTCAAGACCTTCCATGTCCAGTCGGTCATGGACTACGTGGCCTCCAACGCCTATCGGGAGCAGCCCAACCTGCAACGCTATATCGACGAGCGTGCCGGCGCGCTGCGCGCCCAGGGCGTCCAGATCGATCTCTGGAACTGACTCCCCCCCCCCTCTTGACAGGGCTATATAAGTAACCCACAATTTAGTTATTCAACTAACTTAGTTTCATTCATTTATGACGAGCTCGGAAACCAACAAGCGCGCACGCCTGCTGGAAGCAGCAAACACGCTGATACATAAACAAGGATTCAACCAGACCACCCTGGCGGACATCGCCCGGCAAGCCGATGTTCCGTTGGGCAACGTTTACTACTACTTCAAAACCAAGGAAGACATCGGTGAGGCAGTGATTGAACAGCGTACCGAATTTTATCGCGTCCTGATGACCGCTTGGGAAAAGTCCCCTGATCCGAAAAAACGGATTTTAGCGCTGATTCAAATGGTGGCTGATCAGCGCGACATACTGTCACACAGCGGCTGCCCCGTCGGCAGTCTCTGCCAGGAGCTGCACAAGGATGGCGGGCCGCTCGCCGACAAGGCCGCGACCTTGCTTGCGGCCATCCTGTCATGGTCGGAACAGCAATTTAATCTGCTCGGCAAGGGGCGACAGTCCGCCGATCTCGCCTTGCATCTGGTTTCAGTGCTGCAAGGGGCCAGCCTGTTAACGCATACCTTCCATCAACCGGATCTGATCGCGCGAGAAACAACACGACTTCGGGAATGGGTGGAGGCGATGTGATGACCTATAACAACAATCCGATTGCCCGGAGGAGACAATGAACGTGAACAAAAAGATTCGAGTATTGGTAACGGGTGCGACGGGTTTCTTGGGCGGCAACATACTCCGAGCCATGGCGGCGCAGCCTGGGGTGGAACCGGTCGCTGCCTGCCGTCGGCGCGAGCAATTGCCGCGGAATTTCCAGGGCGAGACGCGGATTGGGAACTTGATGGACGCGTCCTATCGACGCGAGGTGGTGAAGGAAGTCGATGTCATTTGCAGCGCTGGCAACTGGGCATCCATGTGGAACCACAGGGAACTGGAACGCCAGCGCTTCTTTGAGCCGGCCCGCGATCTGATCGAACAGGCAATTCGGCAGGGCGTCAAACGCTTTATTCAAACGAACACGGTCGTCATCGGCGCGGTCGCGAAAGACGAAAAACCCCTGGATGATTTCTCGCGAACAACACATACCGGCTTCTGGCCGCATCTCGACTGTCTGATCGATCTCGACCGGTACATGCGCGACAACAGCACTCGTGGCACGCAGATGGTGACCATGCGCCTCGGCCATTTTATCGGTACCGGCAATCGCCTGGGCATGTTGCCGGCGCTGGTGCCGCGACTGAAGACATACCTGGTGCCGTGGCTGGCCGGCGGGCGCAAACGTCTGCCGTTGGTGGCTGACACCGACCTCGGCAAGTCCTTTGCCCTGGCGACCATCGCCGACGGTTTGAATGATTATGAGTCGTTCAATATCTGCGGCGCGGAATTCCCGACGCTGCGCGAAGTCGTGCAATTCATCGCCGTGGAAGCCGGTGTTCCCACACCGCTCTACAGCGTCCCCTACCCGGCCGGTTACGCCTTCGGCTGGCTGATGGAAACGCTCAAACCCATCCTTCCGGGATCGTCACCGTTTCTCACGCGCTCCATCGTGCGCCTGTGCGAAAACTGGGTTTGTTCCAACGATTACGCGCGCAGGAAATTGCAGTACCTGCCCAAAAAGGACTGGCGAACGGCGGTGCGTGAACATCTGGCCGATCTCAAGGCGGAAGGTTATCCGTGGCCGCGCCTGTGCCAGCCGGGCTGACCGAATCATCAAGACGTCCCAACCCGAACAGGAGACAAACATGTCCAGCGTAACTGAAATGTCGTCCAACCGGCTTCCTCAAGACCTGCTGCAGAAACACGGCGCCGCACTCGACGCCTGGTTCGACGATCGCCTCGCCAAGAAGCTGAAAGAGGTGGACGAGAATAAGACGCCTTCGCTCGCCATCATCGCCACCAAGGGTACAATGGACTGGGCCTATCCCCCGTTCATTCTCGCCTCAACCGCATCGGCGCTGGGTTGGGACGTGTCTGTCTTCTTTACGTTTTACGGGCTCGAACTACTCAAAAAGGAACTCAATCTCCAGGTCAGCCCGCTGGGCAACCCCGGCATGCCGATGAAAATGCCGTTCGGGCCGAAGTGGTTCCAGGGCATCAACTGGAATATCCCGAACGCGGTCATGGCCAGCGTGCCCGGTTTCGAGAAGCTGGCCACGGGCCTGATGAAGAAGACGGTCAAGAATAACGGGGTCGCTTCGATCGAGGAGCTGCGCGACGTGTGCGTCGAGGCCGGCGTCAACCTGGTCGCATGCCAGATGACGGTCGACCTGTTTGGCTACACGCGCGACGATTTTATCCCCGCGGTCAAGGACTGGATCGGCGCGGCCAGCTTCCTGCCGGTGGCGCAGCAATCCGACGTGTGCCTGTTCATCTAGACACGGAGCGCGCGGCCGCAGCACGCGTTCTGAATATCCGTTTACCAGCCGGTATGCCACCGTAGACGGTATAGGTCTGCATTATTTCGACGAGGGGTGGGGTCCGCCGATCTGCTTGATGCACGGAAACACGACCTGGCGCTATCTATGGGATAAGTACCAAGCCAGGCGCATGTGGTTTTAAATAATCACATCAAGGAGGACGCCATGGCAAGAAAGATGCGATTCAGCATTATCGGTGTACCGCAACATGTTGTTCAGCGCGGAAATAATCGGGGCGCTTGTTTTTTCGCGGTAGATGATTATCTGGTGTACCTGGATAATCTCATGGAATGTGCACAAGGTTCAGAATGTGAAATCCATGCCTATGTACTGATGGCCAACCATGTGCATCTATTGGTCACGCCCCATGCCGGAAATGGAGTTTCAGTGATGATGCAAGCATTGGGGCGGCGGTATGTCCGTTACGTCAATCTGGAATACCGCCGTACGGGAACCTTGTGGGACGGGCGGTATAAGGCGTGCCTGGTGGATCCCGAACGGTATTTCCTGACCTGTAGTCGCTATATCGAGCTGAATCCCGTGCGCGCGGCTTTAGTCAAGAGCCCCACCGATTATCGATGGTCGAGCTATCGGTGCAACGCCAGTGGTGAGACGACAATGGTGATTATTCCCCACGGGGAATATCTTCAGCTGGGAACAACACCGTCTAAGCGACAATCGGCTTATCGTGAACTGTTTCGACAACAAATAGATGAGATGCAGCTACACGAAATACGCGACGCCTTGAATCAGGAGTTGGTGCTGGGAGCCGAAGAGTTCAAAAATCACATAGAAAAATTGTTCGCGAAAAAAGTGCGGCCCGGGAAACCGGGACGTCCATCCACGCCGAGCGCGAACAGATTATATTAAGGAAAATTGTTCTCTGACCCCCATTTTTTTAAAAGTTTTGGTATTACAATATTTCCCGCTGCATAGCAGTGCGCAGAAAATCATTTGGTTCGTCGTAGTTACAGTGAATGAAATCTAACAGGAGGATTCAATGAAGAAGATACTTCTGATTTTAGGTGTATGTCTGGCCGGGTTAACCAGCCCTGCTTTTGCTGCCAGTGGACTCGGATGTAATGTGTGGGGACCGGTAAGCACCGTCGTTATTAGCAATAGTGGGTCGACTAGCCAGCTGCTGGCCATCATTAATGGCTATGCATGTATTGTAAGTGGCGCCACCAGTAGCTTGACACCGATGGTTGGGATTCTCGCAACCGCACAGGCCAATGGTAAACAGGGCTACCTGACAGACAATGTTGCCTCACTCCAATAAATACCTGTAACGCTTATCACTGGGAACCTCTGCAGTGACGCCTGTCACTGGAGCCCTGATGGTACAGGGCTCCAGTGATTTCACCGCGAAGGTCCCTGTATTTAGGGAAATCGCGTGGCGTAAGTCGTTGTGTCACGTGGTTCATTATTCTGTGCATTGGTTAATATTGGGGGCGGAGGCGTTGAAGACGTTCAATGTTGCACCGACTATCGTGGTATTTATTCTCGGGGTTACTGCCGGGGCTGTCGTGACTCAGTTAAGCGGTACCTCGGCCCAACCGGTAACCGCGATTGATCAACAAGCGATATCCGGCACGCCGCACGCACTGGTCGCACGCTTTGACCAGATGGAAGTGCGACTGGGCGAACTAACGGTGATGCTGGATCGAGTCGATGACCGAATCGGCAGAATAATGCGGCCGGTGTATGAAAACCAGTTGTCGTCGAATGCTCCGGATGGCAGTGACATACGCGAGGACGACACGTTATCGAAATCAGTAATGGCCGCAGGACAGTTCGAAGAAATAAAAAATCGCTTGTTCAATTCCCTGCATGATCCTGCTACCAACTTCGTGACATTGATGCAATCCAACGAGATGCGTTCATTGTCTAGAGAACAGCAAGATGAGGTAATGCGGGAAGTCGCCGCGCGACTAGACTCGGGGCAATTACGCAAAGAACAATTCTTGCCGGGTTACCGACCAAAAAGTGGGGCAAAGTAAAAATCGAAATCACGGAGGGGCATTGCGCCATAAGTTATTTATCAAGCGCTGACTGGGCCATGAACTAGGCGTCCCCCAGCGCCTTCCGCGGGCGGCCGAACCGGCAGCGGCTGCATCGACGCGCGCCTGGCGTCCGGATCGACCTCTGGAGCCGGCCCATCCCTCCCCGCCCGACGGTTCCGGGCGGCCCGCCGGCGGTCTTTCCCGGCCGCGGCGGGCCCTCCATCCCGCCGCGGATCGCCTAAACTAAGACATGACAGACCCATAATACCCGGGGGGACCCGGGGCGGGCCCCCGCCCCGGCCACGACGAGCATCGACAATCGACCATGAGCGGCAAGATCGAAAACCTGGCCGACCGCCGGCGCGCCCGTGAGGGCGGCGAGACGGATTTCGCGGGGCAGGTCGACCGCTACCGGCGCTGGCGCGACGGCCTGACCGAGACGATCGCCGAGTACCAGTCCTGGCGCGAGCGCCAGGGCCTGGCCGAGGGCGCCGAGGACCTCCGCATCTACGACCTGCTCGAGGCGCTGCGCGCCGACAAGCTGGTGGTCGCCCTGGTCGGCGAGTTCTCGCGCGGCAAGACCGAGCTGCTCAACGCCATCTTCTTTCCCGAACATCAGCAGCGCCTGCTGCCGTCCGACGTCGGGCGCACCACCATGTGCCCGACCGAGCTGCTGTGGAACGAGAAGGACGGTGCCTGCCTGAAGCTGCTGCCGATCGAGACGCGCAAGACCGCGCTCAGCATCGCCGAGTACAAGCGCACGCCGATCCACTGGAGCACGCTGCACATCCTCAAGCAGAACTCGCCCGAGGAGATCCGCGAGCTGTTCGCGGAGGTGACGCGCACCAAGACGGTGAACCGGCGCGAGGCCGAGGAGCTCGGCCTGGGCGACTACCTGCGTCAGCTCGGTGAGCCCGCCGCCGGCGGCAGCGTCGAGATTCCCGTATGGCGGCATGCCGTCATCAGCTTTCCGCATCCGCTGCTCAAGCAGGGCCTGGTGGTGCTCGATACACCGGGCCTCAACGCCCTCGGCGCCGAGCCCGAGCTGACGCTCAACATGCTGCCGGGCGCGCACGCCGTGCTGTTTCTCCTGGCGGCCGACACCGGCGTGACGCGCACCGATCTCGACATCTGGAGCAACCACGTCGTCACCGCCCGCGGCCGCCGCCAGGGCGGCCTGCTGGTGGTGCTGAACAAGATCGACGCCCTGTGGGACGGGCTCACGGACGACAAGGCGATCGCGCGCAGCCTGCAACGCCAGGCCGACGAGACCGCCCATGCCCTGCAGGTGCCGGTCAGCGAGATCTTCCCGGTCTCGGCACAGAAGGGCCTGCTCGCCAAGATCCGCGGCGACCAGGCGCTGCTGGCGCGCAGCGGCCTGCCGGCGCTCGAGGCCAAGCTCGCCGAGGAGATCATTCCGGCCAAGCACGAGCTGGTGCGGCGGCGCATCCTCAACGAAATCAGCGGGCGCGTCGAGTCGAGCCGCGGCCTGCTCGGCGCCAAGCTCGACGAGATCAACAAGCAGCACGCCGAGCTCAAGGCGCTAGGCGGCCAGAACCTCGATGCGATACGCCGCCTGACCGAGACCATGCGCGCGGAGAAGCAGCGTTACGACAAGGAGGTCGAGGGCTTTCAGGTCACCCGCAACGCCTTGGGCGGCCAGGCCAAGACCCTGCTCGAGCACCTCAGCCTCGCGAGCATCGATCAGCTCATCAAAAAGACCCGTCGCGACATGCGCGACAGCTGGACGACCGCCGGCCTCAAGAACGGCATGGCGACGTTCTTCGCCGGCGCCGTCGGGCGCATGGACAAGGTCGCGGCCCAGGGCGGCGAAATCCGCCGTTCGATCGGCGACATCTATGCGCGCCTGCATCAGGAATACGGCATGACCGCGTTGCGCCCGACCATCCTGTCGCTGGTGCCCTACCTGGCCGAGCTGAAGAAGCTCGAGACCCAGGCCGAGCAGTTCCGCGACAGCCCGCTCACGGTGATGACCGAGCAGGAGTTCGTGATCCGCAAGTTCTTCATCGCCCTGGTGAGCCAGGTGCGCAGCCTGTTCGACGAGTGCAACGCCTACGTCAAAGGCTGGTTCCAGGACACGATGGCGGCGGTGTCGACGCAGATCGAGGGGCACCGGCAGCAGATCGAGGCCAAGCTCGCCGACCTGCGCGGCCTGCACGAGAACCTCGACAGCCTCGGCGAGCGTCTTGCCGAGCTCGAGGCCGAGCGCCAGCGCCTGTCGCAACAGCTGGCCGAGATGGACCAGTTGCTGGAGCGCATCCACGCGCCGATGACGCCGTGAGCCGATTTACGCCGCAGGCGGGACGTCCCGCCTGCCCGCAATTTGTCATTGCGTCTTAGCGTCGGACTCCCTTAGAGCACCTAACAAAATGAGAAACGGGTGTAGGGTGCGTCCCACGCACCGCTTAATATTTCGGTGCGCAGGGCGCACCCTACGGTTCGGCGTTGAATGCGAAGTCATTTTGTTAGGCGCTCTTAGTGCTTCCGCGCCTGCGGCTCCGCGCGCCCGAGGGCGGCCCAGTGCTCGATGCGCGGCGCGATACGGTCCAGCGGCAGGACTTCCTGTACGCCGCCCAGGCGGATCGCCTGGTCGGGCATGCCGAATACCACGCAGGTCTCCTGGTTCTGCGCGACGGTCATCGCGCCGCGCGCACGCAGCGTGCGCAGCCCGCGCGCGCCGTCGTCGCCCATGCCGGTCAGGATCACGCCCAGTGCGCGGCTGCCCGCCGCCTGGGCCACCGATTCGAACAACACGTCCACCGACGGCCGATGGCGGTTGACCGGCGGCGCGTCGTAGACCTCGACGAAATAACCAAGCGCGTCGCGCCGGACCGCCATGTGCAGGCCGCCGGGTGCGACCAGCGCGCAGCCGACGCTCAAACGGTCGCCGTCGCGGGCCTCGTGGACCTCGACCGCGCTCGACTGGTTGAGGCGATCGGCGAACAGCGTCGTGAACTTCGGCGGCATGTGCTGGACGATGGCAATCCCCGGCGTGTCGGCCGGCAGGGCGTCGAGCAGCTGCTTGATCGCCTGGGTGCCGCCGGCCGAGGCGCCGATCGCGACCACCGCGCTGCTGTGCAGGCGCGGGCCGCTGCGCTTTTCGGGAGGCCGCAATGCCGGCGCCGGCGGCGGCTCGAGGCGCAGGCGCGACATCGCCGCGGCGCGCACCTTGCTGCGGATCTCGTCGGCGAGGTCGTCGATCCGGGTGAGCGGCAGGTTGCGCGGCTTGGCGACGAAATCGACCGCGCCCAGGTCGAGCGCGCGCAGCGTCGCCTGCGCGCCGCGCTCGGTCAGCGACGAGATCATCACCACCGGCATGGGCCGCAGCCGCATCAGGCGCTCGAGAAAGGTGATGCCGTCCATGCCCGGCATCTCGATGTCGAGCGTCAGCACATCGGGGTTGTGCTGCTTGATTTTCTCGCGCGCGATGAACGGGTCGGCGGCGATGCCCACCACCTCGAAGCCGTCGCTCTCCTCCAGGATGCGCGTCAGCAGCTGGCGCATCAGCGCCGAGTCGTCCACGATCAGCACCCGGATCTTTCCCTGCCGTTTCATGCCCGCTCCCATCGTCGCCGTCCCGGCCGGCCGTTAGAACAGCGTCGCATCGCCGTCCAGCGGCTTGCGCTTCAGGCTGATCATGTACACCATTTCCTCCTGCGCGGTGCGCTCGGCCTCGGTCTGGCCGAGTCGCTTCATCAGCACCTTGCCGGTATGCGTATGGAACAGCACGCGGCGCGGCTGGTAACCGCCCAGGTCCTCCTTGATGACCGGGATGCGCTCGGTTTCGAGGAACTGGCGGACAAAGCTGATATTGCGCTGCGGAACCCCGTCGAGCGACTCGCGGATGCGCAGCACGTGCCCGCCGCCGAACACCTTGGCCTGAAAGCGCTGGCGCGCGGCGCCTGCCTTCATCAGCTCGTTGATAAGCAGCTCCATCGCATACACGCCGTAGCGGGTGCTGACCGGATTGTCGGGGTCCGACCCGTCCGGCAGCATGAAATGATTCATGCCGCCGATGCCGGTCACCGGATCGTACAGACAGGCGGCGATGCACGACCCGAGAACGGTGTCGATCAGCAGCGGCGTACGGCTGACGTGCAGCCCACCGATATGGATGGCGACACGCGGCAGGCCGTCCTGGTTCGGCAGCAGCATGCCTCAGGCCCCCCGCGACGGCGCGGCGGCGGCGCTGTGGCAGCGGTAAATGCTGTGCCCGACCGGATAGAAGCCGCAGTCGATGCCGTGCAGCGACTCGGAATGGCCGAGCATGAGGAAGCCGTCGGCCCGCAGCATGCGCGCGAAGCGCCGGAACAGCCTTTGCTGCGTCGGCTTGTCGAAGTAGATGACCACGTTGCGGCAGAAGATGACGTCGAAGGGACGGGTCATCGGCCACGGGTCCTGCTGCAGATTCAGGTGACGGAAGCGCACCAGCTCGCGCACCGACGGCTTCACGCGGATTTGTCCTTCGTGGTCGCCGCGGCCGCGCAGGAAGTAACGCTGCAGCCACGGCTCCGGCAGCCGGGCCGCATGCTCGGCGCTATAAATACCCTGCTCGGCGCGGTCCAGCACCCGGGTATCGATATCGGTGGCGAGGATGCGCACGTCCATCAGTCCGGCGTTCGGGATCGCGTCGAGCACGGTCATGGCGATCGAATAGGCCTCCTCGCCGGTCGAGGTGCCGGCGCTCCAGATACGCAGCCGCTGGCGCAGCCCGCCGTTCAGGGCCTGGCGGAAGTACGGCAGCACGCTGTCCGCCAGGAAGCTGAAGTGGTGGGCCTCGCGCAGAAACTCGGTCTTGTTCGTGGTGATCGCGTTGATCAGCTCACGCAGCTCGTGACCGTCCGGATCGTTGTCCGTCACCAGGCGGTAGTAGTCGCTGAAGCTCGTGAGCCGGTGGTGGCGCAGGCGCTTGCCGAGGCGCGAGCACACCAAGGCGCGCTTGTGCTCCGACAGCGCGATGCCGGTGTGCTCGTGGATGAGCTTGCGGAAGCGCTCGAACTCGGCGTCGCTGATCGCGTCCTGGGATTGCACGAACATGGGTCGATCTCGTTCTTGTCACCGGGCGCGTGGGGCGGTCGCCTGGAGGGGTTGGCGAATCAGAACTCCGTCCAGTCGTCGTTGCGTTCCGGCTTGCCGCTGGCCGCCGCCTTGCGCGGGCGCAGCACGTGCACCGAAGACGGGCGCGCGGGCTGCGGCGCGGGGGGCGTTGCCCGTGGGTCCGGCGCCGCATCCGGCTCCGCGGTGGCGGACGGCGCCGCCCCGGTGTCGAGCCGGAAGCCCTTGACCGAGTCGTACAAGGCCGCCGCCTGTTGCTCCAGGGCCTGGGCGGCGGCCGACATCTCCTCGACCATCGCGGCGTTCTTTTGCGTGACCTGGTCCATCTGGACGATCGCGCGGCTCACCTGCTCGATGCCGCCGCTCTGCTCGGACGAGGCCGCCGAGATGTCGCCCGAGATGTCGGTGACCTTTTCAACGCTGGCGACGATCTCGGACATGGTCTTGCCGGCGCGCTCGACCAGCGCGCCGCCGCTCTCGACGTTCTGCACCGAGTTCTTGATCAGCAGCTTGATCTCCTTGGCGGCCTCGGCGCTGCGCTGCGCGAGGCTGCGCACCTCGGCCGCCACCACCGAGAATCCGCGCCCCTGCTCGCCGGCGCGCGCCGCCTCGACCGCCGCGTTGAGCGCCAGGATGTTGGTCTGGAAGGCGATGCCGTCGATGACGCCGATGATGTCGACGATCTTCTTGGAGCTGTCGCTGATGGCCGACATGGTGCGCACTACCTCGTGCACGACATCGACGCCGTCGCCGGCCACGTTGCGGGCGTTGACCGCGAGTTGGTTGGCCTCTTCGGCGTGTTCGGCGTTCTGGCGCACCGTCGAGGTCAGCTCCTCCATGCTGGCCGCCGTCTCTTCGAGGAACGACGCCTCCTCGTGGGTGCGCTGCGACAGCTCGACGTTTCCCGCCGAGATCTCACCGGCCGCCTGGCGGATGTGGCTGGCGCCGTCGCGGACACCGTGGACCACGCGCCCGAGACTCTCGTTCATGGTCTTGAGCGCGGCCATCAGGCGGCCGATCTCGTCGCGCGACTTGACCTCGATGCGGCTCGACAGGTCGCCGTGCGAAATGCGCGTCGCCACGTCGACGGCGCGGCCGATCGACGTGACGATGTCGTAGCCGACCTTGAGCGAGACCACGAGCAGCAGGAAGACGATAACGCCGGATGCCGACAGCGCGATCAGGAGTATGGTGCGGCTGTCGGCCTTGTGGTTCTCATACGTGGTCAGCACCGCGGTCTTCTCGACCTCCATCAGCCCGCCGATCGGAATGACGATGCGGTTCTGGAGCGCCGACCAGTCGTTGCCGAGTATCGCGGCGATCGCCGGTTTGCGCTCGCCGCGATAGGCGGCCTCGAGCTTGTCCAGGAATGCACGCAGCGCCGGCATCTCGGCCTCGATCCGGGCAATCGCCGTCTCGCTGAGCTCGCTGCGCTCGTTGACGGCGGTGCGCGTGCGGTAGTCGGACCACAGGCTGGGAATCTGCTCGCGCGCCATCTGGACGTCGAGCGTGTTGTCGGCGGCGGACGACTGGTCGAGCAGATAGGTCGCCATGCGCAGCCGCAGATCGCGCAGCTCGCCGTCGATCTCGGTGAGCAGCGACACCGGGACCACGCGCTGCTCGTAAACCGCGGACAGCGAACCGGAGGCGCCGGTCAGGCCGAAGAACAGCAGGCCGGCGAGCGCCAGCATGCCGACGATGCTCAGCCCCGCACCGAAGAACAGCCGCTGCTTGATGCTGATGTTCTTTGTCATGCCGCGCTACCTCCCCTGCCCTGGATCATTCACTTTTTGCCGCCCGCGCCACACCACGCTCAGAACTCCTCGAAACCGCGGGTCCGCCCGGCGGCGATCGCGGCGCCACGCGCCGGCGCCGCCGGCCGGACCGTACGTTCGCCGCCAGACGCCAGCGCGACGACCTCGGCGGCCGGCGCCGCCGGCTCGCGCGCCGGCGCGTCGACGCGGAAGCGCGCGAGCAACGCGCGCAACCGCTCGGCCTGATCGGCGAACGACTGGCTGCTGCCCGACAGCTCCTCCACCTGGGCGGCGGTGTTCTGCGCCACGCCGTCCATCTGGACGATGGCGCGATTGACCTGATCGATGCCGGAGGCCTGCTCGCGGCTGGACGTGCTGATCTCGCCGATGATGCCGGTCACGCGCTTGACGCTGGCGGCGATCTCCTCGAGCGTCAGGCTCGAGGTGTTGACCAGGTGGGTGCCGTCCTGGATCTTGTCGACGCTGTCCTGGATCAGCGCCTTGATCTCCTTGGCGGCCGCGGCGCTGCGCTGGGCGAGATTGCGCACCTCGGTGGCCACCACCGAGAAGCCGCGACCGTGCTCGCCGGCGCGCGCCGCCTCGACCGCCGCGTTCAGCGCCAGCAGATTGGTCTGGAAGGCGATGCCGTCGATGACCCCGGTGATCTCGGCGATGCGGCCGCTGCTGGTGGTGATGAGGTCCATGGAGCGCTTGATCGACGACGCCATGACCATGCCCTCGTTGGCCTGCTGGCTGGACTCGTTGGCCAGCCGGTCGGCCTGGCCGGCGTTGTCGGCGTTCTGCTTGACCGTGCTGGTCATCTCCTCCATCGACGCGGCGGTCTCCTCCAGCGAGCTGGCCTGCTCCTGGGCCGAGGCCGACAGGCTTTCGGAGGCGGACGACAACTCCTGCGAGCCGACCGCCACGGCGTCGGCCGCGGACTGGACCTCGCGCACGATCTGCTGGAGCTCGTCCATCAGGACGTTGAATGCTCCACAGGCCTGGCCGAGCTCGTCGCGGCTGGTGACGTGCAGCGACGCCGTGAGATCGCCTTGCGCCGCGCGCTGCAGGGCGCGCTCCAGCCGCCCGAGCGGTCCGGTGATGGTGCGCACGAAGTACCAGCCGAGCAGCAGCATCAGCGGCAGCGCTCCGATCATGACGCCGATGGTCACGCCGCGCGCGCTGTCGTGAGCGCGGCGCACCTTGTCGAACGCCGCGTCGTGGCGGACGCGGTCGGCGCCGAGACTCGCCTCGCTCTGCGCCGCGACGTGGGCGCTCTCGGCGAAGCTCATGATCTTGCCCATGCTGTGCAGGCCGAGCAGCCCGCCGGCCAGCAGCGCCACGTACACCAGGATCGCCGCACCGAGCAGCTTGGTGCGCAGTTGGATGCCTTTGCCGTAGAACATTTCCATCGTTACCACCCTTGCGCGTCGCCGCGCCAGAACCGCCTCAGGACCCCAGTGCCTCCGGCGTCGCGCCGATGATCGCCTCAGGGTTGACCAGTTTGTCGATGTCGAGCAGGACCAGCAGTTGTTCGTCCTTCTGCGCCAGCCCGAGGATGAACTCTCGGCCCTCGCGTCCCTCGTAGTCCGGCGCCGCACAGTGCCGATCGGGCGGCACGTCGATCACGTCCTGCACCGCGTCGACCACCAGCCCGGCGAGGCGGCCGCGGACGTTCACCACGACGATGACGGTGAGCTCGTTGTACTCGCTCTCGTCCAGACCGAAGCGCAGCCGCAGGTCGATGATCGGCACGATTGTGCCGCGCAGATTCAACACGCCCTTGACGTGGCGCGGGCTGTTCGGGATCGGCGTGACGCGATCCCAGACCCGGATCTCCTGGACCTTGAGAATGCCGATGGCGTACTCCTGCTCACCGAGCCGGAAGGTCAGATACTGGCTGTCGCCACCCAGGGCTTCCAGGTCGTCGTGTATCGGGGCCGTGGCCGTGATCATTGCAAGTGCCCTCCAGTTGTCCCGGCATCCGTTCGGTTGTTCAGTTCGCCGGCATCGCCGCGCTCCGCACCGCCGCGGTAGCCGTGGGCGGCATAGCTGCGGGCATGCGCCGCCTGCACCAGGCTGGCGGCGTCGAGGATCAGCGCCACCGCGCCGTCGCCGAGGATGGTCGCGGCGGCGATGCCGTCGACGCGCTGGTAGTGCGCGGCGAGATTCTTGATCACCACCTGCTGCTGGCCGAGCAGCTCGTCGACGAACACGCCGGCGCGCCGGCCGTCGGCCTCGATCACCACGAGGATGCCGTCGGCCAGGCTGGGGGCGCGCGCCGCGACGTTGAAGACCTCGTGCAGCCGCACCAGCGGCAGAAATTCGTCGCGCAGCGCGAACATCTCCGGGCCGCCGGCGGCGCGGCTCACTTGCGCGTCGGTCAGGCAGATCGACTCGGCGATGTTGACCAGCGGAATGATGTAACTCTGCTCGCCGACCTGCACGCTCAGGCCCTCCAGGATGGCCAGCGTCAGCGGCAGGCGCAGGGTGAAGCGCGTGCCCCGCCCGGGCTCGGACTCGACCTCGACGCTGCCGCCGAGGCTCTGGATGTTGTTGCGCACCACGTCCATGCCGACGCCGCGCCCGGAGATGTCGCTCACCACTTCGGCGGTCGACAGCCCGGGAAGGAAAATCATCGCGTCGATCTCGGCCGGTGTCGGCGTCGCGTCGGGTGCCAACCGCCCGAGGCGCCGGGCCCTGGCCAGGATACGGTCGCGCGGCAGGCCGGCGCCGTCGTCGGACAGCTCGATAATGACGTTGCCGCCCTTCTGCTGGGCATGCAGCGCGATCGTGCCGGTCTCGGACTTGCCGGCGGCCACGCGCTGCGCCGGCGGCTCGATGCCGTGGTCGATGCTGTTGCGCACCAGGTGCAGCAGAGGATCGCTGATGCGCTCGATGACCGTCTTGTCGAGCTCGGTGCGCTCGCCCGCCAGCGTGAGCCGCACGCGTTTGCCGAGCTGGGCGGCGGTATCGCGCGCCGCGCGCGGCAGGCGGTTGAATACGAAGCCGATCGGCAGCATGCGGATGCTCATCACGCTCTCCTGCAGATCGCGGGTATTGCGCTCCAGTTGCGCGACGCCGGCCTGCAGGCGCGCCAGCTTGTCGGGGGCGAAGTCGTTGGCGGTCTGCGTCAGCATCGCCTGGGTGATGACCAGCTCGCCGACCATGTTGATCAGCGCGTCGACCTTGGCGATGCCGACGCGGATCGATCCGACCGCGGCGGCACCGGTTTCCGCCGGTGTCGTGTCAGCGGACGAGCTGTCCGGCGCGCGACGCTCGGCGGCGGCCGGCGGCCGGCTGCGCGCCAGCGGTGCCAGCGTCAGGTCACAGTCGCCCAGCACCCATTCGAAGGCGTCGGTGACCTGGGCGCGCGAAGCGGCGGTCTCGAGACGCAGCTGCCAGCTCAGGTGGCAGACGGCCGGATCGAAACCCTCCCAGTCGGGCAAGGCCGAGATATCGGTACGCGCCGTCAGCCGCCCGAGCCCGGCGAGCTCGCGAAAGATGCGCAGCGGGTCGTTGCCGTTGGCGAGCAGGCCCGGACCCGGCCGGAAGCCGATCTCCCAGCCGGGGCCGCCGCCCGCGTCCCGGTCGGCCGGCGCTGGTGCGTCGCGCCCGGTGGCCGCGACCCCGGCCGCCGCCAGCAACGTCTCGACCTCGTCGCGCAGCCGGTGCGCGGTCGATTGCTCGCCGGCGCGTGCCGCGGTGCGGCCGGCGCTGGCCGCCTGGATCATGGCGCGCAGCTGGTCCACGGCGCGCAACAACAGCGCGATGACCCGGGCGTCGATCGGCAATTCCCCGGCGCGCAGCGCGTCCATCAGCGTCTCCAGGGCATGGGCAAACTCGGCGATCTCGCCGTAGCCGAAAGTGCCGCTTGCGCCCTTGATCGAGTGCACGGCACGGAACAGCGTGTTGAGCGTCTCGGCCTCGACCTGGGCGCCCGAGCCCTCGCCGATCGCCTGCTCCAGGCTCAGCAGCTCGGTCTCCATGTCGGCCAGACCCTCGAGGCTTTCCTCGAAGAAGGTCTGGTGGAACTGGCGGATATCGATGGGCATGGCCTTAGCCGAGCACCTTCTTGACCACGTTGAGCAGCTGCTCGGGATTGAAGGGCTTGACGATCCAGCCGGTCGCCCCGGCGGCGCGGCCCTCCTGGCGTTTGGCCTCCTGCGACTCGGTGGTGAGCATCAGGATCGGCGTATAGCGGTAGTCCGGCAGCGCGCGCAGCGACTTGACCAGCGTGATGCCGTCCATGTTCGGCATGTTGATATCCGCGATCACCAGGTCGACCTTGTTGCCCTGGGCGAGCTTGAGCGCGTCCTGGCCGTCACAGGCCTCGATCACGCTGTGTCCGATGCTGTTCAGGGTGAAGCTGATCATCTGGCGCATGGAGGCCGTGTCGTCTACGGTCATGATGGTTGCCATCGGGCATTACCTCCTAAAACAATTCCACTGCCGGCCCGTCATCGGACTTGGGCGTGCCGGATTGTTGGCGGGCTGTGCGCGCCGGCCCGTCCGCCGGGCGATATTCGGTTTCCAGCTCGTGGCCGTCCTCGGCGCGCGCCGACCACAGCTTGTCGCTCGGCAGGCGCGTCAACAGGCCCTGATCGATGCTGCGGGTCTCCTGCATGAGCTCGGTGAGCGTGCGGCGCAGCTCCTCCATGTCGCCCAGCATCCCGGTGAGCTTCTGGCTGGTGATGTCCTGGAACTGCAGCGAAATGATCACGTTCTCCACGTCCTTGGCGATCTCCTTGCTGATGGTGTTGATGCGGCCGACGGTCTCGGCGACCTCGCGGTTCTTGGATTCGAGCGACGAGGTGAGCTTGACGACCTCGTCCTTGATGCGGAAGGCCTGCTGCTTGTCCTCGGCCGACAGCGAGCGCATGTTGCCGTAGGTCTTGTTGAGGCCGTCCTTCACGCCGCGCAAGTGCTCGCGAATGCGATTGCTGAACTCGTGCGAGCGCTGGCTGAGCTTGCGCACCTCCTGGGCGACCACCGAGAACCCGCGGCCGAACTCGCCGACGCGCGCCGCCTCGATGTCGGCGTTGAGCGCCAGCAGGCTGGTCTGGTCGGCGAGCTTTTCCACGTCGAGCACGAAGCCGTCGATCGCCTGGGCGCGCGACTGCACGCCGTCGAGCTCGCGCACCATCTGCACCGACAGGTTGGCGACGCGCACCACCTCGTCGGCCATCTTGTTGAGGCGCTCGTCCGAGACCTCGATGAAATCGCGCAGCGACTGCGGCGCGCCGTCCATCGACGCCGCGCCCTGGGTGCCTTCGAGCAACTCCATGGCCTCGCGCGCCTGCACGGTCGCCTTGTTGATGATCGCCTGAAAGCTGCTGGCGATGGTCTGGGCGGCCTGTTCGGTGAGCTGGATGACCGAGTAAATCTGCTTGCGCAGCGCCAGCGCCGCGTCGCTCTGCTGCTGGGCGACCTGCATCCAGCGGCGCAGCAGCTCTTCGAGGCGGCGGCGCTGGGTGTCGGCCGCCATGCCGTGCAGGATCTCCTCGACCGGCCTGATCTCGGGCGCCCGGCCGGCCTGGGCGATCAAGGCGTCGATCTCGTCGTCGACCGCGGCCGGCGGCGCGAGCTCGCGCGTCGGGTGATCCTCGTCCAGGCTGCCCAGGCGGCGCCCGTAGAGCACCAGCAGCACCACCCCGAGCGCGGTGCCGAAGCCGCTGGCCAACGCCACCCACCAGGGCACGAAGGCCAGGGTCAGGCTCCAGGACAGGACCACCACCACAATCACCCACAAATAGCCGCGCGACCACGGCAGCGGGGTCACGGGCAGCTTGCTGAGACCCGGGATCGCGCTCATGCGTCCGCGCGGCCCCCCACGCCGAGCGCCTCCGCCAGACCCAGCAGGGCGGCGCCGGCGGCGACATTCGGATGCACCCGCGACCAGCGCAGGCCGAGCCCGCGGCGCCGGGCGGCGGCGGCGAAGGCCGCCAGGAGCTGCAGCGCCGCGCCATCGACGCGGCCGGTGTCGCCGGCATCCAGCTCGATCGGGCGTCCGGCGGCGAGCGCCGTATCCAGTTCCGCGCGCAGGGCCGCGGCCGAGGCGATATCCACGGACGAAGCCAGGACCACACGGGTCGCCTCTGCAGCTGCCTTCACTGGTCTGCGTTCCTTCATTTCGTCGAACCTGGGGCCGCCCGGGGCCGGCGCTCCGGATCGATCGGGGCGGTCCCATCGCCGGGGCGTAAACATTAGTAAATTATGATTAATTAATTAATCATCGGCGGGCGTCGGTTAAATACTAGACCAACGCCCTGCTGTAACTAGGTTTAGCAACAGCCGTGCCAAAGTCACGGAAACCACGAAGGTTTTCGCCCCGTGGGGCGAAATCAGGTGCAAATCAAGCGATTGGCCCGACGGCGCGGTTTAGCGCGCGTAGATGAGGTTGGGCAGCCAGAGGGAGATGGCGGGGACGTAGGTGACGATCATGAGCACGACCGTCACCACCAGTATCCACGGCGCGGCCGCCTTGGTCACGTCGGTCAGCCCCATTCTGGCCAGGCCGCTGGCGACGTAAAGATTGAGCCCGACCGGCGGGGTGATCATGCCGAGCTCCATATTGACCACCATGATGATGCCGAGATGGATGGGGTCGATGCCGAGCTGCACGGCGACCGGCAGGAACAGCGGCGCCAGGATCAGGATCACCGAGGTCGGTTCCATGAAATCGCCGGCGAAGAACAGCAGCACGTTGACGAACAGCAGGAACATCCACGGTGTCAGGCCCTGATCGATGATCCACTGGGCCATCTGCTGCGGAATATTCTCGAAGGTCAGCAGATACGAGAACAGAATCGCGTTGGTGATGATGTACAGCAGCATGGCGCTCATGTTGGCCGCCACCCGCAGGACCCGCGGCGTGTCCTTGAACGGCAGATCGCGGTAGATGAACACCGCGACCACGAAGGCGTAGACCGCGCTCACCGCCGCCGCCTCGGTCGGCGTGAAGACGCCGCCGTAGATGCCGCCCAGCACGATGACGATCAGCATCAGCCCCCAGATTGAATCGCGGAACGATTCCCAGACCTCGCGCGCGCTCGCGCGCGGCAGGGTGGGAAAACCGCGCCGGCGCGCGACCAGGTAGGTCGTCAACATCAGCGCGCCCGACATGAGGATGCCCGGCACCACGCCGGCGGCGAACAGCTTGCCGACGCTTTCGCTGGTGCTGACCGCGTAGATGATCATGACGATCGACGGCGGGATCAGGATGCCGATCGAGCCGGAGGTAGCCAGGACGCCGACGGAGAATTTCTTGGTATAGCCGTGCTTGACCATCGCCGGCAGCATGATCGAGCCGATCGCCACCACCGTCGCCGGACTGGAACCGGACACCGCGGCGAAGAAAGTGCAGGACAGCACCGCCGCCATCGCCAGGCCGCCGCGCATCCAGCCGACCAGGGCGACGGCGAAGCGGATGATGCGCGCCGCCACGCCGCCCTCGGTGAGGAAGGCCCCGGAGAGAATGAAGAACGGCACCGCCATCACCGCGAAGTTGTCGAGGCCGGTGAACAGCCGTTGGCTGACGATCTCGATCGGGATGTCCGCAACCGTGAACAGGAACACCAGCACCGCCATGCCGAGCGCGATCGAAATCGGCGTGCCGGTCAGCAGCAACAGGAACAGCACGCCGAAGATGATGAGTCCGGTCATTCCGGCACCTCGCCCTCGGCATAATGGTGGCCGGGAAGCTTGCCGGTACGCAGGTAATGCAGCATGACCTGCAGGAAGCGGTAACACATGAGCGCCGACCCGAGCGGCACGGCCAGGTAGATCACCCACATCGGCCATTCCAGGTCCGGGGAGACCTGGCCGGTGTCATGTATGAACAGCACGAACCGGGTGCCGAGCACCGCGATGACCGCCGTGAAGAACGCACCCAGCGACAGCCCGGTAACCACGGCCACCCGCTGCCAGCGGTCGCGCAGCTTGCGCACCAGCACGTCGACGCCGACGTGGATGCCGGTGCGCACGCCGTAGGCAGCGCCGAACTTGGCCATCCAGATGAACAGGTAAATGGTGAGTTCCTGCGCCCAGCTGATGCCGGCGCCGGTGGTGTAGCGCAGCGCCACGGCGACGAAGGTGATCACCGTCGCCGCCCCCATGAGGGCGGCGATCAGCGACTCTTCCAGCCGATCGACGAGGCGGTTGAGCACGCCCGCGCTTACTTCCGGTCCTGCGCGATCCCGGCGGCCACCGCGTTGATAGCGTCGATGTTGTCCTTGCCGACGACGCCCTCGAACTCCTTGTGCACCGGCAGCAGCTTGGCGCGCCATTGCGCGCGCTCGGTGTCGGTGAGCTCGTGCACGGTGGTGGTGCCGGCGGCGCGCACCTTGGCGAGCGAATCGTCGTTCTCCTGCTGGGCGATCTCGCGTTCGTACCGGGTGGCCTCCTGCATGGCCGCCGCCAGCGCGGCGCGCACCTCGCCCGGCAGGTTCTCCCAGAATTTCTTGTTCACGATCACCGCGTAGCCGAGATAGCCGTGGCCGGAGAGCGTCAGGTGCTTCTGCACCTCGTGCATCTTCTGCGTGTAGAGATTGGAGATCGGGTTCTCGGTGCCGTCCACGACGCCCTGTTGCAGCGCCGAGTAGACTTCGCTGAACGCCATGACCTGCGGGTTGGCGCCGAGCGCCTTCATCTGCGCCTCCAGCACCTTCGACGACTGGATACGCAGCTTCAGGCCCTTGAAGTCCTCGAGCTTGCGCAGCGGCCGGTTGGCGCTCATGTGTTTGAAGCCGTTGTCCCAGTAGGCCAGGCCGATGATGCCCTTGGTCTCGAGCTTGGCGAACAGCCGCCGGCCGACGTCGCCGTCCATGACCGCGTACAGCGTCGCCTTGTCGGGGAAGATGTACGGCAGGTCGAAGACCTCGAACTCGCGCGCACCCAAGGGCCCGAACTTGGACAGCGACGGCGCCAGCATGTGCACCGCGCCGAGCTGCAGGGCCTCGATCTCCTCGCGGTCCTTGTAGAGCTGGCTGTTGGGATAGACCTCGACCCGGACCCGACCCTGGGTCCTGGCCTCGGCCAGCTGCTTGAACTTTTCAGCGGCCTTGCCCTTGGGGGTATTGGGCGCGACCACGTGGCTGAATTTGATCACGATCGGATCGGCCGTGAGGCCGAGACCGGGGAACAGCGCGGCCAGCATCACCAGCACCATTGCGCGGAGTTTCATGACCGCCTCCTGTCGTCGGGTTTATCCGGGAAACCGTTCAAGGCCGGCACCAGATTAATACGACGCCCGCCGGGCCGCCAGCCATACGCTAAACCATGGATGCGCGCGGGAGTTCTGATCTGGATCAATAATGCCGCGCGGCCGCGCGTCACGGCGGATCGGGCAGGCGGCGGAGCTTGCGGTAGTCCTTGGGGAGGGTGAACAGCGCCGGATCGGGCGTCTCGAGGCGGATATTGCGCAGCTCGTTGACCCAGCCGTCGGCCGACTCTTCATAAGTGACGATCCCGAGCTGCGGGTCGAAGCGGTGAATGGCGAGGCCCAGACGATCCTGCCGGCATTCCCAGATCTCGAGATCGCGTCCGCCGAACGACCGCGTGCCCAGCCGCTGGCTTCGCGCAAAGCCCGGACAGGGCCGCGGCGCCAGCAGCTGGCTGCGCCCCAGGCCGGGTAACTCGGTGGTCTCGAGACTGCGGTCGGGGACGAGCGGCGCGTAGCGGCGCTGCCCGGGGTCGAGCAGCCAGGCCCGGGCCGAGTCGAATCGCAGGATCGCCGCCAGACCGCGATGCGTGCCCGGATAGTCGAAGCGCATGCCGCGCTCGCGGTCGACGTGAAGGCGCGTGACGCTGATGTCCTCCGGATCGCCGCGCTGGTAGACCACCCAGTCGGCGCTCAGCGACGGGCCCGGCCACGGGGTGCGCCGGCCCTCGGAAACGCCGGCACAGGCACTGAGTGCGAGCAGCGCGGCGAGACCGAAACTCTGATAAACCGTCAAAACGTCAATCCTTCGGCATGTGATCCAGGATCGCCTTCTTCACTTGCGCGAGCTCGGCGGCGATCTTGAGCATCGTGCCGGTGCTCTGCTGGATGGCGATGTCCGGGTCCTTGAGGCCGTGCCCGGTGAGCGTGCACACCACGCTCGATCCGGACGGGATCTTTCCGCTTTCGATGTCGCGCATCGCGCCGGCGAGCGAGGTCGCCGAGGCCGGTTCGCAGAATACGCCCTCCTGTTCGGCGAGCAGTTTCTGGGCGGCCAGTATCACCTCATCGGTGCATTCGTCGAACCAGCCGCCGGACTCCTTGATGACTTTCCAGGCCTGGTCCCAGGACTGCGGGTGGCCGATGCGGATGGCGGTGGCGACGGTCTCGGGATTGTCGACCATCTTGCCGCGCAGGAACGGCGCGCTGCCCGCCGCCTGATAGCCGACCATCTTCGGGCGGTTGCCGACGATCGCGCCGCCGGCGAACTTGCACTTGCCGCCGCAGTAGGCGCAGGCGTCGGTGACATGCGCGCCCGAGGCCGAGGAGTACTCGCAGTAGCCGATCCAGTGGGCAGTGATGTTGCCGGCGTTGCCGACCGGCAGGCAGTGATAATCGGGGGCGCGCCCCAGCTCCTCGACGATCTCGAAGGCGGCGGTCTTCTGACCCTGCAGGCGGTAGGGATTGATCGAGTTCACGATCGTGACCGGCGCCTGCGCGGCCACGTCCTTGACCAGTTGCATGCCGGCGTCGAAGTTGCCCCGGATCTGCAGCACCACCGCGCCGTGGATCATCGCCTGGGCTAGCTTGCCGAGCGCGATCTTGCCGTCGGGAATGACCACGAAGCAGGTGATGCCGGCGCGCGCCGCGTAGGCGGCGGCGGCCGCCGAGGTGTTGCCGGTCGAGGCGCAGATGATGGCACGGCTGCCCTCCTCCACCGCCTTGGTCACCGCCATGGTCATGCCGCGGTCCTTGAACGAGCCGGTGGGGTTGAGGCCCTCGTACTTGACGTAGATGTCGACCTTGTCGCCGAAGCGGCGCGGCAGATTGTTGAGCCGGATGAGCGGCGTCGCGCCCTCGCCCAGGCTGATGATGCGCGTGTCGTCGTGCACCGGCAGGCGGTCGCGGTATTGTTCGATGAGACCGGTGTAGCGGTTGCGGAATGGCATATTCAGACCTTTATGAAATACAACGGCTCACTTCCAATCCCGGTTGAGATGCTCCAGCCGGATACGCATGACCCGGCCGTTGATGGTGCTCAAATCCTCGATGCGCGCGATCGCGGCGTTCATATACTTCTCGCGCACGCGGTGGGTGAGCATGATGATCGGCACCTCGCTCTCGCCGGCCGCCGGCTCCTTCTGGATGATGGCCTCGATGCTGATGCCCTGGTCGCCGAGGATGCGGGTGACGTCCGCCAGCACGCCCGGCCGGTCGTGGGCCTGCATGCGCAGGTAATAGCTGGTCTCGACCTCGTCCATGCCCAGGATCGGCAGGTCGGAAAGCGCATCGGGCTGGAAGGCCAGGTGCGGCACGCGGTTGTTCGGGTCGGTGGTCAGGGTGCGCACCACGTCGACGACATCGGCGACCACCGCCGAGGCGGTCGGCTCGGCGCCGGCGCCGGCGCCGTAGTACAGGGTCGGGCCGACGGCGTCGCCCTTCACCAGCACCGCGTTCATCACGCCGTCGACGTTGGCGATCAGGCGGCGCGCCGGAATCAGCGTCGGGTGCACGCGCAGCTCGACGCCCTGCTCGGTGCGGCGCGCGATGCCGAGATGCTTGATGCGGTAGCCAAGCTCGCCGGCGTAGGCCACGTCGAGACGGGTGATGCGCGTGATGCCCTCGGTATAGGCCCTGGCGAACTGCAGCGGCACGCCGAAGGCGATCGCCGCCAGTATCGTGAGCTTGTGCGCCGCGTCGATGCCCTCGACGTCGAAGCTCGGATCGGCCTCGGCATAGCCCAGGCGCTGGGCCTCGGCCAGTACGTCGGCGAAGTCGCGGCCGTGCTCGCGCATTTCGGTGAGGATGAAATTGCCGGTGCCGTTGATGATGCCGGCCACCCACTCGATGCGGTTGCCGGCCAGCCCTTCGCGGATGGTCTTGATGATCGGAATGCCGCCGGCCACGGCGGCCTCGAAGGCGACCATCACCCCCTGCTGCTGGGCGCGCTCGAAGATCTCGTTGCCGTGCACGGCAATCATCGCCTTGTTGGCGGTCACCACGTGCTTGCCGTTGGCGATCGCCTTGAGCACCAGCTCGCGCGCCGGCTCGTAGCCGCCGATGAGCTCGATGACGACATCGAGCTCCGGATTGTTCACGACCTCGAACGGATCCTGGGTCAGACGAATGCCCTCGGTCGGGCAGTTGCGCGGTTTGTTCAGGTCGCGCGCCGAGGCATGCACGATGCGGATCTCACGCCCCGCGCGCCGCGTGATCTCAGCGGCATTGCGGCTGAGCACGTTCACGGTGCCGCTGCCGACGGTGCCGAGACCCAGTATGCCGATCTTGACGGGTTTCAAGGAATCCTCGCTATTTCGCTTGCGGAAGCGCGGCGTCGCCGCGCTCCTTGCGGAACATCTCTTTGATGGAGCGCACCGCCTGGCGGGTGCGGTGCTCGTTCTCGATCAGGCTGAAGCGCACGTACTCGTCGCCGTACTCGCCGAAGCCGATGCCCGGCGACACCGCCACCTTGGCCTCGCTCAGCAGTCGCTTCGAGAACTCCAGCGAGCCGAGCTGCCGGTACTGGGGCGGAATGCGCGCCCAGACGAACATCGTCGCCTTCGGGATGTCGACCATCCAGCCGGCACCGTGCAGACCGTGGCACAGCGCGTCGCGGCGCTTCTGGTAGCGCAGCCGGATCTCCTCGACGCAGTCCTGCGGACCCTCGAGCGCCAGGATCGAGGCCACCTGGATCGGCGTGAAGGTGCCGTAGTCGAAATACGACTTGAGCCGCCCGAGCGCCGCCACCAGCGTCGGGTTGCCGCACATGAAGCCGACCCGCCAGCCCGGCATGTTGTAGCTCTTGGACAGCGTGAAAAACTCGACGGCGATGTCCTTGGCGCCCGGCACCTGGAGTATGGACGGCGCCGTGTAGCCGTCGAACACGATGTCGGCATACGCGAGATCGTGCACCACCCAGATATCGTGCTCCTTGGCGACTGCGATCACCTTCTCGAAGAAATCCAGTTCGACGCATTGGGCGGTCGGGTTGGCGGGGAAATTCAGCACCAGCATCTTCGGCTTGGGCCAGGCATTGCGGATCGCCTTCTCCAGCTCGCCGAAGAAATCGCCGTCCGGCACCAGCGGCACGTGGCGGATGTCGGCGCCGGCGATCACGAAGCCATAAGGGTGGATCGGATAGCTCGGGTTCGGCACCAGTACGGCGTCGCCGCGGTCGACGGTGGCCAGCGCCAGGTGCGCGAGCCCCTCCTTGGAGCCGATGGTGACGATGGCCTCGCTGTCCATGTCCAGGTCGACGTCGTAGCGGCGCTTGTACCAGGCGCAGATCGCGCGCCGCAGGCGCGGAATGCCGCGCGACACCGAGTAGCGATGGGTATCCGGGCGCTGCGCGGCCTCGCACAGCTTGTCGACGATGTGCCGGGGCGTGGGCTCATCGGGGTTGCCCATGCCAAAATCGATGATGTCCTCGCCGCGCTTACGCGCCTGCGCCTTGAGATCGTTGACGATATTGAACACATAGGGCGGCAGGCGCGCGATGCGGGAGAATTGATCCGTAGGGTTCATGGCAACTCACCGGGCCGGCGGCAATTCCCGGCGGGATGCAAATCCTTGTAAAATAGGGCGTTGCGAAAGTTGGAAAACATACTGGCGCGGCGCGAGACTGTCAATCTTTACCGCGGCTATTATAGCCGGCACGCGCCGCCGGCCCTACTGCCGGCGCTACTGGAGGAGCCCATGAGAATGCATCTGGAGACCGGTGACGGGCGCAACGTCATCCGTCAGTACGGCTCCGGCCAGGTCACGGTCAACCGCGAGGTCTACCAGACCAGTATCGTGGTGCTGCCGGAGACGCTGATCACCGACTGGCAGCCCACCGCCTTCAGCGCCCTGACGCCGGAGCACTTCGAGCGGCTGGCGGCACTGAGACCCGAGGTCCTGCTGCTCGGCACCGGGGCGCGCTTGCGCTTCCCGCGCCCGGAGATCACCCGCGCCGTGGTCGAGGCTGGAATCGGCTTCGAGGTCATGGACACGGCTGCCGCCTGCCGGACTTATAATATACTGATGAGCGAGGGTCGCCAGGTCGCCGCGGCCTTGTTGATGATAGAAACCTGAGCCGCCTCCCGCGACCCAAGGCACTCAGCGCGGCGAACGGCGAATCGACGGTCCGCTTGCCGCCGGTGGCCACCGCCCGGCCGGGGACCGCGCGGTCATTCCAGCGAGTCGTAGGAGTAGCCGTTCTTCTCCATCAGCACCCGCAGCCGGCGCAGGGCTTCGACCTGGATCTGACGGACACGCTCGCGCGTCACGCCGATGTCGGCGCCGACCTCCTCGAGGGTGGCGCTCTTCCGGCCGTTCAGGCCGAAACGGCGCTCGAGCACCTCGCGCTGCTTGTCGTTGAGCTCATGCAGCACCGCCTGGATCTGCTCGAGCAGTGCCTTGTCGAGCAGCGACTTCTCCGGATCGAGGGTGCGCTCGTCGGCGATGGCGTCGAGCAGCGAGCGGTCCGGGTCGCTGTCGAGCGGCGCGTCGACCGAGGCGATGCGCTCGTTCAGGCCGAGCATCGCCTTGACGTCCTCGATCGGCTTGTCGAGCAGCGTGGCGACCTCCTCCGGCGTCGGCTCGTGGTCCATCTTCTGCGACAGGTAACGGGCGGCGCGCAGGTAGATGTTGATTTCCTTGAGCACGTGCACCGGCAGGCGGATGGTGCGCGTCTGGTTCATGATGGCGCGCTCGATGGTCTGGCGGATCCACCAGGTCGCATAGGTCGAGAAGCGGAAGCCGCGCTCCGGATCGAACTTCTCGACGGCGCGGATCAGGCCGAGATTGCCCTCCTCGATCAGATCCAGCAACGCCAGGCCGCGGTTCATGTAGCGCCGCGCGATCTTCACGACCAGGCGCAGATTGCTTTCGATCATGCGCTTGCGCGCCGCCTCGTTGCCCTTGCGGGCGAGGCGCGCGAAGTACACCTCTTCCTCGGCGGTGAGCAGCGCGGAAAATCCGATTTCCTTGAGGTACAGGCGGGTGGCGTCGGCCTGCAGGGCGGAGTCGGCGACATCGGCGGTTTCGCGCTTTTCGACCTCGCGCGCCGGGCGCCGGACGGCGTCGGATTCGACAGCGTCGCCGGTCTCATCCGGCGCGGCATCGAGAACGGCCTCGTCGCGCTCCTCCTCTTCCTCTTCCTCGACCGGCAGCGCGTCGGTCTCGGGCTCATCGATATCGGACCGTGGTTCCGTGGTCTTGGTGTCGGGCGATTTCTTCCGGCGTGCCATGTTCAATCACAACTTCGGCAGATATTTCAGTGGATCGATTGGAGCACCGTTGCGCCGGATCTCGAAATGCAGCTTGACCTGATCGGTGCCGGTGCTTCCCATTTCCGCGATTTTCTGCCCGCGCTTGACACTCGCACCTTCCTTCACCAGGATCCGGTCGTTGTGGGCGTAAGCGCTCAGAAATTCGTCGTTATGCTTGACGATGATAAGCTGTCCGTATCCGCGAAGTCCACTCCCCCGATACACCACACGACCGTCGGCCGCCGCCGCGACCGTTTGTCCGCGCGCGCCGCCGATATCCAGGCCGCCGTTGCCCGATGCCAGGATGCGCCCACGCGTCGGCCACGCCCACGGACCGAAGCCGGCGGCGCCGCCGGCCGGCGCGCGGGCGGCGGCCGATGGCCTCGGGGCCGGCGTGGCGGCCTTCGGCGCCGGCGCCGCAGCGGTCGCGCGCGGTGTCGGCGTCGGTGGCCTGGCCGCCGCCGCGGGCGGTGGGAACAGGCGCAGCTTCTGGCCGGGACGGATGATATAGGGCGGCGCGATCCGGTTCCAGGCGGCGAGCTCGCGATAGTCGCGCCCCGACTCCCAGGCGATGCTGAACAAGGTGTCGCCGCGCATCACGGTGCGGAACTCCGATTCCGGATAGCGCATCGGCGTCGCCTGGTCGCTGACCTGGACCGGCGGCCGGTTGCCGCCGCAGGCGCTCAGGATCGCGAGCGCCAAGACCCACAACCAGCGCCGCGCCGTCACTCGCCGAACTGCCCTGCCGCCGTCATGCCGGCTCGTCGCGTACCAGCGGTACGAAGGTCACCAGATCGAGGCGCTCGGTGCTGAGGTCATGTTCGCCCCGCGTGACGAGCAGCAGTTCCTGGGCGCGCCCGCCGCCGATCGGAATCACCATGTGCCCACCCGGCTTGAGCTGGGCCAGCAGCGCCGGCGGAATCTCGCCCGGCGCCGCGGTGACCAGGATGCCGTCATACGGCGCAAAGTCCGGCCAGCCGTCGCCGCCGTCGGCCTGCCGCAGGCGGAAATTACGATAGCCGAGATCCTGCAGGCGCCGCCGCGCCTGCTGCAGCAGCGGATCGAGCCGCTCCACGGAATAGACCTGATCGACCAGCGCGCACAGGATCGCCGTCTGGTAACCGGAGCCGGTGCCGATCTCGAGGACCCTTTCGGGCCGGCCGCCGGCCAGCAGCGCCTCGGTCATGCGCGCGACGATATACGGCTGCGAGATGGTCTGGCTCATGCCGATCGGCAAGGCGGTGTCCTCGTAGGCGCGGGTTGCGAGCGCCTCGTCGACAAACAGATGGCGCGGGATGTTGAGCATGGCCGCCAGCACGCGCTCGTCGCGGATCCCCTCCTCGCGCAGCCGCCGAATAAGGCGTTCGCGTGTGCGCTGCGAGGTCATGCCGATGCCCTGGAACACGCTCATGCCCCGACGCCTCCCTTGCCCAGCCAGGAGGCCACCTGATCGAGCGCCGCGTAGCGCGTCAAGTCGACCTGCAGCGGCGTGATCGAGACGACACACCGCCGCACCGCATGAAAGTCGGTGCCGGGGCCGGCGTCGGCCTCGGCGCCCGGTGCCCCGACCCAGTAGATCGGATTGCCGTGCGGATCGGCGGCACGCACCACCGGCTCGGCCTTGTGCCGATGGCCCAGGCGCGTCGCCTCGTAGCCGGCGATGGCGTCGAGCGCCACGTCCGGCACGTTGACGTTCAAAATGGTATCGGCCGGCAGCGGATCGCTCTGCAGGCGTTCGAGCAGCTTCAGCACGACCGCGGCCGCGGTCGCGTAGTGCCGGCCGTCCTTGCCGACCAGCGAGACGGCGATCGCCGGCAGTCCCATGTTACGCCCCTCCATGGCCGCCGCCACCGTGCCGGAATAGATCACGTCGTCGCCGAGATTGGCGCCGCGATTGATGCCGGCGATCACCATGTCCGGCTCGGCCGGCAGGAGCCCCGTGATCGCCAGGTGCACGCAATCGGTCGGGGTGCCGTCGACGTAGTAGAACCCGTTGGCGCCCTGCTGGACGCGCAACGGCCGGGTCAAGGTGAGGGAATTGCTGGCACCGCTGCGATCGCGTTCCGGCGCCACGACATCCACCTCGGCATGGCGCCGGAGGGCCTCCGCCAGGCAGGCCAGGCCGGGCGCCAGGTAGCCGTCGTCGTTGCTCAGCAATATTCGCATGACGCGCGGAAGATACAGAAAACCGGGAGGGAAACCAATAGATTGCGCTTCCGATCGGCGTCCGGGCCGGCCGGGCGCGTGCCGCGTCAGTCCGGGGTGCGTACCGCGTCAGCGATCAGGTCGTTTGGGCGGCGCGGCCGCGCCCTGCCGGTAACCGCGCCACAGTCCTTCGAAAAAGTGGCGGGCATTGATGCCCAGCGTGCGGGTGCGGTAACCGCCCTCCTGCACGACCAGCGTCGGCAGGCCGACGGCCCCGATCGCGTCGCCGTTGCGCTCGAAGTCCGGGGACTTGAGCGGCCAGGAGCCGGTCGGATCGCCCTTGGCCGTGTCCAGGCCCAGGCACAGCACCAGGAACTGCGGCTTGTAGTCCTTGATGCGCTTGAGCGCGCGCGTGAGCGTGGCCTGGTAGCGCTCGACGGTGATCTGCTCGGGCAGCGGATAATTGACGTTATAGCCCTCGCCGGCGCCGCGCCCGCGCTCGTCCTCGAACCCGCTGAAGTGCGGATAGACGTAATTCGGATGGCCGTGCAGCGAAAGCGTCAACACATCGGCACGTTCGTAAAAAATCTCCTGAGTGCCGTTGCCGTGGTGATAGTCGATGTCGAGCACCGCGACGCGGCCGATCTGGCTGAGATAATTGGCCGCGACCGCGGCGGAGTTGAAGTAACAGAAGCCGCCGAACGCGCGGCGTTCGGCGTGGTGCCCGGGCGGCCGCACCAGCGCATAGGCGAAGTGCCGGCCGGCGGCGATCAGCTCGGCGCCGGTCATGGCGCAATCCACCGCGCGCCGCGCCGCCAGGTAGGCGTTGTGATTGAGCGGCGTGAACGGGTCGATGCAGTAATAGCCGGCGCGCAGCGGCATGCTCTTCGGCGGCCGCGCGGTATTGCGGACCGGAAAGACCTCGGGATAGATGGACTTGCCGGGCGGCATGCCGACGCAGGCATTGCGCAGATAGCTCACGTAATCCTTGTCGTGCACGGCGGTGATGTACTTCTCGGCGAAGGATTTCGGCTCGACGGTCTTGAACAAGGTGGTCTTCTGGAGCTCCTTGAGGATCGAGGCGGCGCGCACCGGCGCCTCCAAATAGCCGCGCTCGCGCACGTGATGGATCTCGTGCTTGTCGTTGACGATCAGCGCGATCGGCTGGCTGACGGACTCGGCCGGCAGCGCGCGCGGGAAGCCGCGGCGCGTGTAGCGCGGCGCGCGCAGCACCACCGGGTCGTCCTGGAACGAGGTGACCACGGCGGCGATGTACTCGGGCGTGCACAGGTCACCGTACTTGCGCTCGAGGATGGCGCGCACGATCCGGCGCGCGGTGTCGCGCCCGAGCTGCACGTCGCGTCCCAGGCCGTCGAACATCAGATAGTACAGATTCAGATCGTTCGGTTTCACCGGCATGGTGTAGGCGTTGTTGACGATCGGCCGCACCCCGTAGCGCTCGTAGAAGCGCATCCGGGCGACCGCCTGCTTGAGGATCGCCGGATCGGGATTGAGGTGCGGCTCGTCGGCGCGGCACTCGAAGAAGATGCCGATCGCCTCGAGCGACAACGCCTCCTCGCGCAGCCGCTCGTACAGCACGCTGCCGATACCGCCGCCGGTCTTGCCGGGCGCCGCCGACAGCAGGTCCAGGTAGCAGCACTTGAGATCGGCCATGTGCAGCAGCAGGGCGAACCCCTTGACGTTCGCCTGCGTGTCCTCGGCCACGAACAGGATCGACCGGTACTTGAAGCGCAGCGGGTCCTCGAGCTGGCGCGGCAGCCGGTCGATGTCCTCCTGGCGGATAGTCGGGAATTGGCGCGGCAGGATCTCGGCGACCTGGGCAAGGGCGTGGCGATTGGCCGGCGAGGTGGTGTCGTGGATTTTTCTGATGCGGAACAAACGGCTTTCCCCGGTCGGCCGGCCCCGATCCGCGGGGCGCGCTGCGCGCCCATAATAGGGGCTGCGCGCCGCACCTGACAACCCGGCCGGGGCCAATGCCGCCAGACTGGCCCGTAGTTTGCATCTACACTTGGAGTATCGGCAGGGAACGCACCGACCGAGGGCTCGGGCGGACCAGCTTCTCCAGGAATATCGAATCCGGCGCCACCGGAGCACCGTCACCGAAGTCCGGTGAGTGCCACGTGGGCGCCGCTGCCCAGGCCGAAACCGCCTTGTCGAGCACTGCAGCCAGACCGGACCCCAGCGACCGCACACCGGCGCGTACCGACCAGGTGCTGGCCGAGCAACTGCGTTTGATCTTCTCGCAGGCGCCGGCGGCGCTGCTCATCACCTGCTTCAGCATTGCAACCGTGCTGACGCTGCTTTGGCGGGTCACGCCGCATACGCCGCTCATCGCCTGGGGCGGGTTTGCGCTCGCCGTTACCGCCGGCCGTTTCCTGCTGGTCGAGCTCTACCGCCGGCGCCGGCCGTCGGCGGCGGCGCGCGTCTGGCTGCGCCGTTACCTGGCCGGCGCGGCCGCCGGCGGCTCGGTGTTCGGCGCGGCCGCGGCCCTGATCCCCCTGACGCCGTCGCCGGCCCACCAGGTGCTGCTGATCTTCGTGATCGGCGGCATGGCCGGCGGCGCCATCTCATCGATGAGCGCTATCCTGCCGGCCTATATCAGCTTCGCGCTGCTGGCCATCGTGCCGCTGGTCGCGGCCATGCTGCACCAGGGCGGCGAAGTGTACTCCGCCATCTCCATCCTGCTGGCGCTGTACGCGGTGTTCATGATCGGCGCCGCGCGCCAGGTGAATCGCAGCGTCCTGCGCTCCCTCGGCCTCGCCTTCGACAACGACCAACTGGTCACGACGCTGTCGGCGGCCCACGCCCAGGCCGAGACCATCAACCGCGACCTGCAGGAGGCCGTGCACCAACAGCGCCTGGCGCGCGAGGCGCTGTTCCAGGAGAAGGAGCGCGCCCAGGTGACGCTCGAGTCCATCGGTGACGCGGTGATCACCACCGACGTGAACGGCAGGATCGACTACCTCAATCCGGTGGCGGCCTCCCTGACCGGCTGGTCGCAGGACGAGGCGCGCGGCCGGCACTTGGACGAGATCCTGCGGCTGGTCGATGAGTCGACCGACGGCGCCATCGACGCGGTGTTCCAGCGCTGCCTGAGCCTCGATCCGCGCGACCGCGTCTGCGGCGAGACCCTGGTGGTGCACCGCGACGGCGACACCCGGCACGCCATCGAGATCACCGCCTCGGCGATCCGCGACCGTGCCGGCGCGATCGCCGGCAGCGTGCTGGTATTCCACGACGTCACCGAGCTGCGCGGGCTGGCGCGGCAGATGAGCTACCAGGCGAGCCACGACGCGCTCACCGGCCTGATCAACCGCCGCGAGTTCGACGCGCGCCTGGAGGCCGCGCTCGCCGCGGTGCGCCAGCACGGCCGGCATCACGCGCTCATGTACATCGACCTCGACCAGTTCAAGATCGTCAACGACAGCTGCGGCCACCTCGCCGGCGACGAGCTGCTCAAGCAGCTCGCCGAGCTGCTGCAGGCGACGATCCGCGACAACGACGTCCTGGCGCGCCTCGGCGGCGACGAGTTCGGCGTGCTGCTCCAGGGCTGCACGCTCGACAACGCGCTGCCGATCGCCGAGAAGCTGTTGCGGATCGTGCACGAGTTCCATTTCGTCTGGGAGGGCCGGAGCTTCGACGTCGGCATGAGCATCGGCCTGGTGCCGCTGACCGCCGACCTGCACGACCGCGCCGAGCTGCTGCGCGCCGCCGACGCCGCCTGCTACGTCGCCAAGGACGAGGGCCGCAACCGCATCCACGTCTATCTGCGCGACGACCAGACCATCGCCCAGCGCCACGGCGAGATGCAATGGCTGCAACGCATCAAGCAGGCGCTGGCCGAGGACGAGTTCGAGCTGCACTACCAACCGGTGGTGCCGATCGACGCCGGCGGCGGCCTGCCCTCGCACTGCGAGGTCCTGCTGCGGATGCGCGACGCCGGCGGCCGCCTCATTCCACCGTTGACCTTCCTGCCGGCCGCCGAGCGCTACCAGCTGATGCCGCAGATCGATCGCTGGGTGGTGAGCAAGGTGCTGGGCACCCTGAGCGCCGGCGGCTCGGTGCTGGGCGACTATGACATCTGCGCCATCAACCTCTCCGGCCAGTCGCTGGGCGACGAGGATTTTCTGGATTTCGTGCTGCTGGAGCTGGCCGAGGCCGGATTGGCGCCGGAACGTCTGTGCTTCGAGATCACCGAGACCGCGGCGATCGCCAATTTCCAGCGCGCCAGCCAGTTCGTCACGCGGCTGCGCGCGATGGGCTGCCGTTTCGCGCTCGACGACTTCGGCTCGGGCCTGAGCTCGTTCGGCTATCTCAAGAGCCTGCCGGTGGACTACCTCAAGATCGACGGGCGCTTCGTGCGCGACATCGTCGACGATCGGACCGACCGCACCATGGTCGAGGCGGTCAACCGCATCGGCCATGTCATGGGCAAACAGACCATCGCCGAGTTCGTCGAGAACGACGCGATTCTCGCGCTGCTGCGCGAACTGGGCGTCGATTACGCCCAGGGCTACGGCATCGCCATGCCGCAGCCGGTCAGCGCGCCCGGCGCGGCCGCGCGGCGCGGGCGCGCCTGACGGCCGGCCGTGCCGGCGCCGGCTCCGCGAGCACGCCGGTCTCGCCCTCGGAGCGCGCGATGACCACGGCGCCGCAGGAGTCGCTGAAGACATTCACCGCGGTGCGCGCCATGTCCAGCAGGCGATCGACCGCCATGATCAGCCCGATGCCCTCGGCCGGCAGGCCGATCGCCCCGAGAATCACGACGATCGCCACCAGGCTCGCCGAGGGAATGCCGGCGACGCCGATCGAGGTGAGCAGCGCCACGAACACGATGATGAACTGCTGGGCGGCGCTGAGCTCGATGCCGTAGGCCTGGGCGATGAACATCGCCGCCACGCACTCGTAGAGCGCGGTGCCGTCCATGTTGACGGTCGCGCCGAGCGGCAGCACGAAGCTGGTCACCCGGTTCGAGACCTTGGCGTTCTTCTCCACGCATTCCATCGTCACCGGCAGCGTGGCGGACGACGAGCTGGTCGAGAACGCCGTCAGCAACGCCGGTGCCATGGCGCGGTAGTGCCGCCGGGGATTGACGCGCCCGAGCAGGCGCAGGATCAGCGGCAAGGCCACCAGCAGGTGCAGGGCCAGCGCCAGCAACACCGTCACGAAGAACAGCCCGACCCGCTCGAACACCTCCGGCCCGGTCCGGGCGACGACCTCGGCAACCAGCCCGAACACGCCGAGCGGCGCAAAACGCATGATCAGGTCGGTGATGCGCATCATCACGTCGAACACACCCTGCCAGAAGTCCTTGAGGCTGCGCCCGCCGCGCGCCGGCAGGCGGGTTATGAAGAAACCGAACAGCAGACTGAAGAAGATCAGCCCGAGCATCTGGCCCTCGGCGGCCGCCGCGACGATGTTCGGCGGTACCATGCGCAGGAATACGTCCACCACCTCGCCGGCGCCGCGCCCTTCCAGCGACTCGGTGAGCCCGGCGGCGTCGGCCGTCAGGCCCAGCGCCTCGCCGGCGGCGGCGCCCTCGCGCTGGCCGGGCGCGATCAGATTCACCGTGACGAGTCCGATCAGGATCGCGATCAGGCTGGTGCCGAGGTAATAGCCGACGGTCTTGGCGCCGAGCCGGCCGATGCCGCCCAGCCGGCCGATGCCGGCCATGCCGGTGATGATCGAGGCCGTGACCAGCGGCACGATCAGCATCTTCAAGGCGTTGAGGAACAGCGTGCCGAGGAAGCGGTAGACGTCGATCCATTTGACGCCGAACACCTGGGCGTCGACGCCCGCGGCCAGGCCGGCCAGCGCCGCCAGGGCGAGCGCGATCAGGATCTGCCAATGCAGCTTGAGTTTCAGGAACGGGATCACGCGTCTCCCGGATGGCGAGTGCGTCGTGCGGCGCTCAGGCGATGTGGCATGGCGCGACATCGCCGGTGGTTTACGGAAACTGGTCGGGGCGAGAGGATTTGAACCTCCGACCACCACCACCCCAAGGTGGTGCGCTACCAGGCTGCGCTACGCCCCGAATGACAGCGAATGCTCGACTCCGCGGCCCGAGCGGGCCGTGGGGCGCATAGGATAACCGAGAAACCGGCCGGGACAAAGAAAGACGGCGTCAGGCCTTGAGCAGCTTGAGGACGTCCTCGAGCTCCTCGATGAGCTGCTTGATGACCTGGGCGCGATGGTTCGGGTCGTTGAGGTCGTTCTCGACCACCAGCTTGTTGCGCGCGCCGCTGATGGTGAAGCCCTCGACGTACAACAGGCTGCGGATCTGGCGGATCAGCATCACGTCGTGGCGCTGGTAATAGCGACGGTTGCCGCGCCGCTTGACCGGCTTGAGCTGCGGGAATTCCTGCTCCCAGTAGCGCAGCACATGCGGCTTCACCCCGCACAAGTCGCTTACTTCACCGATGGTGAAATAGCGCTTGCTGGGGATCGGCGGCAGCTCAAGATTGTCCGCGGGATCCAGCATTCAGGTCTACCCGTTCTTTTAGTTTGTGGCTGGCCCGAAAAGTGACCACGCGCCGCGCCGAGATCGGAATTTCCTCCCCGGTCTTGGGATTGCGCCCCGGGCGCGGGTTCTTCTTCCGCAACCCGAAGTTCCCGAAGCCGGACAGCTTGACCGGTTCGCCGTTCTCGAGCGTCTCGCGTATCTTTTCGAAAAAGAGTTCGACGAACTCCTTCGCCTCCCGCTTGTTCAACCCCAACTCATTAAAAAGCGCTTCGGCCAGGTCGGCCTTGGTCAACGCCATGGATCGCGTCCTTCTTGCTTATTGTCTAAGGGTAGCCCCCATTGTGGAACTCAGGGCCTGAATCAACTGCTTCATCAAGGCCTCGACCTCCGCTTCTCTAAGAGTGCGCGAAGAGTCCTGGAAGGTCAAGCCCAGGGCCAAACTTTTTCTTCCGGAATCAATACCTTCGCCGCGATATTCGTCAAAAAGCTGAAGGTTTGTCAGCAATTCCCCGGCAGTTTGCCGGATACCGTCGAGAACCCGGGCCGCCGGTATGCCGATATCCACCACCAGCGCGAGGTCGCGACGGATGGCCGGGAAGCGCGAAATCTCGCGAAAACATGGCACAGTCGCCCGCGTCAGCGTGTCCAGATCGAGCTCGAACAGGAAAACCGGACGGTCGATCGCCAACTTCACGGCAATCGCCGGATGCAGGCGGCCGAGCACGCCGATCTGGCCCGGATTTTGCCCATCGGCGGTTCGAATTTCCGCGGTCTGTCCGGGGTGCAGCGCCGGGTGCTCGAACGGCAGGAAACGAAATCCCGCGCCCTGCCCGCCGGCCGCCAACAGCACCTCGACATCGCCCTTGGCGTCGTGGAAATCCACCGGACGGGCCGCCAACCCCCACTGCCGGGAATAGGCGTCGCCCGTCACGAGCCCGGCGATCACCGCCGGTTCGCGGGTCTGGCCACCCTCGGGCACGAATCGCCGGCCGATCTCGAACAGCCGCACGCGCTCCTGCTGGCGGTTGAGGTTGTGCCGCAACACCTGGAGGAGCCCCGGCCACAGGCCGAGGCGCATGACCGCCAGGTCGGAGGCGATTGGATTGGTCAGCGCCACCGGCTGCACGCCGGGATGAGTCAGTTCCTGGACCGCGGGATCGACGAAGCTATAGGTGATCGCCTCCTGGTAATCCCGATCGATCAGAATATCGCGCAGACGCGCCGCCTCCAGCCGTCCCTCGGGCAGCGCGCCCGGGGACAGGACCGCTTTCGGCCGGGTCACCGGCAGCTTTTCGTAACCGGTCAGGCGCGCGATCTCTTCGATGAGATCGCACTCGCCCTGCAGGTCGAAGCGCCAGGACGGCGGCGTCACGCGCCAGCCCTGTCCGGTGCGGACGGCCCGGAGCCCGAGGCGCTTGAACGTCGCGGCGATGTCCTTGGCGGGGATGTCGATGCCGAGCAGACGCGCGACGCGCGCCGACCGCAGGGCGATGGCGCGGCGTTTCGGCAGCTGTGCGCCGGCCCGCTGCTCCACCACCGGCCCCGGGCACCCGCCGACGATCTGCGTCAGCAGCGCCGTGGCGCGCTCCAGCGCCCGGCGCTGCAAGTCCGGATCCACGCCGCGCTCGAAGCGGTGCGAGGACTCGGTATGCAGGCCGAGGGCGCGGGCGCGCGGGCCGATGGCCTGCGGCCGGAACCAGGCGCTTTCGAGAAAAATATTCGTGGTGCCGGCCTCAACCGCCGAGTCCTGGCCGCCCATAATGCCGGCCAGTGCCAGCGGCCGCTTGCTGTCCGCGATCAGCAGCGTGCCGGCCGGCGGTTTGATGGTCGTGCCGTCGAGCAGCGCCAGCGATTCGCCGGCGCGCGCCGCGCGCACCACGATGCCGCCGGAGAGCGCGTCGAGATCGAAGGCGTGCATCGGCTGGCCGAGCTCGAGCATGACATAGTTGGTCACGTCGACCACCGGATGGATGCTGCGCACGCCGGCACGCCGCAGCCGCTCGCGCATCCACCACGGCGTGCGCGCCCGCGGATCGATTCCCTCGATCACGCGTCCCGCGTAACGCGGGCAGTCGGCCTTGGCCTGTAACGTCAGCGTGACGCGCTTCGTGCCGCGCACCGCCGCCGCTTTGATCGGCGGCGACTTGACGGCGACGCCGGTCAGCGCCGACAGCTCGCGCGCCAGGCCGGCGACGCTCAGGCAGTCGGCGCGGTTCGGCGTCAGGTCGATCTCGAGCTGGTGGTCGTCGAGCCGCAGGGCCTGCGTCAGCGGCGTGCCGGGCCGCAGGCCGGCGTCCAGCTCCAACAGTCCGCCTGCGTCCTCGTCGAGTCCAAGCTCGGCCGCCGAACACAACATGCCGGCCGATGCCACGCCGCGAATCTCCGTCGCCTCGATGCGCGTGCCGTCCGGCAGCGTCGCGCCGACCAGCGCCACCGGCGCCTTGAGCCCGACGGCGGCGTTGTCCGCGCCGCAGACGATGGTCAGCGGTTTGGCCTTGCCGACCTGCACCTCGCAGACCCATAGCCGGTCGGCCTGCGGGTGCGGCGCAACTTTGCGGATCTCACCGACCACGACGCGCTCGAGCGCCGGGGCGACCGGCGTGACCGCCCCGACCTCGAGCCCGGCCATGGTGAGACGCTCGGCCAGCTCGGCGGTCTTGAGCTTCACCGGCACCCATTCGCGCAGCCACTGTTCGCTGATTTTCATAGTTCTATTATCTTTGTTTCTGCCACGGGGGACACGGGGAACACGGGGAAAAATATTGTTTGAACATGACTTCTCCCCGTGTTCCCCGTGCCCCCCGTGGCCAATCTGTTTACCTAAACTGCTGCAAGAATCTCAGATCGTTCTCGAAGAACAATCTCAGATCGTTCACCCGGTAGCGCAGCATCGCCAGGCGCTCGACGCCGAGGCCGAAGGCGAAGCCCTGGTAGCGCTCGGCGTCGATGCCGCCGTGGCCGAGCACCACCGGGTGCACCATGCCGCAGCCCAGCACCTCCAGCCAGCCGGTCTGCTTGCACACCCGGCAACCGCCGCCGCCGCAGATCACGCACTCGATGTCGGCCTCGGCCGACGGCTCGGTGAACGGAAAGAACGACGGCCGGAACCGCACCTTGAGCGGCTGCTCGAAAAATCGCTCGAGAAAGTCGATGAGCACGCCCTTGAGATCGGCGAAGCTCACGGTTTCGTCCACCATCAGGCCCTCGATCTGATGGAACATCGGCGTATGCGTGACATCGGAGTCGCAGCGGTACACCCGCCCCGGCGCGATGACGCGCAGCGGCGGCCGGTGGGTGCGCATATGGCGGATCTGCACCGGCGAGGTGTGAGTACGCAGCAGGCGCCGCGCATCGACATAGAACGTGTCGTGCATGGCGCGCGCCGGGTGGTCGGCCGGGATGTTGAGCGCCTCGAAGTTGTGAAAATCGTCCTCGATCTCCGGGCCGTCGGCGACGTCGAACCCCAAGCGTCGGAACAGCGTTTCCAGGCGCTCGAGCGTGCGCGTCACCGGGTGCCGGCCGCCCAGCCCCAGGCCGCGGCCGGGCAGCGTCACGTCGAGCGTCTCACGGCCGAGGCGCGCATCACGCTGCGCGCCGTCCAGCGCCTGCTTACGCGCGCCCAAGGCCTCCTGCAGCCGCTGCTTGGCATCGTTGACCCGCTGGCCGGCGCGCGGTCGCTCCGCCGCCGGCAGGTCGCCGAGCTGCTTGAGCTGATCGGTGAGCAGGCCCTTCTTGCCCAAATACTTCACGCGCAACTGTTCGAGCGCCGCCGGCGCGTCCGCCGCCGCGATCGCCGCGAGCGCCTCGTCGAGCAGCTTCGATATCCGATCCTGTAGCGATGTGTTCATGTTCTTTTCCGTTCTTCCCTGCTCCGCAATGCGCGGCCGTGCAGGACGATTTACGACTTTGCCCGAAGCTAGGTTGAATAATTCTGCCACGGGGAGCACGGGGGACACGGGGTTAAACTTTGTTCACACCCGTGTCCCCCGTGCTCCCCGTGGCCAACTCAGTCTTTCCGCGACCTCGACACGGATCCGAAAAACAAAAAGGGAAAGGCCCAAGACCTTTCCCTCTTTGTGTTGCAAGCGTCCGCGCCCTTGAACGGGCGGCGGTTTCGCTCAGTGCGCGAGGCTGGCCTTGGCCTTCTCGGCGAGCTGAGAGAACGCCTGCTTATCGTGGATCGCCAGGTCCGACAGCAGCTTGCGGTCGATCTCGATCTCGGCGTTCTTCAGCCCGTTCATAAATCGGCTGTAGCTGAGACCGTATTCGCGCGCGGCCGCGTTGATGCGCGCGATCCACAGCGCGCGGAACTCGCGCTTGCGCACCCGGCGGTCGCGGTAAGCGTACTGGCCGGCCTTGTCGACCGCCTGCTTGGCGACGCGATACACCTTGCGCCGGGCGTTGTAATAGCCCTTGGCGCGACTGAGAACCTTCTTGTGGCGGGCCTTGGCGGTGACGCCGCGTTTGACGCGTGGCATGGTGGCAGGCCCCCCTTACAGGTACGGCAGCAGGCGCCGGATACCGGCGACGTCGGACTCATGCACGTGCATGATGCCGCGCAGCTGGCGCTTGCGCTTGGTGGACTTCTTGGTCAGGATGTGGCGCACGTAGGCGTGGCCCGTCTTGTATCCGCCGCTGCCGGTCTTGCGAAAACGCTTGGCCGCGCCGCGGTTGGTCTTGATCTTCGGCATTACACTCACACTCCGCATTCTCACGCATGTCGCCATGCGTTACTGGTTTGATTTAATAAGAAACCGGCGAACACCCGCCGGTTTCAGCGTTTCGGGTTGATGACCATCACCATCTGCCGGCCCTCGAGACGCGGGTACTGTTCCACCGTACCGTAGTCCGCGAGGTCGGCCTCGACCCGCTTCAGGAGCTGAAACCCGAGCTCCTGATGGGCCATCTCGCGGCCGCGAAACCGCAGGGTGATCTTGGCCTTGTCCCCGTTCTCCAGGAAACGTATCAGGTTGCGTAGTTTGACCTGATAATCCCCGATGTCCGTCCCGGGACGGAACTTCACTTCCTTGACTTGAATCTGCTTCTGCTTGCGCTTGGCGGCATGCCGGCGCTTGCTTTCTTCGTACTGGAACTTGCCGTAATTCATGATACGGCAAACCGGCGGCGACACGTTCGGCGAAATCTCCACCAGATCGAGTCCCGCCTCCTCGGCCATCTTCTTGGCCTCCGCGGATGAAACCACGCCTATCTGGTCACCGTCGACGCCGATCAGTCTGACATTCGGCGCCGTGATCTGGTCGTTCAGGCGCGTCTCTTTATCTTGAGCGATGTTCAGTTCTCCGCAGTATCAGAAGAAAAGCCGTGGCTCGCGATCTCCCGGGCGAGGCGGGCGCTGAACGCCTCCGGCGTCATCGCCCCCAAGTCTTCGCCCGCGCGCGTGCGCACGGCCAGGGTACCGTTCTGCGCCTCCTTCTCCCCCAACACCAGCAGGTAAGGGATGCGCTGAATTGTATGCTCGCGGATTTTAAAGCCGATCTTCTCGTTTCTCAAGTCCGATTCGACCCGGAAGCCCTGTTTTTTCAAGGATTCCTCCGCCCCCCGGGCGTAGTCGGCCTGGCGGTCGGTGATCGTCAGGCAGACCGCCTGGACCGGGGCCAGCCAGGCCGGCATGGCCCCGGCATGCTCCTCGATCAGGATGCCGATGAAGCGCTCCAGGGAGCCCAGGATCGCCCGGTGCAGCATGACCGGCACCTGCTTGGAGCCGTCGGCGGCGATGTAATGGGCGTCCAGGCGCCCCGGCATGGAGAAATCGGCCTGGATGGTCCCGCACTGCCAGACCCGGCCGATGCTGTCCTTCAGGGAAAACTCGATCTTGGGGCCGTAAAAAGCCCCCTCCCCCGGCTGCAATTGCCAATCCAGACCCTTGGCGTTGAGGGCCTGTTCGAGGGCGTGCTCGGCCTTGTCCCAGCTCGCGTCCGAGCCAACCCGCTGGGCGGGGCGGGTGGACAGCCGGTACTGGATCTCCCGGAACCCGAAGTCGGCGTACACCTTGTGGAGGAGATCGATAAACTCCGCGACCTCGGCCTGGATCTGGTCCTCGGTGCAGAAGATATGCGCGTCGTCCTGGACGAAGCCGCGCAGCCGCATCAGCCCGTGCAGCGCCCCGGACTGCTCGTTGCGGTGGCAGGAGCCGAATTCGGCCAGGCGCAGCGGCAGGTCGCGGTAGCTCTTCAAGCCCTGATTGTAGATCTGGATATGGCCCGGGCAGTTCATCGGCTTGATGGCGTAGTGGCGCTTCTCCGACTCGGTGGTGAACATGTCGTCGCGGAACTTGTCCCAGTGTCCGGATTTTTCCCACAGCGAGCGGTCCAGCACCTGCGGCGTGTGCACTTCCTGGTAGCCGTTGGCGCGCAACAGGGCGCGGATATAGCCCACGATCGTCTGGTATATGCGCCAGCCGCGGTCGTGCCAGAAGATCATGCCGGGCGCCTCTTCCTGGAAGTGAAACAGGTCGAGCGCCCGGCCGAGCTTGCGGTGGTCGCGCTTTTCGGCCTCGGCCAGGCGGTGCAGGTAGGCGTCGAGCGCCTTCTTGTCGGGCCAGGCGGTGCCGTAGATGCGCGCCAGCATCTCGTTGCGCGAGTCGCCGCGCCAGTAGGCGCCGGCGACCTTCATCAGCTTGAAGGCCTTGAGCTTGCCGGTCGACGGCACATGCGGGCCGCGGCACAGGTCGATGAAGCCGCCCTGGCGGTAGAGCGAGATGTCCTCGCCGGCCGGGATGCCGCTGATGATCTCGGCCTTGTACTCCTCGCCCAGGCCGCGGAAGAACTCGACCGCGGCGTCGCGCGCCATGACCTGGCGGCTCACCGGGAAATCCTTTTTGGCGAGCTCCTGCATCTTGGCCTCGATCGCGGCCAGGTCGTCCTCGGTGAAGCCGCGCTTGTAGGCGAAGTCGTAGTAGAAGCCGTCCTCGATCACCGGGCCGATGGTGACCTGGGCGTCGGGAAACAGCTCCTTGACCGCCTGGGCGAGCAGGTGCGCGGTCGAGTGGCGGATGACCTCCAGGCCCTCGGGGTCGCGCTCGGTGACGATGGCGAGCGTGGCGTCGCGCTCGATGCGATACGAGGTGTCGACCAGCTTGCCGTCGACCTTGCCGGCGAGCGCGGCCTTGGCGAGGCCCGGCCCGATGGCGGCGGCGACTTCGGCGACGGTGACAGCGGCGGGGAATGTCTTGGTACTGCCGTCCGGCAGGGTGATGACTGGCATGGCGCATCCTCTTCAGTGGCGGCCGTTACGAGGGGCCGCGTAAAGTTCAACTCCAAAAGCCGGCGCCCCGGGTTCCTGGTTACGCTCCAGGGCCCGATCGGGACGCGGCGACGTCTAATTGGTAGGCGCGAGTGGGATCGAACCACCGACCACTACCATGTCAAGGTAGTGCTCTACCACTGAGCTACGCGCCTGCGGAAGTTGCGCAAAATAGCACAACTCCGCAGGCGCGCTCAAGTCGGCGGCTAACGACGCACGCCGTGCAACCGTTCATGCTGACAAGGAAGCCACGGGGGACACGGGGAGCACGGGGTGAGACAAGATAACCCCCGTGCTCCCCGTGTCCCCCGTGGCCGATTCTTCGGCGCCGCAGGAACCCCGGATGATCAGTACTTCTTGGCGCCAGGTTCGTCGTACTTGGCGAGCGCCTTGGCCATGGCCTTGTTCTGCTGCTCGAGGTACTTGAGCCACAGGCCGATGGCGTCCTCGTAGGGCACGGTGCCGACGCTGCGCATGACCTGCTTGCCTTCGCGGCCCATCACGAAGCTGATGAACTTCCGCACTTCGGGATCCGGGTTCTGCAGGTGGGTGACCATGTAGAGCGGCCGGTAGAGCAGGTAATTGCCCGACTTGATGTCCTCGTAGCTCGGCTCCTTGCCCTCGAGGTTGAGGATCTTGGCGACGCCCTCGAGCTTGCGCGCGCTGCTGATGCCGGTGACGCCGACGCCGTTCGGATTCTGCGGGATGGCGCGCTCCAGCGGACCCGACGAGTCCACGACGTGAGTCGCGACGAAGTCTTCTTCATAATTGGCGAACACGATCTCGCGCAGCGTGCGGCCGACACCCGAGATCTTGCCCTTGCGCACGTACAGCTCGATCGGCGCGTCCTTGCCGCCCAGCTCCTTCCAGTTCGTCACCCGCCCCTTGAGCATGTCACGCAGCTGGTTGAGCGAAATATTGCTCACCGGATTGTCCTTGTGAACGATGACCGCCAGCGCGTCCCAGGCCACCGGGATCAGTTGCACGCGCCGCTCCTCGGGGATGGTCATGTTGGTCCGGCCGTCCTCCACGACGTGCCGGCAGGTGCCACCGATGCTCACCGCGTGCGAGGACACCTGGCGGATGCCCTTGGTCGCGCCGCCGCCCTTGAAATCGATCTTGACGCCGGTCTTGGCCTCGTAGGCCGTCGCCATTTCCGCCATGAAGGCGTTCTTGGAGATGCCGCAGCCGGCCCAGGTCAATACCTTTTGTGCCGACTGTTGTGTCGACTGCGGCGCCGGCGCCGCTCCGGTCGCCACCACCAGGCTGATTGCGGCAATCAGTATGCCGAACCACCGCTTGCCGAACTGATCTTTCATAACTACCCCCAACATGTTCCTTTTGCATTGGCCCGGAGTACGCCGGGCACCTACGCTCCCCAATCCGCCGTCGGTGTTCGGGCGTTGGTGTTATTGTCGGTTCGAGCCGGTTTTCGACGCCTGTGCGAGCGCCGCCGCGACAGCCCACGCGGTATGCCAGCCTGGCGTGATACTCGTGATTGCCCTCGGCCGTTACCCCGGCGCCATCGGGAGGGCGATACGCGCGCGCCCGACTCCATGCAGGGCGAAAAAGAGGAAACTCCTGGAGATCTGCTAAAACCCCAATCCCGTGGGTAGAGTATAGACGACCGCTTGTGGTCAACTCCGGCCGCCGTTCGTCGGCCAGAATATTCCGATTGTCCAGGGTTGACGCCCTACAGCGGCGGGGCATTTCGATTTTCCAGCAGATCCGGGCCAGCGCGCCGAGTATTTCACCTCCGCCGGGCGCCGCGGCTCGACACCTGTCAAGGAACTCCGGGTTTGTGCGACCGCCGCCGCGGGTTGATCGGATCGGCCTATTACCGCCGCCCTTCGACCAGACCCAGGTTCCGCGCCTTGATGGCCTGGATCTTGTCGCGCAACGCCGCCGCCTGCTCGAACTCGAGGTTCCGGGCGTGGGCATGCATCTGCTTTTCGAGCTTGTCGAGGACCCGGCCGAGCGCGTCGGCGCCGAGCCCCGCGTATTCCGCGGCCTCCTCGGCTGCCTGCAGTCGCGCACGGCCGCTGCCGCGCGTCGGCTTGGCGTAGTGCACGCCCTCGATGATGTCCTTGACCGCCTTGACGATGCCCTGCGGTGTGATGCCGTGTTCGCGGTTGTAGGCCGCCTGCTTTGCCCGGCGCCGGTCGGTCTCGTCGATCGCCTGGCGCATGGAATCGGTGATGCGGTCGGCGTACAGGATCGCGGTGCCGCGCAGGTGGCGCGCGGCGCGGCCGATGGTCTGGATCAACGAGCGCGCCGAGCGCAGGAAGCCCTCCTTGTCGGCGTCCAGGATCGCCACCAGCGAGACTTCAGGCAAATCTAATCCTTCGCGCAACAGATTGATCCCGACCAGCACGTCGAACACGCCGGCGCGCAGATCGCGGATGATCTCGACGCGCTCGACGGTGTCGATATCGGAGTGCAGGTAGCGCACCTTCACGCCGTGCTCGTTGAGATACTCGGTCAGGTCCTCGGCCATGCGCTTGGTGAGCGTGGTGACCAGCACGCGCTCGCCGACGGCCACGCGCTTGCGGATCTCCGACAGCAGGTCGTCGACCTGGGTCGCGACCGGCCGCACCTCAAGCTGCGGATCGACGAGGCCGGTCGGCCGCACCACCAGATCGATCACGCCGCCGGCGCGCCCCCGCTCGTACGGCCCGGGCGTCGCCGAGACGAAGATCGTCTGCGGCATCAGCGCCTCGAACTCCTCGAATTTGAGCGGCCGGTTGTCGAGCGCCGACGGCAGGCGGAAGCCGTACTCGACCAGGGTCTCCTTGCGCGCGCGGTCGCCTTTGTACATCCCGCCGATCTGCGGAATGGTGACGTGGCTCTCGTCGATCACCAGCAGCGCGTTCTCCGGCAGGTAGTCGATCAGCGTCGGCGGCGGCTCGCCGGGCGCGCGCCCCGACAGGAAACGCGAGTAGTTCTCCACGCCCGGGCAGTAACCGACCTCCTGCAGCATCTCGATGTCGAGGCGCGCGCGGCTCTCCAGGCGCTGGGCCTCGACCAGCTTGTCGACCGAGCGCAGCTGCTCCAGGCGCGCTCGCAGCTCGTCCTTGATGTGCTCGATCGCGGCCAACACCGTTTCGCGCGGCGTGACGTAGTGCGACGAGGGAAAGATCGTGGTGCGCGTAAGCTTGTTCACCACCTCGCCGGTCAGCGGATCGAATTCGCTCAGGGCCTCGATCTCGTCGCCGAACAGCCCGACGCGCACCGCCAGGCGCTCGGACTCGGCCGGGTAGATGTCGACCACGTCGCCGCGCACCCGGAAGGTCGCGCGGTGCAGCTCGACGTCGTTGCGCGTGTACTGCAGCTCGGTCAGGCGCTTCAATATCGCGCGCTGGTCGAGGATGCCGCCGACCTTGAGGTGCAGGATCATGCCGTGATAGGCGGCCGGATCGCCGAGGCCGTAGATCGCCGACACGGTCGCGACGATGATCGCGTCCGGCCGCTCCAGCAACGCCTTGGTCGCCGACAGGCGCATCTGTTCGATGTGTTCGTTGATCGAGGCGTCCTTCTCGATATAGGTGTCGGACGAAGGCACGTAGGCCTCGGGCTGGTAATAGTCGTAATACGAGACGAAGTACTCGACCGCGTTGTGCGGAAAGAAATCGCGCAGCTCGGAATAGAGTTGGGCGGCGAGCGTCTTGTTGGGGGCCATGACCAGCGTCGGACGCTGCACGCGCGCGATGACATTGGCGATCGTGAAGGTCTTGCCGGAGCCGGTGACGCCGAGCAGCGTCTGGTAGGCCTCGCCGGCGGTGAGGCCGGCGACCAGCGCGTCGATCGCCGCCGGCTGGTCGCCGGCCGGCTGGAACTGGCTCTCCAGGGTGAAACGCGTGCTCATGACTTTTGGGGACCGGGGATTTGCGGGTATATTAACGTACATCCGACTCTTTCATCAGGAACTCCAATTCTGTGGCGAAAATCCGGCTCTCGGCGCGCGTCCAGCGCATCCAACCCTCCCCCACCCTGGCCGTCACCGCCCGCGCCAAGGAGCTCAAGGCCCAGGGCCAGGACGTCATCGGCCTCGGCGCCGGCGAGCCGGACTT